>NZ_WTVQ01000049.1 GCF_012910955.1 Aromatoleum diolicum
GCTTCGACCTATCCGACGACTTGGTTCTGTCCGACGACTTGGTTCTGTCCGACGACTTGGATCTGTCCGACGGCTTGGATCTGTCCGTGGACTTCGCTCCCTCCGAGGGCTTCGACCTCGGCGCACGCTGCTCGCCCGGCCGTCCCGCCGGCGTATCGGCCGAGCGCTCCAGCGCGCGGGTCTTGGCAAAACCCGGCAGAAACCGCGAACGCACACCTGGCTTGCGAGCAGTGTCGGGCGACTCCACCCCGTCGGAGCTGCTGTCCGAGGACTTCACACCCAAGGTCTTGCGCGGCTCCGGCGCAGGCGGTGTAGCGCCCGCCTTGTCGGACTCGGGCGCGCCAGCGGCGACTTCACCGGGATTGCCGGCATTCTTTGAGCGTTTCATTGCAACCTGTATGTACGAAGAAAAGTCCCGCCGCGCGGGAAGGTCCAGACGAAGGGGACCGTGGAGACAAAACCGGACAGTGTGATCCGGACATTGCTGGCGCCAGCCCGCGAGTTTCCGCCAACGGGCGGCTCATGAACGATCCCGGCGCCGTGATCGGCAACGGCCTCGACCGTAGGTAACGAAGTGCGGCATCGTCGGGAGCAAGCCGGTCAAGTATATCGGGAGCCCCAGGGGCTTTCCAGCGACGCGCCCAGAATGCATTGCAGAACGCGCCGCAGCATTTCACTAGGCGAAATTAGAGCCGGCCGGTTACACTTAACGGGTTACGGAAAACCCGCAGTGACCGCGTGAGCACCAATACCCCCACCGAAACAAAAAACCCGATCCAGGTCGTCGAGCGCATGATGAAGCTGCTCGACGTACTTGCTCATCACCCGGACCCTGCACCCCTCAAGCAGATTGCCCAGGAAACCGGTCTGCACCCCTCGACCGCACACCGCATTCTCGGCGCCATGGCGCAGAGCGGCTTCGTCGAACGTGGCGACGGCGGCACCTACCGTCTCGGCATTCGCCTGCTGGAACTCGGCAGTCTGGTGAAGTCGCGCATCTCGCTGCGCGAAACAGCAATGCCGGCGATGCTCAAACTGCACGCTGCCACTGGCGAGAGCGTGAACCTCGGTATCCGCGACGGCGACGAAATCGTCTATGTCGACCGCACATCCAGTGGTCGTTCTGCCGTACGCGTAGTGCACATCGTCGGCGCCCGCGCGCCGCTGCACACCACCGCCACCGGCAAACTGTTCCTCGTCGAGGACGGTCTTGAACGGGTCCGCGACTACGCCCGCCGTACCGGCCTGCCCGGCTCGACGCCGGCATCGATCACCGAGATCGGTTCGCTGGAAAAGGAACTCGACAAGGTCCGCCGCCACGGCGTGGCCTTCGACCTTGATGAAGTGGAAAACGGCGTGCGCTGCATTGCTGCGGGGGTACGCGACGATAGCGGCGAGCTGATCGCGGGTCTGTCGGTCTCGACGCCGTCGGAACGCTTCAACCCCGACCGCGCGCCACTGGTGCGCGAAGCCGCCGACGAAATCTCACGCGCCTTGGGCTACATCAAGCCCGGTGCCCGCTGAGGGCACCACGCCAGAGCAAGGAAGGGCTGGGCTTGCCTCTCAGCCCTCGCGTGCGGCCAGCGCCGCAAGACGCTGCGCCCCTGCCGCCTCGATCCACTTCTTGACCCGCACCGCATCGGCGGTACGCGAATAACGCCCGTCCGAATCCATCAGCACGATGATGACCGGTTGCTTGAGCAGCCAGGCCTGCATTACCAGGCAACGTCCGGCTTCGCGGATGTAACCGGTCTTCGACAGGCCGATCTCCCACCCGGGACTGCGCACCAGTGAATTGGTGTTGCCGAAGCGGCGCATCCGCGAGCCGATCTGTACATAGCGTTCGGAGGTGGTGGAAAACTCCCGGATCAAGGGATACGTCGCAGCCGCCGACACCATGCGCACCAGGTCGCGCGGACTGGAAACATTCTCCGGCGTCAGCCCGGTACTGTCGCTAAAACGGGTGTCACTCAGGCCGATCATGCGTGCCTTGATGTTCATCGCCGTCACGAAGGCCGGCAAACCACCCGGATAATGGCGCGCCAACGCCGACGCGGCGCGGTTTTCCGACGACATCAGCGCCAGATGCAGCATTTCTTCGCGCGTCAGTCGCGTACCCAGGCCCAAGCGCGAACCGGTTCCCTTGAGCATGTCGATATCGTCTTCGGAAATGACGATCTCTTCCGACAGACTCTGCCCACCATCGAGCACCACCATCGCCGTCATCAGCTTCGTGATCGACGCGATCGGCAGAATGGATTCACTTTTCCTTTCGAGAATTACATGCCCGGTGGTCTGGTTGGCTACGACAAAAGCGGCAGAACGCAGGTGCGGCATGCCCAAGGCGTCCAGTTGCAGCGGCGCTTCTTCGGCACCGATCAATGGCGCCGGCGTGCGGCGAAGCGAAACTTTGCGAGTTTCGGCACGCGCCGCATACTTACGGCCGACGCGCTTCTTGACGGTCTTTTTCGCCGGGGCCTTGGCCTGCCGGGTACCCTTGCCCGCAGACGTGGAAACCTTGGAGGATGTCTGAGCATTAGCGGCAGACGCAGGGGCACTCCAGCCAGTCTGCACCAAGGCAAGACTCAGCATGGCGATCGCGAGGGTACGGAATTTCATGGGTAGACCCGGGAAAAATAAGCACGCAAGCGGGGCTTGCGCTGACACTTTCATTCTTAATTAAATTAGGCAGATATCAAGTTTTTTTGAAGTAAATTCAAAAAAATTTTTACATCGTGTCACACCAACGCACGGACCCTTACTCGGGATGACGCTCACAGGCGAATAATAAACCTCAAACTCGCAGGAATGCGGCAACCTCGTCACGGCGCGCCATCGCATCATTGAAACCGAGCTCCATCAGCGCATGGACAAACGGTGGTTCGAACAGCAGGTAGGACAGCAGCGTCGAGCCGTCACGCCGCATTGCGCCGATGCCGCGCAACACCGTGCGCAGCGCCAGTGGCAGGCTTTCGCGGTGGCGACCGGCGATCGCGTCGAGCCGCTGCGACGGCGAAATCACCAGGATTTCGATCGGACGCAGGTGGATGCCCGCCGCCTCGCGCTGCTCGGCGCTCATCGCCCCGACCGTGATGTTGATGCGTTGCAGGCGTTCGAGATCCACCGCCAGGCCATCGAGAAAAATGCTCGACAAGGCGTGCCCCGCAATCTGCGCCAGCGAAGGATAGCCTTCGGTGCGCTGCCGCCCTTCCTCAGCCAGACGCCCCGATCCGACAACCAGGATGCGTTCGGCGCCGAGGTGGATGGCAGGGCTGACCGGCGCGAGCTGGCGCATCGAACCGTCGCCGAACCACTCGCGGTTGATGCGGATCGCGGGAAACACGAACGGGATCGCGCTCGTCGCAAGCAGGTGTTCGACCCCGATCGCGGTGCGTACGCCCAGCCGCTGCGTGCGGCGCCAGGCTTCGACCTCCGGCGCCGCCTCGAAGAAGGTGAGGCTTTCGCCTGACGAATAACCGGACGCGGCCACGCTCAGCGCGTGCAGATTGCCCGCATCGATCGCGCGCTGGATGGCGGAAAAATCCAGCACTTCGTCGAGCAATTGCCGCAGCGGCGAGTTGTCGAGCAGCGAGTGCGGCGTCTGGCGCACGGCCCAGCCGAAGGTGAGGGCCGAACCCCAGCGCGCACCGGTGGCCAACAGGGCCAAGGCATCCGCGCGGTACACCTGTGCGACGTGAAACTGGCGCCAGATGCGCGCCAGTTTGCGCACCGCCATGTTGAAATCGGCGGAATACACGGCCAGCGCCGTGGCGTTGATGCCGCCGGCGGACGTACCGCACAGGATCGGAAATGGGTTGCCCGGCCGCCGGCCGCGAATCTCACGGATCGCCGACAGCACGCCGATCTGGTAAGCCGCGCGTGCGCCACCTCCGGTCAGCACCAACGCTGCCTTGCCGTCCCCCATGAAGCCCCCGGTCGATTGCGGACATCCGCGGAAAATCATGCCACGCGCCGCCGCTCCCCGAAAGGGCCGGCGGCGCGCAACATGCCTGCGCGTCGCGTCAGACCGTAGCCTGGGCCGCCTCGACAGCCGTCAGCGCGGTCATGTTGACGATCCGGCGCACGGTCGCCGACGGCGTCAGGATATGCACTGGTCGCGCCGCGCCGAGCAGGATCGGCCCCACCGTCATGCCTTCGCCTGCCGCTGTCTTGAGCAGGTTGAACGCGATGTTCGCCGCATCGAGCGTGGGGAAGATCAGCAGGTTGGCAGCTTCGCGCATGCGCGCATTGGGGAAGATGCGCAGGCGCAACTCCGCATCCAGCGCCGCGTCACCATGCATCTCACCCTCGACCTCAAGCTCCGGATGCCTTTCGTGCAGCATGCGCAGCGCCGTGCGCATCTTTTCCGAAGTCGGCGACTCGGCGCTGCCGAAGGACGAGTGCGACAACAAGGCGACCCGCGGATTCAGACCGAAGCGCGACATTTCCTCGGCCGCCAGCAGCGTCATCTCGACGATCTGTTCCGGTGAGGGATCGTAGTTCACGTAGGTGTCGGCGAGGAACAGCGTGCGCTCCGGCAGGTTCACCACGTTCAGCGTGTAGCAGTGCTGCACGCCGGGGCGCCGGCCGATCACCGTCTCGATGAAATCCAGGTGCAGGCGGTGCATGCCGTAGGTGCCGCAGATCAGGCCGTCGCCATAGCCATGCTTGAGCAGCAGTGCACCGATCAGTGTCGTGCGGCGGCGCACTTCCTTTTTCGCATACTCGACCGAAACGCCGTGACGCTCCATCAGGCTGTGGTAGTGGGTCCACAACTCCTTGAAGCGCGGATCGGAGTCGGGATTAACCAGTTCGAAGTCCTGTTCGGGACGGATACGCAGACCGAAACGCTCGACGTTGCTGGTGATGACTTCTGGCCGGCCAATCAGGATCGGACGGGCGAGACCTTCGTCGACGACAGTCTGCACCGCGCGCAGCACGCGCTCGGATTCGCCCTCGGCGAAGATGATGCGCTGGGCGGTGCCGCGCGCGGCGGAGAACACCGGCTTCATGATGAGGCCGGAGTGCCACACGAAGTTGTTGAGCTGGCTGCGGTACGCATCCCAGTCGGTGATCGGACGGGTGGCCACGCCCGAGGCCATGCCCGCTTCGGCCACCGCCGGGGCAATCTTCACGATCAGGCGCGGGTCGAAGGGGCGTGGGATGATGTACTCGGGACCAAAGCCGGACACCTTTTCACCGTACGCGGCGGCGACGATGTCGCTCTGCTCGGCACGCGCCAGTTCGGCAATGGCCTTCACGGCCGCAAGCTGCATTTCGTCGGTGATCGTCGTGGCGCCGACGTCGAGCGCGCCACGGAAGATGAACGGGAAGCACAGCACGTTGTTGACCTGGTTCGGATAGTCCGACCGGCCTGTGGCGATGATCGCATCGCTACGCACCTCCTTGACCAGTTCCGGCAGGATTTCCGGGGTCGGGTTGGCGAGCGCGAGGATCATCGGATTCGCCGCCATCTTCGCCACCATCTCGGGCTTGAGTACGCCGCCCGCCGACAGGCCGAGAAACACGTCCGCCCCCTCGATCACCTCAGTGAGCTTGCGCGCGTCGGTGCGTTTGGCGTAGCGCGCCTTGATCGGATCCATCAGCGTGGTACGCCCCTCGTAGACGACGCCTTCGAGGTCGGTGACCCAGATGTTTTCGACCGGGATGCCGAGCTTTTCGAGGAGTCCCAGGCATGCCAGCGCCGCCGCGCCGGCACCGGAGGTCACCAGCTTGACCTGCTTCAGGTCCTTGCCCAGCAGATGCAGGCCATTGAGCAGCGCGGCGCCGACGACGATCGCGGTGCCGTGCTGGTCGTCATGAAACACCGGTATCTTCATCCGCTCGCGCAGCCGCGATTCGATGTAGAAGCATTCCGGCGCCTTGATGTCTTCGAGGTTGATGCCGCCGAAGGTCGGCTCGAGCGCCGCGATCATGTCGATGAGCTTGTCCGGATCGTTCTCGGCAATCTCCAGATCGAACACGTCGATGCCGGCGAACTTCTTGAACAGCACGCCCTTGCCTTCCATTACCGGCTTCGCGGCCAGCGGGCCGATGTTACCCAGACCGAGGACCGCAGTGCCGTTGGTAACGACGCCGATCAGGTTGCTGCGCGCGGTCAGCGTCGCGGCTTCGGCGGGATCTTCGACGATGGCGTCGCAGGCCGCGGCGACGCCCGGCGAATAGGCCAGCGACAAGTCGCGTTGGTTGCTGAGAACCTTGGTAGGAGTGACCGAGATCTTGCCCGGACGGGGATTGCGGTGATATTCGAGCGCCGCAGCGCGGATGTGTTCGTCCATGTGATGTCCCGTATTGTTGTAATCAAACCGACGGCTGGCGCCGGCCCTCTCCCGAGTGCGTAATGATGCTCCGGATTTGCGCATCGAAACAGTCCCGGAATGGACAGCAATTCGCCCTCGCGAAGAACCCCTTTTCCGTCAGGCACCCAGCCGTGGCATAATATTAGGCTTTCGCCGACTGCGGTTTACCCTAGTAGTTTCCGCAAGACGCCCATCCAAGAAGGTCCAAAGACCCGCCTTCGAACCCGCCGGAAACAAGGCTGCAAGCTCTACCGACGGGACCGGTTTCGCAAGTGCAATCTGGAGAGTTTGTCACCATGAATCAACGCTGTTCCGCAGAGGCCGTGATGGCCAGCGCACCCGCATACGTCCGCCACGAAGGCCTCAAGAAGTGGGTCGCGGAAATCGCCGCACTGACCGAGCCTGAGCGTGTCGTCTGGTGCGACGGCTCGGTCGAGGAATACGACCGCCTGTGCGCCGAGATGGTCCAGGCGGGGATGCTGATCAAGCTGAATCCGGAAAAGCGCAAGAACTCCTACCTCGCGTGGTCCGATCCGTCGGACGTCGCGCGCGTCGAAGATCGCACCTACATCTGCTCGCAGAACAAGGACGACGCCGGCCCCACGAACAACTGGGAAGACCCGGCCAAGATGCGCAAGACCCTGAACGAGCTGTTCGCGGGCTGCATGCGCGGTCGCACGCTGTACGTGATCCCGTTCTCGATGGGCCCGCTCGGCTCGCCGATCGCCCACATCGGCGTCGAGATCTCCGACAGCCCGTATGTCGTCACCAACATGCGCACGATGACGCGCATGGGTCGCGCGGTGATTGACGTGCTCGGCGCCGACAGCCCGTTCGTACCCTGCGTGCATACAGTCGGCGCCCCGCTCGGCCAAGGCGAGAAGGACTCCCGCTGGCCCTGCAACCCGGACACCAAGTACATCGTCCATTACCCCGAAACGCGCGAGATCTGGTCCTACGGCTCGGGCTACGGTGGCAACGCGCTGCTGGGCAAGAAGTGCTTCGCGCTGCGCATCGCCTCGACGATGGCGCGCGACGAAGGCTGGCTCGCCGAACACATGCTGATCCTCGGCGTCGAATCGCCCGAAGGCGAGAAGACCTATGTCGCGGCCGCCTTCCCGTCGGCCTGCGGCAAGACCAACTTCGCCATGCTGATCCCGCCGAAGAGCTTCAACGGCTGGAAGATCACGACGATCGGTGACGACATCGCGTGGATCAAGCCGGGCAAGGACGGCAAGTTCTACGCCATCAACCCGGAAGCGGGCTTCTTCGGCGTCGCCCCGGGCACATCGGAAAAGACCAACTTCAACGCGATGGCGACGCTCAAGGAAAACATCATCTTCACCAACGTCGCGCTGACCGACGATGGCGACGTGTGGTGGGAAGGCATGAGCAAGGAAGCCCCCGCGCACCTGATCGACTGGCAGGGCAAGGACTGGACGCCGGAACTCGCCAAGGAAACCGGCCGCAAGGCAGCGCATCCGAATTCGCGCTTCACGGCGCCGGCCGCGCAGTGCCCGTCGATCGACCCGAACTGGGAAGATCCCGCCGGCGTGCCGATCTCGGCCTTCATCTTCGGCGGCCGTCGCGCCACCACCGTGCCGCTGGTGTACGAAGCGTTCAACTGGAACTTCGGCGTCTACATGGCCGCCACGCTCGGCTCGGAAACCACCGCTGCGGCCTTCGGCGCCCAGGGCGTTGTGCGCCGCGACCCGTTCGCGATGCTGCCGTTCTGCGGTTACCACATGGGCGACTATTTCAACCACTGGCTGAAGATGGGGCACGTGGTCGAAGACACCCCGCGGATTTTCTGCGTGAACTGGTTCCGCCTGAACGAGAAGGGCGAGTTCATGTGGCCGGGCTTCGGCGAGAACATGCGCGTGCTGAAGTGGATCGTCGATCGCGTGCGTGGTCGTGTCGGCGGCAAGGAATCCGCGCTCGGCTGGATGCCCAAGTTCGAGGACATCGACTGGACCGGCAACGACGTCACGAAGGAGCAGTTCGACGCGCTGACCGCGGTCGATGCCGATGCGTGGAAGAAGGAGCTTGAGCTGCACAAGGAGTGGTTCGACAAGTTGCAGGATCGCCTGCCGCGCGAACTCGTACTCAAGCGCGAGCTGTTCGAGCTGACCCTGTCGGTCTGACGACTGTCGGCCACCGGCCGGCCATGACTGCAAAAGCGCCGCCGGTCGGCGCTTTTGCTTTTTCACCACCTACAATTCCTGCTGCAACCGTTCGCATCGCATCCGCACAAGGAAAACCATGACTCCGCATCTTGCCCGCCGCACGGCCGACATCCAGCCCTTCCATGTGATGGAACTGCTGCGGCGCGCGCGCGAACTCGAAGCGCAGGGGCGCGACATCATCCACATGGAAGTCGGCGAACCGGACTTCCCCACCCCGCAGCCGATGATCGACGCCGCGACGCGTTTCCTGACGAGCGGCGACGTCCATTACACCGCTGCGCTGGGCCTGCCGCAGTTGCGCGAGGCGATTGCGCGCTTCTACCACGATCGGTTCGGTGCAGACGTGGCGCCCGAGCGCATCATCGTCACGCCGGGGGCATCGGGAGCACTGATGCTGGCGCTCGCGGCGACCACCGACCCGGGCGACGAATGGCTGCTACCCGATCCGGGCTACCCGTCGAACCGCCATATCGTGCGCAGCTTCGAAGGCGTGGCACGCGCGCTGCCGGTGAATGCCGACACGCGCTTTCAGCCCACACCGGCGCAGGTCGGCGGCGCTTGGACACCGCGCACGCGCGGGTTGATCGTTGCCACCCCGTCGAACCCGACCGGCACACTGCTCGACGCGGCGGAACTCGCAGCGCTGCGCGCCGCGGTGCTGGCACGCGGCGGCACGCTGATCGTCGATGAGATCTATCAGGGGCTCACCTATGGCGTCGATTCGAGCACCGTGCTGCGCTCGATGGACGACGTCTTCGTGGTGAACAGCTTCTCGAAGTATTTCGGCATGACGGGCTGGCGCCTGGGCTGGCTGGTGGCGCCGAGCGCCTATGTGCGCGAGATCGAGAAGCTCGCGCAGCATTTCTTCATTTCCCCATCGACCCCGGCACAGCATGCCGCGCTCGCCGCGTTCGCGCCTTCGACGATCGACATTCTGGAAGCGCGCCGCAACGAATTCGCCACGCGCCGCGACACCCTGTTGCCGGCCTTGCGCCAGCAGGGTTTCATCGTCGCCGCGGAACCGCAGGGAGCGTTCTACATCTACGCGGATATTTCGCAACTGGCCGCCGACAGCGAGCAGTTCGCGCAGCGCCTGATCGAGGAAGTCGGCGTCGCAGCCACGCCGGGACTCGACTTCGGCGACAACCAGCCACGCCGCCACCTGCGCATCGCCTACACGAACCGCCAGGAACGCCTGCTGGAAGCGGTCGAACGCCTCGCCCGCCTGCGGGCCTGAGTTCGACCGCGCGGAAGACTCAGACGCCGGTCACGGCCGCAGTACCGGTGCCGCGGCCCGCAGCCGCCATCAGGCGCTTTTTCATCGCGAGCACCTTGTTGGCGTAGCTCGCATTCGGATCGCGCAGCGCACCACCGTAGTACTGCAGCGCCGCCTGAAGGCTGCCGAAGCGCTGCAAGCCTTCGACCAGCACCTGCGTGCCGACCCGGATGTTGAGCATCGGATCGAAGAGCGCGTCCTCGTGGGCGCCGTGGCCGATCTTGTCCAGGTGGAAGCGCGGAATTACCTGCATCAGGCCCTGCGCGCCCATGTTGCTCTCGGCGAACGGATTGAAGCTCGATTCGATCGCCATCACCGCAACGATCAGCAGCGGATCGATGCCGAGCTTGCGCCCGCTGGTTTCGGCGGCTGCCAGCAGCGGCTCGAGGGAGCGTGTCGACAGCTTGTAGCGACCGGCGACGAAATCCCGCACGCGCTGCATTTCTGCCGACAAGGTCATCGAAGTCTGCACCCGATGCGCGCGCGGGGGCTCGGGCTCGGCCACCTCGGCGACCTGAATCACGGGTGCCGGCGACCGGGATTCGATGACCCCGACGTCAGCGTAGCTCACGGGATCGTTCTGCAGATACGCGGCGCCGACGCAGGCCAGTATGACGAGACCGGCCAGTGACAAACCGCCATGGACGAAATGAACGAAAAACGCGGCCGCGTCGTTGAGCAAACGGCCAGAATGAGTTGCGTGACTCATGGTACCTCCCTGCTGTGACTTGGACCCATCGCCCGCGACGCAAGCGCCGCCTGACCGGCCAACTGCCCGGTGGTCGAAGAACCCGTCTTCAGTGGTTGTTCAGGTCCGCCATCGCAACCAGAAGGCGTACCCAGCGGGATCGGCACCGCATTAACTGCGCCACCTTGCGGCCCCGTAGTCGATTCTGACTCACGGTGCCGCCCCGCATCCAATTTGCACAAAAGCATTGCTGCACTGCACCAACGCCTTTACTGTATTGATTTACTTGAGAATCGTCAATCCCGTGCCTGTCGAAAACCGGGGCAGGAGCCCCACCGGACGACGCAATCTTGCACAAGGCGTGAGTTTCCCGGGAGACAGGAAATTGTCACAAAACGTGTTTCAGGCCCCCGAAACGGCCGTCAAACAGGTCCGCAAAGGACTTTTGGCAGGCCGGGCACGCCCCGCAAATACGCCCAGTCGAAACACGGCCCGGGGTCGGTCTTGCGACCCGGGGCGATGTCCGAATGCCCCACCACTGCCTCGATCGGGTAGTGAGCACACAACACGCACAGCAGCGCCGCGAGGCGCTCGTACTGCACCAGCTCGAATGCCCGGGTGTCGCAGCCTTCGAGCTCGATGCCGATGGAAAAGTCGTTGCAGCGCTCGCGCCCACGCCAGTTCGACGTGCCAGCGTGCCACGCGCGCGCATCGGTCGACACGAACTGCAACAGTGCGCCGTCGCGCCGGATAAAGAAATGCGCCGATACGCGCAGATCGCAAATCGTCGCGTAGTAGGGATGCGCGCAGGGGTCGAGGGTGTTGGTAAACAAGGCCTCCACGCCGGTGCCACCAAACTCGTCCGGCGGCAGACTGATCGCGTGCACGACAATCAGATTCACGCCGGTCCCGTCCGGGCGCGCATCGAAATTCGGCGACGCACATCGCATCGCGCCAGACAGCCAGCCGTCGCGCAGACGAAGCATGCGGATTTCCTCAAACATACGGATTGCCGAGCGAACAGCTCGCCGTCAGGCGTGCCGCTTCGCGGCCCGCACGGGCTTTGCTTTGGAAGGCGGCCGTGCGCCGCCATGCGCCGGTTTCACTGCGGACAGCGGACGGCGGGGGCTTGCTGACAGCGGCACCCCCGGCTGGTGGCGTGGCACCAGGCAATTCGGACCGTTGCCGATCAGGTCGGCGCGACCCATCTGCTGCAGCGCCTCTCGGATCAGCGGCCAGTTCTCGGGGTCGTGCCAGCGCAGCAGCGCCTTGTGCAGCTTGCGCAGCTTGCCGGAGCGTGCGGTTTCGACCACTTCGGATTCCGCCGACACCTTGCGCAGCGGGTTCCTGCGGCTGTGGTACATCGTCGTTGCCATCGCCATCGGCGTCGGCATGAAGGTCTGCACCTGGTCGGGCTTGAAACCGTTTTTCTTCAGCCACAGAGCAAGGTTCAGCATGTCCTCGTCGGTGGTGCCGGGGTGCGCTGCGATGAAGTACGGCACGAGATGCTGCTTCTTGCCCGCCTGTTGCGAGTACTTCTCAAACATTTCGGCGAATTTTTCGTAAGTGCCGATACCGGGCTTCATCATCTTCGACAGCGGCCCCTCTTCGGTATGCTCCGGCGCGATCTTCAGCAGGCCGCTGACGTGGTGAGTGACCAGTTCCTTGACGTATTCCGGCGAGCGTACCGCGAGGTCGTAACGCAGCCCCGAGCCGATCGTCACCCGCTTGACGCCCGGAAGCGCGCGCGCCTTGCGATACAGCGAGATCAGCGGCGCGTGGTCGGTGGCGAGGTTCTCGCAGATGCCCGGGTAAACGCAGGACAGGCGACGGCACGAGGACTCGATCTTCGGATCCTTGCACGCCATGCGGTACATGTTCGCGGTCGGGCCGCCGAGGTCGGTGATGTGGCCCTTGAAGCCCGGCGTCTTGTCGCGGATCTCCTCGATCTCGTGCAGGATCGACGCTTCCGAGCGGCTCTGGATGATGCGCCCCTCGTGCTCGGTGATCGAGCAGAAAGTGCAGCCGCCGAAGCAGCCGCGCATGATGTTGATCGAAAACTTGATCATGTCCCAGGCCGGGATACGCGCGTCACCGTAGGAAGGATGCGGCTGGCGCGCATACGGCAGACCGAAGACGAAATCCATCTCCGGGGTGGTCAGCGGGACCGGCGGCGGGTTCAGCCACACGTCGCGCCGGCCCGCCCCTTCGCCATGGGCCTGCACCAGCGCGCGTGCGTTGCCGGGGTTGGATTCGAGGTGGAACACGCGCGAGGCGTGCGCGTACATCACCGGATCGGCGCTGACCGCTTCATAAGAAGGGAGCCGCACGACGGTCTTGCCGCGTTGCGCGCGCCGCGCAGCGACGCGCTCGGCGGCGGGCACGATGCGCACCGGCTGGGCGCCTTCTGCCGCCACGGGCGCAGCCGCCTTTTCAGGCTCCATCGCGTACGGGTCCGGATGCGGCTCGATATGCCCGGGACGATCGAGCGCGAGCGAATCCTGTTCGCTCCAGTCGGCATCGGGCAGCCAGCCCGGCTTCACCATGAACGCGGTGCCGCGCAGGTCGCGGATCGCTTCGATCGGCTCGCCGTCAGCGAGGCGGTGTGCAAGTGCGACCAACGCACGCTCGGCGTTGCCGAACAGCAGCAGATCGGCTTTTGAATCCGGCAGCACCGAGCGGCGCACCTTGTCGGACCAGTAGTCGTAGTGGGCGATGCGGCGCAGCGAGGCTTCGATGCTGCCGATGACGATGTTGGCGTCGGGGAAGGCTTCGCGCGCGCGCTGCGCATACACCGTCACGGCGCGGTCGGGCCGCTTGTCCGCTGCGGCGCCCGGCGTATAGGCGTCCTCGGAGCGGATCTTGCGGTCGGCGGTGTAGCGGTTGACCATCGAATCCATGTTGCCCGCGGTGATGCCGAAGAACAGACGCGGCTTGCCCAGTGCGCGGAAGGGCTCGGCGCTCTTCCAGTCGGGCTGGCTGATGATGCCGACACGGAAGCCCTGCGCTTCGAGCAGTCGCCCGATGAGCGCCATGCCGAAGCTCGGATGGTCGAGGTAGGCATCACCGGTGACCAGCACGACGTCGCATGTGTTCCACCCAAGCGCGCGCATCTCGGCGCGCGACATCGGCAGGAAGGGGGCAGGCGTGGCCGGCGGCCGGGCACGCGTGAAGATGGGTTCGGGTACGCTCATGATGCGGCGGATTGTAGCGCCAGTGCTGCGCTCCGAGCCGGCGCAAAACGCCGACGTTACAACTTGACGAACGCTGCGGCGGGCCCCACCTGTCCGCGCTCGATGACGCCTGCAATGACGTCCATCGCTCGCCCGCTCAGGCCTGTCGGGGACCGGCGTGAAGGCTCGCATCACGGTGCACTTCGTCGAGCAGCCAGGCGCGGAACGCGGCGACCGGCGCTTGTGCGGCGACCGCCCCGTGCGTCACGATGTAATACGCGAAGCGTCGCCGCACGCTGATGTCAAAGGGTGCGACGAGGCGCCCGGCGGCAATCTCGGCGGCGACCAGCGGTTTCGACAGCAGGGCGACGCCGAGTCCGTCCAGGGCCGCGGCAATTGCGAGGCCGGAGTCGCTGAAGTGCAGCCCCGTCCCGGCGTTCACTCCGCTGACCCCGGCCACCTGCAACCACTCTGCCCACGTCTGGCGTTCGCGCGCATCGGGAACGGTGTCGTCGTGAATCAGGTTGTGGCGTCTCAGGTCCTCGGGCCGACGCAAGGGAATCTTCGCGCGCAGCAGCGACGGGCTGCACACGGCGGTGTATTCCGGCTCGAACAGCCAGTCGGTGTGATAGCCCGGATAACGGCCGGAACCGAAACGGACCCAGACCTCACCGTCCGCGCGCTGGCCCGCCACCTCCTGACCATGACTGCCGGGTTCGGCGGCGTCGATCGCCTTCATCGAGCTCGCCAGATGCAGTTCGATCTGTGGTTGCAGAAGCGCGAATCCGTGTAGCCGCGGCACCAGCCAGCGCGATGCGAACGACGGCGGCGCGACCACGACCAGCCGCGAACTTGGCCGCA
This sequence comes from Aromatoleum diolicum, assembly GCF_012910955.1. Lineage (GTDB taxonomy): Bacteria > Pseudomonadota > Gammaproteobacteria > Burkholderiales > Rhodocyclaceae > Aromatoleum > Aromatoleum diolicum. Next base: position 14,505 of record NZ_WTVQ01000049.1, read on the forward strand.
GCGCACGCACCGCCTCGACCGAGGCCGCGATGTTGGCCATCGCCTCGCGCAGCTTCGGCAGCATCGCCGCGCCTTCCGGCGTCAACTCGAGCGCGCGTGTCAGGCGGCGGAACAGCATCACGCCCAGATCGTGTTCGAGGCCGCGGATCTGATGACTGATCGCGGTCGGCGTGACCGATAGCTCTTCGGCGGCACGTTTGAAGCTGAGATGGCGCGCCGCGACTTCGAAGGCACGCAAAGCATTCAGTGGGGGGAGTCGGGCCGACATATGGATGAATTTTTCTAAGCCATCACATGATGAACGATCGTTTGTTGCGACGCAATACCGCGATTAGATTGGCGCCGTGCCCACACGATGGGACCAACGTCAAGGAGCCGCAAAATGGACAAGGACTATACGTTTTACCAAGGCAGGATTCGCGAAGCCCAACGGCTGCGCGACGAAGCCCTCGGCGAACTGCTCGCTGCCGGATGGACCAATACGAAGCACCTCGTCGTCCGTGCGTACCATGCGGTGCTCGGCCTGCTGCACTCGCATCACCCGGTTCACCACTGAGCAGTGCCGCGTCCAGCCTTCATCAGTCGCCCGCGCCGCGCCGGAGATCCCGACGCCGGCGCAGGACGATGATGCCGTAGATCAACGCATTGACGAGCAGCACGAAGAGTCCGAGCCCGATCTGCACCTCATAAGTCAGCGCCGCCGGATAGATCAGCGGCAGCAGATAGTGCTCGAGGAAGCCTTCCGCGTAGCCTGCCTCGCCGGCCGCACGGCGCAACGCGTTCTCGAGCGGCGTCAGCGGACAGATCCCGCCAACGAATTCTATCCCCGCCCCCCAGGCCACCACCGGCAGATGCAGCCATGCGACGCGCGGGTGGCGCAGCACCAGCAAACCGCCTGCGATCACGAACACGATGAACGCGAAGTGGATCAGTACGACAAGGTCGGCGGCAAGGCGCGCGAACATTCGCTCTCCCAAATCAGTCTGCTACGGTGCTGACCGGCGAGGCCTCAAAATGTTGCAGCGGGCGGAACGCGACGTCAGGCAGCTTTACACGATGCCCCGCACCGACTAACTCGCACGGAACACGCGGACGCCCAGCAGCACTCCGATCACCAGCAGCACGATTCCGGCCGCTTCCGCCAAGCCAGGCCAGCGGCCGTACCAGAGAAAGGCATAGAGCAGCGCCGCGAGCGTCTCGAATACGATCAGCTGACCGGCCAGCGCCGGCGGCAACAAATGGCTCGCGCGGTTCCACAAGAGCGTGCCGAGCCACGACGCGGCCAGCCCGACCAGCAGCATCAGGCCGACGAAGGCCAGCGGCCGCGGCCCGAACGGCCACTGGAAGCCGGTGCCGGGCGCTTCGAAGAGTCCCTGCCAGGCGGCAAAGCCGACCGCCGCGAGCAAGGCCAGCGGCAAGGTCGCGAGCCCCTGCGCGGTCGCCCAGACGCGTGACAGCCCCGCTCCCCGCGCGCGCAGCCAGCGGGCGTTGCGGATCGGGTACCAGGTCCAGGATGCGACGGCACACACGCCCAGCAGCAGACCCAGCGCATAGCGAACGCCGCCTCCGGATTCGCCAGAGGAAGCCGCGGCCACATTCGCGGACGGCTCGAACTGCACCACCAGCAGGCCGCCAAGGATCACCACCAGCGGCAGGGCCAGTTGCCGCCACGGCACGACGTCGGCCGCATTGCCGGCGCGGCCTTCGATGAGATTCGCACAGATCGCGATCACCACCGGCAGCGTGCCGATCATCAGCGTCGGCACCGGCGCACCGGCAAGCTGGATGGCGCTGGCGAGCGTCGTGTAATAGATCAGGTTGCCGACCAGCGCGAGCTTCGTCGCCTCGATCCAGTCGGCGCGCGTGAGTCGCGCCAGCGCCGCGCGGTCGATCCACGCCAGCCCGATTGCAAGCACGCCGAAGGCGATGTAGCGGCCAAATGCCAGCACGATGCCAGGATACTCATCAAGCATCAGCGGCACGACGAACACGAGCCCCCACAACAGCCCCGCACCAAGCGCGGCGAGCAAGCCTGCCAGCATGAATCCGTCCAGGAAATCGAAGCGGCGAAGTGTGCCATGCAACGATCAGCGCGGCACGCCGCAGGGTGATCACATAAAGCGTGCCGGCCTGTGCGATCCAGCCGCACCCCACGCCGAATGGCTCACCCGTTCGGCTCTGCTATGCTGCCAGCGACATGAAGCCAGCTCATCCCGGACCTGAAAATCCCTCGCCGCGCATAGCGGCAAGGCTTGCTACCATCGCCTCACATCATCCCGAACAAGAACCGGAGACCTGCCATATGACCGAAACGCCTACCCGCGGGCCGCGCGTCGGACTGTTTGCCACCTGTCTGATGAACGTCTTCCGCCCGAACGTCGGTTTCTCCGCGGTCAAGCTGCTCGAGGACGCGGGCTGCACCGTCGAGGTGCCCGCCGCCCAGACCTGCTGCGGCCAGCCCGGCTACAACAGCGGCGACTACGATGCCGCGCGTGCGCTGGCGCGCCAGGTGATCGAGACTTTCGAACATTACGACTACATCGTCGGCCCCTCCGGCTCGTGCATGGCGACGATCCGCCACGACTATCCGGTGCTGTTCCAGGATGATCCGCAGTGGCTGCCGCGCGCGCAGGCGCTGTCGGTGAAGAGCTGGGAGCTGCTGTCCTTCCTTGCCGACGTGCTCGACGCGACACAAAGCGATGCGCATTACGACGGCACCGCGACTTATCACGACTCCTGTTCGGGCCTGCGCGGGCTCGGCATCAAGGGTCAGCCGCGCGCGTTGCTCGGCGAAGTCGATGGCCTGAAGCTCAAGGAAATGGAGGACAGCGAAGTGTGCTGCGGCTTCGGCGGCACCTTCTGCGTGAAATACCCGGAAATCTCCGAGAAGATGGTCGATGACAAAGTGCGCAACATCCTCGCCACGGGCGCCGACACGGTCGTCGGCGGCGATCTGGGCTGCCTGATGAACATCGCCGGGCGCCTGAAGCGCATCAATGCGCCGGTGAAAGTGTTCCACACCGCCGAAGTGCTCGCCGGACTGGCCGACGGTCCCGGTCTCGCAGGCGCCGTGAAGGGGTCCGACTGATGGAAATCCGTTCGAAGGAATTCAAGGAACGCTCGGTCTTCGCGATCCACGACGCGAGCCTGCAGCAGGCGCTCGGCAAGGCGCGCGGCGGCTTTGTCGGTAAGCGCGCGCAACAGGCGGCCGAACTGCCGGAGTTCGAGCAGCTGCGCGAGGAAGCGAAGAACACGAAGAACGAGATCCTCGCCAATCTCGACCACTACCTCGAGCGCTACGAGCAGGCGGTCGTCGCGGCCGGCGGCCACGTGCACTGGGCGCGCGACGCCGAGGAGGCGCGCAACATCATCCTCGACATCTGCAAGCGCGTCGATGCGAAGACCATCACCAAGGGCAAGTCGATGGTGTCCGAGGAGATTGGCCTCAACGAAGCGCTGATCGAGCACGGCATGGAAGTCGTCGAGACCGACCTCGGCGAATACATCATCCAGCTCGCACACGAACCACCGTCGCACATCATCGCGCCGGCGGTGCACAAGACCAAGGATCAGGTCTCGGATCTCTTCGAGGCGGCGCATGGCGGTCCGCGCAAGACCGAGGTCGCCGACCTCGTCAATGAGGCGCGCCAGGTGCTGCGCGACAAGTATTTCCGCGCCGACGTCGGCATCACCGGCGGCAATTTCCTCGTCGCCGAGACCGGCTCGTCGATCATCGTCACCAACGAGGGCAACGGCGACCTGACGCAGACGCTGGCGAAGGTGCATATCGTCACCTCCGGCATCGAGCGCGTCGTGCCCACCCTCGACGACGCGACGCTGTTCCTGCGCCTGCTGGCGCGCAGCGCGACCGGGCAGGAAACCGAGACCTACACGACGATCTCGACCGGCCCGCGCCACGCCGACGACCTCGACGGGCCGCAGGAATACCACGTCGTGCTGGTCGACAACGGCCGCTCGAAGATGCTCGGCGGACGCTTCCGCGACATGTTGCGCTGCATCCGCTGCGGCGCGTGCATGAACCACTGCCCCGTCTATGGCGCGGTCGGCGGCCACGCCTACGGCTGGGTCTATCCCGGGCCGATGGGCTCGGTGCTGACGCCGCTGATCAAGGGCCTGGACGCCGCCTACGATCTGCCCAACGCCTGCACGCTGAACGGGCGCTGCGCCTCGGTGTGTCCGGTGAAGATCCCGCTGCCGGATCTGCTGCGCGAACTGCGGCATATGCAGCACCAGCAGGACATCACGCCGGTGATGCAGAAGCGCGCGCTCAACCTGTGGCGTTTTGCCGCGACGCGGCCGAAGCTCTACCACGCGCTGGAACAGGTCGCAGCGCGCGTGCTGTCAGGCATCTCTCGCAAGGGACGCATCCGCCGCCTGCCACTCGCCAGCGCCTGGACCGACTCGCGCGATCTGCCGGCGCCGGCGGGACGCACCTTTCTCGAACTGTGGCAAGGCAAACGAGGCCAGAAATGAACGCACGCGTAAACGCCAGAGAGGCCATCCTGAATTCGGTGCGCAGCGCGCTGAAACGCGGCCCGCTCGACGACACCCAGCGCGCCGCGCTCGACGCACGCATCCCGCAACACACGCGCCCGGCGCAGGACGAGGATCTCGTCGCGCGCTTCATGCGCAAGTTCGAAAGCCGTGCCGGCACCGTCGAACGGGTCACCGGTTTTGACGCCGTCCCCGCTGCGGTCGAGGCCTATCGCCTGGGCAAGGGACTGCCCGCACGCGCCGCGGTCGGCGCCGCGCTGAAGGATCTGCCGTGGCCCGCCGACTTCGAAATGAACCATGGTGCGGCCGGCATTGCGGAAATACTGTCCGTGTCGCCGGCGATCGCCGGCATCGCCGAAACCGGTAGCCTGATGCTCGCCGCCGGCCCCGGCAGCCCGACAACGCACAACTTCGTCCCCGACGATCACGTCGTCGTGCTCGAAGCGAGCCGCATCGTCGGGCACTTCGAAGAAGCCTGGACGATCCTGCGCGCGCGCGCCGAGGGCATGCCGCGCGCCACCAACATCATCTCCGGCCCGTCGCGCACCGCCGACGTCGAGCAGACGATCCAGCTCGGCGCCCACGGCCCGCGGCGCGTGCATGTCATTCTGGTCGGCTGAGCCACAGCGCAGGGGGCGCGCAATCGCACAGCATCTGTGGGAAGCCGCGCTCCCACCCCCTTTCCCGCAGGATTCGCTTACAACTCCAAGCCAACTTTCATGGGGACACTCGCGTTAAATTGCGCATGGGGACACTGGTACCGCATATGCAGGCCGCTGGTGTCCGGCCCGTCAGGAGGATAGCCATGAAATCGAACACACTCAAACTGCTTGCCGCGCTCATTGCCGGCACCGCCATGCTCACTGCTGTTCCCGCCCACGCGGACCGCGACGGATACCGCGACGGATACCGTGAATGGCGCGGTGACGATCGCGATTGGCGCGACCACGATCGCGGCCATCGTCACGGTCACTACAAGAAATTCCGTGACCACGAGCGCGTCGTGATCCGCGAACGCATCATCGAACGGCGTCCGGTCGTGCGTGAATACCGCTATTACGAGCGCCCGGTGGAGTACTACGCGCCGGCGCCGGTCTACTCGCGCAATCCGGCGCTCGTCATCGGGGTCAGCGTCCCGCCGATCGTCATTCCCTTCCGCTGATGAGGCTGTCGGCACCCGCGTCGCGCAATGCCCGGTGTTGCGCGGCAAAGGCCTGCGCCGCCGCGATGAACTCGAAGAAATCCGTCTCGAAACCGGCATAGTCGGCGCGCAGTTCCGCGCCGCTGCCGGTGAGCGGATTGTCACGGCGCAGGCGCAGCGCCATGCGATCGAGCGCCATTTCGATCACATCTTCCGAACGGTAACTGCACAGCCAGTTCGACTCGCGCATGCGCGGCAGGATTTCCACCAGCCGCGGCGGCAAGAGGGCGTCGTGCTGGGCCATCAGGCGGTACATCGCGGACGTGAAGGCTTCCAGCGGCTCGGCATCGAAACGGCGCCAATGCAGCGCGAGGAAATGGTCGTAGAACATATCGACCATCACCCCCGCCACCCGCCGCCGCGGCGACGACACGCGTGCACGGCTGCGCAGGAAGGCCGGGTGGGCATCGGCAAAGACGTCGATCTGGCGATGCAGGCGCACCCCGGCGGCGATATCGGGAGGCAGTCCGGCCGGCAAAGGCCCTTTGACGAAATCGCCGATCAGGCCGCCGAGGCGGTCCGCGGGCGCGTCACCGGCAAGATAGGCGTGGGCGAGAAAATTCATGTCTGCACCAAGACTTACGCAAAGGCACCGGCGAGCCAGTCGATGAACTCGCGCACCACCACGCGCTTGCTCTGCGCGGGCGTCGTCACGGCATAGTACGTGAAGGGCGCCGGCGCCGACACGCCGAAGAGCGGCACCAGCCGCCCGGTTTCGACCCACGCTGCGGACAGACGCCGCGTACCTACTGCAGCCCCCAGGCCGGCGGCGGCGACTTCGAGCAGCATGCCGAGATCGTTGAACACCGCGCCCCGCTCCGGCTCCGGCAGATCCACACCCGCCGCCGCGAAGCACGGCCGCCAGGGCAGGAGCGGGGAACGCAACAATTCCGCGCCGGCAAGATCGGCCATGCCAGCCGGCGCGCGCGCGGCGATCCACGCCGGCGCCGCGAGCGGCACCATGGTGTCGTCGAACAGCTTGCGCACCACGCGCTCCGGGTAATCCCCGCGCCCCCAGCGCACGTCGACGTCAGCGGCCTCGGCGGTGACATCCTGCAGCGGTATCGACAGATGCACCTCCAGCTCGACCTCCGGATGCGCCCGCAGATACTCGGGCAGGCGTGCCATCAATAGCTGCCGCGCGAAAGTCGGCGGCAGCGACACGCGCAGCCGCTCACGCTCCGGTCGCAGCACCGCACCGGCCTGGGCAAGCCGGTCGAAAGCCTCGCGCACGCTGTCGAGATACAGGCGTCCCGCGGTGGTCGGCCGCACGCCGCTGGAGGCGCGCTCGAACAGCACGGTGCCGAGCAGCGCTTCGAGCTGGCGAATGCGATGACTCACCGCGCTGGGCGTCACGCACAACTCTTCCGCCGCCTGCGCGAAACCGCCCAGGCGCGCAGCAGCCTCGAACGCGGCCAGCGCATGCATCGGCGGCACGCGCCGCAGCGGGGCGCTCACCGAGGCCCCCGCAGTCGCGCGAGTTCTGCGACCTCGCGGTGACGGAAACAATCGACCGGATGGTCATTCACCATCCCCACCGCCTGCATGAAGGCGTAGCAGATCGTGCTGCCGACGAACTTGAAGCCGCGCGCCTTCAGCGCCTTGCTCATCGCATCGGACACCGGCGTCGAGGCCGGCACATCGGCGAGCGACCCGAGTCCGTTCTGCCGCGGCTCACCGTCCATGAAACTCCACAACCACGCAACCGGATCAATGTCCGCATCGCGCATCTCGAGCCAGGCGCGCGCGTTGCCAATGGCCGCGTCGATCTTCGCGCGATTGCGGATGATGCCGGGGTCCGCGAGCAGCGCCGCCTTCTTCGCGTCGTCGTAACGGGCGATGCGCTCGGGGTCGAAGCCGTCGAACACCGCACGATAATGCTCACGCTTTCTCAACACCGTGATCCACGACAAACCCGCCTGCGCGCCTTCGAGAATCAGGAACTCGAACAGCGTGCGCGGATCATCAACCGGCACGCCCCATTCGGTATCGTGATAGCGGACATACAGCGGGTCACTGCCCGCCCAAGCGCAACGCGAGGTCATTGATTCACTCCAGGGCGACCGCATGCGCAACACGAGCGCGCGATCGACATCCCGAAGTGTAGCCGCATCGGCTTGCACGATCGATCAGCAAACCGGTGGACGTGCCGACACTGCAGCCCCCGTCCAAGCGCGTTTCGTGCCGAAGCGTCCGCCGCGCGCCAACGAGGCGCGAAATGCGCCCGGACGGGGGCGGGTTCCGGGCACACGAGCTTCCCGTATGCCGCGGGAAAATCAGGAAAACAGGCCCGCCACCGCCACCGGATTCGACGGGAAGTAGAAATGCACGTAGGACGCCGTCAGCCGCCCTGTGCGGTAGATCGCCTCCCCTTCCCGTCCGTCCGGCGTCCGCGCACGCGCGAGCGACTGCAGCGGCGTTTCGCTCTTCGAATAATGAAAGGTATGCCCCGACAAGCGCCCTTCCGGCAGATCAGCGACCTGCATGCCCAGCGCGGCCAGACGCGGCTGCATCACGGCCCGCCCCGGCAGCAGGCCGACGAAGGCATGAGCCTGCCCGGACTTGTCCACGATCTCGTCGAACAGGCTCATCATGCCGCCGCACTCGGCCAGCAGCGGTTTGCCCGCCGTCGCGTGCGCGCGCAGGCCACCGCAGAAGGCCGCATTGCCCGCCAGCGCTGCGCCGTGCAGTTCCGGATACCCGCCGGGCAGCCACAGCGCATCACATGCTGGCAGGCGGTCGCCCGCCAGCGGCGAGAAGAACGCGAGCCGAGCGCCCAGGGCACCCAGCGTGTCGAGGTTCGCCGGGTAGATGAAGCCGTAGGCGGCGTCGCGCGCGATCGCGATGGTCCGGCCCGCCAGTAGCGGCGACACATCGGGCGGCAGCGCCGGGTCAAACGCCACCGCCGCAGGCAAGTCTGCCGCACCGGTCGCCGCGAGGCCATCCGCGAGACGATCGAGGCGCGCCTCGAGATCGCCGATCTCGGCCGCCTGCAGCAGCCCGAGGTGGCGCTCCGGCAGGCCGGCCTGCGCATCGCGCGCGAGCGCGCCGTACCAGCGCATGCCCGCCGGCAGGGCTGCGCGCAGCATTTCCGCGTGCCGCGCGCTGCCGACGTGGTTCGCAAGCACCCCCGAAAACGGCAGATCCGGCTGGTAATGGGCGAGCCCGTAGGCCACGGCGCCGAAAGTCTGGGCCATCGCACGCGCATCGATCACGGCCATCACCGGCAGGCCGAAGCGGCGCGCGATGTCGGCCCCCGACGGCTGGCCGTCGTAGAGCCCCATCACGCCTTCGACGAGGATCAGGTCGGCCTCGCGCGCCGCCGCGTGCAGCCGCCAGGCCGCGTCGGCCTCGCCGCACATGCCCAGATCGAGGTTGTACACCGGCGCACCGCTCGCCACCGCGTGGATCTGCGGATCGAGAAAATCCGGCCCGCACTTGAAGACACGCACGCGCCGCCCCTGCCGCACGTGCAAGCGCGCGAGCGCCGCGGTGACGGTGGTCTTGCCCTGGCCGGAGGCCGGTGCGGCAACGAACAGTGCCGGGCAATGCGCGCTTGCGGACGCGGCTCCGGGGATCGTCACCTCCGACACGGCGTCCGGCCTCATTCGGTGGCTCCACCGCCATGCGACGCGGTGCACCCCGCGTGCGGCGGCTGCGCGGCCGCTGCGCTTTCCGGCGCGAACCACGCCAGCCGCGGGTAGAGCCCGACGACGTCGCCGACGATGGTCAGCGCCGGCGGGCGGATGCCCGCTTCCGCGACCACCTGCGGCAACGTCGCCAGCGTGCCGACGGCGATGCGCTGCGCCTGGGTTGTGCCGCGCTCGATGACACCGGCAGGTGTCTGCGCCGGCAGGCCATGGGCGACAAGTTCGCGGCAGATCTCGGGCAGGCGCGAGATGCCCATGTAGATCACCAGCGTCTGGCCCGGGCGCGCGAGCATCGGCCAGTCGAGGTCGAGCGCACCGTCCTTGAGGAAGCCGGTGGTGAACACGACCGAGCGCGCATGGTCGCGGTGCGTCAGCGGGATGCCGGCATAGGCGGCAATGCCCGCGGCCGCGGTGACGCCGGGGACGACCTCGACGGTGATGCCGGCCTCGACCAGCACTTCCATTTCCTCGCCGCCACGGCCGAAGATGAAGGGGTCGCCGCCCTTGAGGCGCACGACGCGCTTGCCGGCCTGCGCGAGGCGCACCAGCAGCTGGTTGATGTCGTCCTGCGGCAGGGTGTGGTCGGCGGCCTTCTTGCCGACATAGTGGCGCTCGGCCGAGGCCGGCGCCATGTCGACGATCGCGGGGCTGACGAGATTGTCGTAGACAACCGCATCCGCGCCGGCGATCAGGCGCGCGCCGCGCAGCGTCAGCAGTTCGGGGTCGCCGGGGCCGGCACCGACCAGATAGACGTGGCCTGCGGCCGGGCCGGGACGGGGGTTCGGGATGTCGGGGAGGGCCATGGAAATATCTTCTATGTTCGCGGGTTGCTTTTGACTATACGGGCCGGTGCCGCTTCGGTAGCGTCGCATTAGGGCGGGAGCCCGAGGCCCGCCCCCTGCGGGGTGCATTTCGCTCCTCGTTGGCGCGCGGCGGACGCCTCGGCTCGAAATGCACCCCGCAGGGGGCTGCGTTTTCCCAATCGCGACGGCTTATCGGGTTGCACTGTTTTACCCCCACACTACCGCATCGGGGATTCGGCAGTTCAGAACTCGACGCCGGGCATGGCCTTCACCCCATTGGCAAACGCGTGCTTGACGAGCGCCATCTCGGTTACGGTGTCGGCCGCCTCGATCAGCTCGGGCGCTGCGGCACGGCCGGTCACGACGACGTGCTGGTGCGACGGTCGCGCGAGCAGATCCGCGACGACCTGCGTCACTTCAAGATAGCGGTACTTCAAGGCGATGTTGAGTTCATCGAGCACCACCAGACCAATCGCCGGATCCTGCAGCAGTGCTCGTGCCTGCGCCCACGCCGCTTCGGCGGTCGCGACGTCGCGGCTGCGGTCCTGGGTGTCCCAGGTGAAGCCGTCGCCCATCACGTGCCAGGCGACGTCGGGCTGACGGCGGAAGAAGGCTTCCTCGCCGGTATCCGAACGGCCCTTGATGAACTGCACCACACCCACCTTCATGCCATGGCCGAGAGCGCGCGCGACGAGCCCGAAGGCCGCGCTGGATTTGCCCTTGCCGTTGCCGGTGTTGACCAGCAGCACGCCGCGTTCGATCTGCGCCGCGGCGATTTTTTCATCCACCACCGCCTTCTTGCGCTGCATGCGCTCGGCGTGGCGGGCATCCTTGTCGTTCGATGCGTTGTTCACGTTCAGTCCGGAAGAAAGATGACCCGCCCGTCGATGTCGACACGGCGGATCGGATGATCGAAGGCGTGGCTGAGCCGCGCGGCCTGCAGCACCTCGTCACGGCTGCCGGCCACGACGCCGCCGCGCCCGTCGAGCAGGATCACCTGATCGGCAAAGCGCGTCGCCAGGTTGATGTCGTGCAGCACCATCACGACGCCACGCCCCTCGCGCTTGAGGCGCGCGAAGAGTTCGAGCACGGCGATCTGGTAGTGCAGGTCGAGATGATTCGTCGGCTCGTCGAGCAGGAGGAGTTGTGGCGCCTGCGTCAGCAGCGCAGCGATCGACACGCGCTGCCGCTCGCCGCCGGACAAACTCAGGATGTCACGCGCCGCCAGGTCGGCGAGGCCCAGTTCGGCCAGTGCGGCCTGCGCGATCGCGACGTCGTCGGCGCTTTCCCACCCCCAGCGTCCGAGATGCGGATGACGGCCGATCAGCGCGGTCTGCAACACCGACGCGGAAAAGTGATCCGGCTGCTGCTGCGCCAACAGCCCGCGAAAACGCGCCGCGGCGAGGCTATCCCAATCGGCGTAGGGGCGCGCGCCCAGGCGCACCGCGCCGACCGTCGGCGCGCGCAGACCGGCCAGGGTATGCAGTAGCGTGGTCTTGCCGGCACCATTGGGGCCGAGCAGCACCAGGCATTCGCCAGCGGCGAGGCGCAGGCTGAATTCGCAGCACAGCCAGCGCTCGCCGACCTTCAGGGCGAGGCCGTCAGCCGCCAGCAGGATCGACGAACCGCCGGTGCTCATGAGCGGGGATGCCGCGACAGCAGGAACAGGAACACCGGTACGCCGATCAGCGCCGTCAGCACGCCGACCGGCAACTGCACGGGGGCCATCACGGTGCGCGCCGCGGTGTCGGCGAGCGTCAGCAGCGTGCCGCCGGCGAGCGTCGCTGTCGGCAGCAGCAGGCGTTGATCGTTGCCGATCACGAAACGCACCAGATGCGGCACGATCAGGCCGACGAAGCCGACCGAGCCGACCAGCGTGACTGCCGCCGCGGTCAGCAGCGAAGCCAAGACATACAGCAGATAGCGCAAGCGCTGCACGCGCACGCCCAGTGCCAGCGCCGACAGTTCGCCACGCGCCAGCACATTGAGGTCGCGCGCGAAGGGCAGCACCATGACGAGTCCTGCCACCAGCACCGCCAGCGCCGGCCACGGCCGGCTCGCGCCGCTGGCGTCACCCATCAGCCAGAACAGCATCGACTTCAGCCGTGTATCGGTCGCGAGCGACAGCATCAGCGTCACCGCCGCACCACAGCCGGCGGCAACGATGACGCCGGTGAGCAGCAGACGGGTCTGCGTCCACGAACCGTCGCCATGCGCCAGGCCGAAGACCAGCAGCGTCGCCAGCAGCGCGCCGCCGAAGGCCGCCGCGTCGACGAACCACGGCGACAGCCCGAACAGCATCGCCGCCAGTGCGCCGACCGCCGCCCCGCCGGACACTCCGAGTACGTACGGATCGGCAAGCGGATTGCGCAACAGTACCTGCATCAGCGCGCCCGCGAGCGCCAGCAGCCCGCCGCACACGAACACCGCCACCGCCCGCGGCAGGCGCAATTCGCGCACGACGTCGGCGGCCATGCCCTCGTCACCGCGGAGCAGCGCCCCGAGCACCTCGCCGAAGCCGATCGGCAGATCGCCGGCGGACAAGGCCCAGGCGAACGCCAGCCCCGACGCCGCGAGCAGCACGGCGAGAATCGGCAGGACGGCCGGGCGTGTCACCGCGTTGTGCCCCGCTCCGCGGTCAGAACGACAGCTTCGCGCCGAGCTTCCACGTCCGCGCGAAATCGATCGGATAGATCGCGTTGTCGCGCACCCAGGTGCCGTTCTCGTACTCGAACAGGTTGGTCACAGCCGCATAGAGCTCGACGTTCTTCAGGCGATGGCGGTAGGCAAGGTCGGTACTCTGATACTCGCGCTGCTTCTGCGCGTTGTTATTGTCGAAGTCATTCAACGCCCACGCCTTGCTGCGCCAGGTGTGCGACAGGTACAGGTTGCCCTGGTCGCCGACCGCGACGTTCAGGCCCAGTACCACGCCATGGCGCGGCACGCCCGGCAGTTCCTTGCCGTCGAAGGCCCCGCCGCCCATGTCTTCGCGGTCGATGATCGCGCGCGTCCACGTGTAGTTCAGCAGGCCGGTCAGCTGCGGCGTGATGTGCCACGTATCCTGCACCTCGAGGCCGTACTTGTGCGACTTGTCGATGTTGGTGTTGGTGAACGTCGATGCGTCGAAATAAATTTCGTCCTTCAGGTCGGCATGAAACACCCCCACCTTGAGACGGTTCGTCGGCAGCACGTGATTGACGCCCAGCGTCACGGTGCGCACCTTCGCAGGCTTGATGAAACCGTTGAAGCCGGTCTCGCCGGTATTGAAATCGAACACGAAGAAGCGATCGATATCCGGGGCCTGGAAAGCACGGTTGTAGTTGCCGAACACCGACAGTGCGTCGTCGATGCGGTAGTTTGCGCCGACATCCCACGAGGACAATTGCTCATCATCCTTCAACCGGGTGCCGAACGACGGGTCGAACTCGTACTCGACGCGCTCGGTGCGCGCGCCGGCCGACAACGTCACACGCCCGAGCTCATACTGCCCCTGCACGAACCAGCCCTCACTGCGCTTGAAGGTTTCGGCGAAGCCGTCATCGCGCACGCCGTCGAAGGTCTGTACGCCACCGGTCACGGACAGCGCGTCGCTCAGATATTGCAGCGCCAGTTCGTCGGACAGGTAACGGTAATCCGACTTGAAGCTGAACTGCACGAACTCGGACATCTTGTCCTCGTCGTAATGGCGTGCCGACAGGCGCCAGGCCGACGTCACGTCAAATTCGGCGCCCACCCCCCAGTATTCCGCGCGGAATTTCTGATGCGTGTAGTCGCGACCGGTATTCGTCGCGGGATCGTTGCGGAATTGCGCCAACGTCAGCGAACCCGGATAGCGCGTGTCGATCTGGGATCCCCCAACATCCAGATTCAACTTCAGCCGGTCGATCGGCTTGCCCGACAGCGTCGCGCGCCAGTTGTCGGCCGTCGATTCGTCGCGGTGGCCTGACGGGTCCTTGTCACTGAAGCCGCCATGCTCGTTGTGATCGGCCGTTGCCGACACGGCGAAACGCTCGCCGACATAGCCGGCGTGCGCGGTCGCTCCGCGCGCATCGTGACTGCCGCCATTGAGCTCGACGCTGACACCGGTGCGCGGCTTCGTATAGATCTGGATCGAGCCCGCCATCGCGCCGTCACCGTACATCACCGAGCCGCTGCCCTTGGCAATCTCGATGCGGTCGATTTCCACCAGCGGAATCGAGCCGAGCAGTTGCGGCACCATGTCGATGTTGTTCAGGCGGCGGCCGTCCACCGAGATCACGACGTTCTGGTGCCCGTCGTTGCTGCCGTAACCGCGCATATTGATGCTGGGGGTAAAGCGGTTGCCGAAGTTCGGCGTCAGCTGGATCGAGGTCTGCCGGCCGAGGTAATCGATCAGCGTCGTCGCGCCCGAGCGCTCGATGTCCTTGCGCGTATGCACTTCGGATGCATAGGTCGCGGCAACGTCGGGGGTGTCGATACGGTTCGCCGACACGATGACGGTCTCGCCCGTCGTTTCATCGGCAGCCAGCGCAGCGGTGGCGAACGGAAAAGCAGCGGCAATCGCAATCGCGGTCGCGGACAAACGGATATTCATCAGGAAACTCCCTCGGCCAGAGGTCGCGTCCCCGCTCCCCTGGTCATCATCAACAAGGAAGCGCTTCGGGGAACACGTCAGGAGCCGCAGCACACCACGCCCGTCGCCGCCACCCCGCGGCACTTCCGCCATCTCGTGTCCAGGCCGGTATCCGGGCTCGTGGGCTGGCCGACGCTCCATCGAGGAGGCCGGACCTGTCGCATCGCCTTCCCGGACTCTCGTCCAGTGGCGGTTGGATGCGCCTTGCGTCCACTTACCGTTGCGGGGGCAGCACAGGTCTTGCGGTGCCGGCGTCGAGCGTCGGTCGCGCACCTGTTTCCCGTTTAACCCATGAGCGAGACTCGCCGTCGGGCACCTGAAACACGTCGCACCCGAAAATCGGGCGCGGGGCGGATAATAGCGTGTTCCGCCACTTTGCGCAGTGCAAAAATCCGCGTAATTCCAAAGACATGCCCGCACATTTGATTCTCGGCGGCGCCCGTTCGGGCAAGAGCCGCTACGCCGAAACGCTCGCATGCGACAGCGGACTGCCGGTCACCGTGATCGCCACCGCCGAAGCATTCGACGCGGAAATGACCGCGCGCATCCGCCGCCACCAGAACGACCGCCCGGCCGGCTGGCGCACCGTCGAAACCCCGGTGACACTCGCCGCAACGCTGCGCGAGGAGGCCCGCGACGGCCGCTGCGTGATCGTCGACTGCCTGACTCTGTGGCTGCTGAACCTCATGGTCGGCGCCGAGAATTTGTCCGATCCGCCCGACGCGAGCCAGCTGCCGCAGTTGCAGGCCGAACGCGCGGCGCTGCTCGACACCCTTCCCGCATTACCCGGACAGATCCTGCTGGTTGCCAACGAAGTCGGCCTCGGCCTGGTGCCGGAAACGCCCCTTGGCCGGCTATACCGTGATGAAGCCGGTCGGCTCAACCAGGCGCTCGCGCGCATCTGTGCGCGCGTGAGCTTCGTCGCCGCGGGACTGCCGCTCGCGCTCAAGGGCACGGCGTAACCACGCTGTTGAACGGCGGGCCCGGCCCGCCCGAATAACCGGCCACTTTTCCTGCCTCCGACCCAGTGCGGTCTCCGGTCTCGCATTCCATGGCCACGAGACGGTGCAAGCGCCCTTGCCCACCGCCCCGCCGATGAGCGCCCCTGACCGTCGCCTTCGCGACCGCCGCGTCAATTCAATCGGCATCGACATGCCCCCTCCGAGTAACTTGCATGACATACACCACATAGATACCATTCGCGGCTTTGTCATATCTGATCGGAATGCATGCGAAGCATCTGCATCGATCCGATTCCAGGAGGCGGACCGCGTGACAACCCTACTTCTCGCCAAGGACGCATGCCTTTGGGCGCTTGGCAGCCTCAGCCAGCTTCACCGGAAGCCGTTTTCGACCGACCTGGTGCTGCGCGAGCTGTCGCCCATCAACGACCTGCCAAAGCTGCTCGACATCCTCGCCCGCATGGGCCTGCGCGCGCAGACCAGGGAGCTATCGCACGAACATCTCGATGTCTTGCCGACCCCGCTGCTGGCGCTGCTGAAGCGTCCCGTCGCGGGCCCCGCGACCGACGCGCCGAGCGAGTCCGCCGGAGCAGCCTACCCCGCGATCGTCCTGAAAGCCGATCCGGCACGGGTGCTGCTACTGCGCCAGGGAGAGGCCCAACCCGTCACGCTCACGCGTGAAGAGTTTGCGGTGGAATTCACCGGCACGGCCCTCCTCGCAAGCCCGATGGCGGAAGCCTTGAACGCCGACCCGGACCGGATCGAGGCGCGGGCGGGCTTCGGTCTGATGAGTTTCGCGCGCGAACTCCTGAAGCATCGCTCGGTGTGGCGTGACGTCCTGCTCGCCTCACTCGCCATGCAGCTCGCCGCCCTGGCCACCCCACTGCTGACCCAGGTCGTCATCGACAAGGTCATCGTCCACCATTCCACCAGCACCCTCCAGGTGGTCGCCACCGCCCTCGTCCTGTTTGCGATCTTCAACGGCGCACTCAGCTGGGTGCGGCAGTACCTGATCCTGCACACCGGCAACCGCGTCGATGCCGTCATGGGTAAAAGCAT
Organism: Aromatoleum diolicum; assembly: GCF_012910955.1. GTDB lineage: Bacteria > Pseudomonadota > Gammaproteobacteria > Burkholderiales > Rhodocyclaceae > Aromatoleum > Aromatoleum diolicum. Next base: position 31,307 of record NZ_WTVQ01000049.1, read on the forward strand.
CTTCGACAAGCTGTTGCAATTACCCGTCAGCTACTTCGAGAAGCGCGCCACCGGCCTCGTCACTGCCCGCATCCAGGCCATCGAAACCGTCCGCCAGTTCATCGGCGGCGCCGCGGTTTCGCTCGCCATCGACACGCCCTTCCTGCTGATCTTCGTCGCGGCCATGTTCTATTACAGCTGGCAACTGACCCTGATCGTGCTTGCCATGCTCGGCACGGTCGTCGTCACCAGCCTGATCGTCACGCCGCGGCTGCGCGAGCGGATGAACCACCAGTTCCTCGTCGGTGCGCGCAACCAGGCCTTTCTCACCGAGTACGTCAGTGGCATCAGCACGGTCAAATCGCTGCAGATGGAACCGCAGGTTGCCGAACGCTACGCCGGCAACCTGGCCGACTATCTCGAAGCGAGCTTCAACGCCCGGCAACTGGGAAACACCTACAACGTCTTCTCCGGTGGCATCGAACAGCTGATGACGCTGCTGGTGCTCTGCGTCGGCGCGTGGCTGGCGATGACCACCGGCAACTTCACCGTCGGCATGCTGGTGGCGTTCCAGATGTTTGCCGGCCGGGTGTCGGGGCCGGTGATGCGCATGGTCGGCCTGTGGCTCGAATACCAGCAGGTCGCGATCGCCGCGCGGCGCCTCGGCGACATCATGGACGCCCCCAGCGAGCCCTACTCACTGACGCCGGCCCGCAGCCGCAACGGTGATGCCACGGTGACGCTGCGCGACATCAGCTTCCGCTACGGCAGCGACCGCCCCTATCTCTACCGCGGCCTGCAACTGACCCTGCGCCCGGGCCATTGCCTTGCCCTGATGGGCCCTTCCGGCTCGGGCAAGAGCACGCTGGCAAAACTCCTGCTCGGCTTCGTCCAGCCCAGCGAAGGCCAGATCCTGCTCGGTGGCCTGGATATCCGCCATCTCAGCGCCAACGAACTGCGCAGCAACTTCGGCGTCGTGCCGCAGGAAAGCGTGCTCTTTGCCGGTTCGATCTACGACAACCTGCTCTTCGCCAACCCGCACGCCAGTTTCGAGCAAATCGTCGAAGCCTGCCGCATGGCCGAGATCCACGACACCGTCGAAGCCCTCCCGCAGGGCTATCAGACGCGCATCGGCGAGCACGGCGCAGGCCTCTCCGGCGGCCAGAAGCAACGCCTGGCAATTGCCCGCGCCCTGCTCAAGCGTCCGCGCATCCTCGTTTTCGACGAAGCCACCAGCGGTCTCGACGCCCACGCCGCGGAACAGATTGCCCGCACCGTCAATCGCCTGCACGGCCGCGTATCGATCCTCTTCATCGCCCACCACCTGCCACGCGGGCTCAAAGTCGATGAGGTAGTCACCCTCGGCGAAGGCGGTCAGGAGCATCACCTGAGCGTCGTCAACCGACAGCACAGCGCCCCCCGGGCGGCACAAGGACGCGCAAGCGTAAATCCGTCAGCAAGTTCCGAAGTCCCATCTGAGTAACAACAACAAGGAAAACTTAATGGCAATCCTCACTGGTTCCAAGAAGGCCGACACCCTCAAGGGCGGAGTCGGCGATGACCAACTCTATGGCCGTCAGGGCAACGACATCCTCGAAGGCGGAGACGGCAACGACCTGCTTTTCGGCGAAGTCGGCAACGACAACCTGCGCGGCGGCAACGGCAACGACTATCTTGACGGCGGCGTCGGCAGCGACGCCATGCTCGGCGGCGCAGGCAATGATACGTACCTTGTCGACAGTGCCGGTGACGTGGTTACCGAACTGGCCGACGAAGGTATCGACACGGTACAAAGCAGCGTCGGCTATACCCTTGGTGCCAACCTCGAAAACCTGGTACTTGGCGGCGCGAGCGATGTCGACGCCACCGGCAACGACCTCGCCAACGAACTCTATGGCAACGACGGAGCCAATACGCTCGACGGAAAGGCCGGAGCGGACCTGATGGCCGGCGGAGCCGGTGATGACCGCTACCTGGTCGACAACAGCGCCGACATCGTCGTCGAATACGCCGACGAAGGCATCGACACTGTCGTCAGCAGCGTGAGCCATGCCCTCGGCAGCGACGTCGAGAACCTCGAACTGACCGGCACCGGCAACCTTTCCGGCATCGGCAACACGCTCGACAACCAGTTGATGGGCAACAGCGGCGCAAACACGCTGAGCGGGGGCGATGGCAGCGACACGCTTCGCGGCGGGGCCGGCAATGACACCCTCCTCGGCGGCATGGGCAACGATGCCTACCTGTTCGGCCGCGGCGACGGCGTGGACACCATAAGCGAATCCGACCTCACCGGCGGCAATATCGATACGGTCCGCTTCGACGCCGGCATCGCCCCACAGGACGTCAAGCTATACCGTGACGCTTCGAACAACCTCCACGTCGTGATCAACGGCAGTGCCGACCGCCTGGTCGTCAGCGGATGGTTCGCCGCCGACGCAAACCGCATCGAGCAGATCGCCTTTGCCGACGGCACCGTGTGGGACACCTCCGTTCTGGCAAGCGCCACGCCGGCAATCGTCGGGACAGAAAGCAGCGAATCGCTCAATGGCACCGCTGGCGCCGATGTCATGATCGCCTTCGGCGGCAACGACTACCTCTACGGCCTCGACGGCAATGACGTGCTGCGCGGCGAAGCCGGCACCGACAGCCTCTACGGCGGCAACGGCAACGACACCCTCGACGGCGGCAGCGGCAACGACTACCTCGACGGCGGCTACGGCGCCGACACCTACGTCCTCAACCGCGGCACCGGACAGGACCGCATCAGTGAATACGACGGCC
>NZ_WTVQ01000004.1 GCF_012910955.1 Aromatoleum diolicum
CGTCGTGGCGGCGCTTGCGGACAGCATTTACGTCGTGATCGTCGGTCGCGTGCTGCAGGGGGCGGGGGCGATCTCCGCGGCGGTGACGGCACTTGCGGCCGACCTGACTCGCGACCAGCATCGCACCAAGGTGATGGCCATGATCGGCTCCAGCATCGGTCTGGTGTTCGCGGCCTCGATGGTTGCGGCGCCGCTACTGTATGCCGCGATCGGCATGGGGGGCATCTTCTGGCTGACGGCCGGTCTGGCATTCGCGGCGATCGGCGTGGTGGTGTATGTGGTGCCGGTGGCGCCGCCCGTGCCGCGTGCAAAAGGCGGGCGATTTGCCGATGTGCTGCGCAATGGGCAATTGATGCGGCTCAACGTCGGCGTATTTGTGCTGCATCTGATCCAGACGGCGATGTGGGTGCTGGTGCCGGCTGCACTGGTCGCGGGCGGCAATCTGCCGTTGCCCGAGCACTGGAAGGTGTATCTGCCGGCAGTGATCGTGTCGTTTGCCGTGATGGTGCCGGCGGTGATTGCGGCCGAGCGGCGCAACAAAATGAAGGCGGTGTTCAATGGCGCGATTGGGCTGCTGCTGGTCGTGCAGATCGGCCTGTATGCCTTCGGCCAGAGTGTCGTCGCATTGACGCTGTGGCTGACGCTGTTCTTTGTCGCTTTCAACGTGCTTGAAGCGATCCTGCCGTCGTGGATCTCGAAGATCGCGCCGGCTCACGCCAAGGGTACGGCGCTGGGTATCTACAACACCCTGCAGTCGGTGGGCCTGTTTCTCGGCGGCATGCTCGGTGGCTGGATCGCCCAGAATTTCGGCAGTGCGGCGGTGAATCTTGTCTGCGCATTGCTTGCTTTGACCTGGCTGCTGCTTGCAGCCTCCATGAACCCGCCCGCCCGCCGTGTCACGCCGGCCGCGGCGGCGCACTAATCTGATACCCGAGGAGAACCGGATGGCTTCCCTGAACAAAGTTATTCTGATCGGCAATCTGGGCAAGGACCCGGAAACCCGTTACGCGCCCAGCGGTGATGCGATCTGCAACCTTACGATCGCCACCAGCGAGACCTGGAAAGACAAGGCGACTGGCGAGAAGAAGGAACAGACGGAGTGGCATCGTGTCGTGTTCTTCGGCCGGCTGGCAGAGATCGCCGCGCAATACCTGCGCAAGGGCAGCCAGGTGTACGTCGAAGGGCGTCTGCAGACGCGCAAGTGGCAGGACAAGGACGGGCAGGACCGCTATACGACCGAGATCCGTGCCGACGAGATGAAGATGCTCGGCTCGCGCCAAGGGGCGGGCGGCGGTGATGCGCCGATGCGCCAGTATGAGGGTGGTGGTGGCTACGATGCAGCGCCGGCACAGGCGCAGGCCCCGGCGCGGCAGGCGCCGCAGCAGCCGGCCGCGCCGAAGGCTCCGAGTCAGTCGGGCGGTGGTTTCGGGGATTTTGACGACGACATCCCGTTCTGACGCGCAGCTAAGGTCGCAGATGTAGAGTAAAGGCCCGCCGCTGTGCGGGCTTTTCATTTGGCGGGAGTCCTCGGCGCTCTACACGCGACGTGTGTGCAGTGCGCGTTGCATTCGCTGTAGTGCTTCGTTCAGCAGCGCGCGTGGGCAGCCGAAATTAAGGCGCACGAAACCGGGCATGCTGAAGGGCGTGCCGTCGGACAGGCCCACGCCGGCAGTCTCGAAAAACTTCACCGGCTCGTCGAGGCCCGCGTCGCGGCAGTCGATCCATGCGAGGTAGGTCGCTTCGGGCGGGGTGGCACAGAGTCCAGGCATGGTGGCGACGGCGTCGATCACCAGATCGCGGTTGTGGCGCAGGTAATCGAGCAGCGCCGCACGCCAGGGGCCGCCGTCGCGGTAGGCGGCTTCGGTGGCGACCATGCCGAGCACGTTGGGGTGCGGCACGATGCCGCGCATCGCGTGACGAAAGCGCTGGCGCAGTTTGCGGTCGGGGATGATCGCGAAGGCGCAGTACAGCGCGGGGATGTTCCAGGTTTTCGACGGGGCCATCAGCGTGATGCTGCGGCGGGCTGTCGACGCGTCGAGTGCGGCGATCGGGATGTGCGGCGTGGCGGGATCGAGCACCAGTCCGCAGTGGATTTCGTCCGAGCAGATGGCGAGGTCGTGGCGTGCCGCGAGTCCGGCGATCCACTCGAGTTCATCGCGGTCAAATACGCGACCGACCGGGTTGTGCGGGTTGCACAGCATCAGCAGGCGGGTGCGCGGGCTTATCGCGGCCTCGACGGCGCTGCGGTTCCAGCCCCAGCGTCCGTCGGCAAGTGTCAGCGGGTGGGTGACGAGGCGGCGTTCGCTGTTGGCGGGGGCGGTGAGGAACGGCGGATAGACCGGCGTGGCGGTGAATACTTCGTCGCCGGCTTCGCCGGTGGCGCGGCAAGCGAGGTTGAAGCCGGTGACGACGCCGGGCAGCCACACCAGCCAGTCCGCTCCGATGTGCCACGCATGGTCGCGGGCGACGCCTTCGACGACCGCGTCGATGAGTCCGGGCCAGGCATCGGTATAGCCGAATACGCCGTGGTCGATGCGCCGGTGCAGGGCGTCGATCACCGCCGGCGGGGCGGCGAAGTCCATGTCGGCGACCCACAGCGGCAGGACATCAAGACCTGCATAGCGCCCCCACTTCTCGCCGGGCATGAGGCTGCGATCGGGGACCTTGTCGAAGTCGAATGAAGCGTGGGGCATGCGTCAATTCCTTGTTGTTGCCGTGTGCAAGTTCGGTGGCCTAGCCGGGCGATATTGACGTGCGAGGGATACAATTAACAAAAATTACTCGCTCCTGTCGGAGGAACACAATCGTGCAACACCTGACCGCCCACCCGGACGGAATTCTCGCGGTGGACTCCGGTTATTGCCGGCCCGGATTGGCGGCGATCCATCTCATCATCCATCACGGCCGTGCGGCGGTGGTGGACACCGGCACCAATGCGTCGGCGCCGCAGGTGCTGGCGGCACTGGCTGCAGCGGGCATCGCACCGGAACAGGTGCTGTGGGTGATTCTGACGCACATCCATCTGGATCATGCCGGCGGCGCGGGCAGCCTGATGTGCGCGTTTCCCAATGCAATGCTGGTGGTTCATCCGCGCGGTGTACGCCATATGATCGACCCCGCAAAACTGTGGGAGGGGACTTCCGCAGTGTACGGTGCCGAACGCGCTTTCGCGCTGTATGGCCGGCTTGCCCCGGTTGCGGCGGAGCGCATCGTCGAGGCAAACGAGGGGCTTGAGCTGGATCTGGCGGGTCGTCGCTTGCGCATTCTGGAGACCCCAGGGCATGCGAAACACCATATCTGTATCTGGGATGAAACGGCGCGGGCGTTCTTTACCGGGGATGTCTTCGGTCTGTCATATCGGGAGCTGGATGTCGAAGGCCGTGCTTTCGTGTTTCCGACGACGACGCCGACACAATTCGATCCGGACGCGCTGCACGCGTCGATCGACCGCCTGATGAGTTTCCATCCCGAAGCGATGTATCTCACGCATTACAGCCGCGTCACCGAGGTCGAGCGCCTGGCGGCCGACCTGCACCGGCTGATCGATACGCAGGTCGCCGTGGCGCGTGCCGCGCGCGGCGACGGTGTGGCGCGGCATGTCGAGATCCTTGCCGGATTGGAGCAAATCGTGCGCGAAGAGGCGGAGCGTCAGGGCTGGTGCCTGACTGAGGATGAGATATTCGAGGTGCTGCGTACGGACCTTGAGCTCAATGCGCAGGGGCTGGGGATCTGGCTGGATGACTGCGCGCTGCGTGAACTGACGTCGGCCTGAGCCCGCCTGGGCGTACCACTGGGGGGCTGTGCGGGCGTCATTGTGTCGGCGCGGGCTCCGGTTGCGCATTGAGTGCCTGATACTTTTCGCGCGCGACGATGTCGCCCTGCTGCGCCGCCTGGAGATACCAGTGGGCCGCTTGCTGCACGTCGGCTGCGACGCCGTCGCCGGCCTCGTACATGGATCCGATGATGTACTGCGCGCCGACATGGCCGCTGCGTGCGGCGGCGAGGTACCAGCGTGCCGCCGCTGCGTAGTCGCGTGCAACGCCCTGGCCGACGAAGTACATCGAAGCCAGGCTGATTTGGGCTTCGGTGTGGCCTTGTTCGGCGGCGCGGCGATACCATTCGGCTGCAGTCGGCAGTGATTTTTTTACGCCGTTGCCATGGTCATAAAGCAGGGCCAGATTGAATTGCGCCTGCGACAGGCCGGCGGTGGCCGCACGTCGCAGCCAACGCCACGCGGCATCGGGTTCCGCGTCGGTGGTTTCCTTGCGATACAGCATCATTGCGAGATTGAATTGCGCGAGGCGATTGCCAGCGCGCGCAGCGCGCTCGAACAGGCGTGCGGCTTCGTCGAGGCGGCCCGCCTCATAGGCTCCGACCGCATTTTCCGCGAGCACTGCAGGGGGCGTGCTTTCCGCCCGGACGGGGGTGATGACGGCCAACAGTCCAACGCAGAGTAAGGCTCGGTAAGCCGTGCGGCGCATTGTGGATCCTCCCTTCGCACCGTTGGAGCGAAGGTGCGCGGCGGAGTTCAGCGGGCCCGCGCTGCGGTAACATCCAGCCTTCTTCATATTGCTGCGGATTCCATGTCCGGCCTGAGCATCGAAACCACTGCCGACGTCGACCGCGAGCGGCGTTTTGGCGGCATCGCCCGTCTGTACGGCGCGGCGGCGCCGACCCGGCTCGAGCGTGCGCACGCGTGCGTGATCGGCGTTGGCGGCGTCGGCTCGTGGATTGCCGAAGCGCTTGCGCGCAGTGGTGTCGGGCAGATCACGCTGATCGACCTCGACCACGTCGCCGAGTCCAACATCAATCGCCAGATCCATGCCCTCGATCCGACACTCGGGCAGGCCAAGGTGCTCGCGATGGCCGAGCGCATCCGCGCAATCAATCCGCATGCACACGTCGCGACCGTCGAGGACTTCGTCACGCCCGACAACGCTGATGAATTGCTGCGGGATTTCGACGTCGTTGTCGATGCGATCGACAACGTGCGGGCGAAAGTGGCGATCGTGCTGGTGTGCAAGCGACGTCGCATTCCGCTGATTGTCGCCGGCGGAGCGGGTGGCAAGACCGATCCGGCGAAGATCCGCGTCGATGACCTGTCACGAACCGAGCAGGATCCGTTGCTCGCGAAGGTGCGCAAGCGGCTGCGCGCCGAACATGGCTTCCCGCGCAATCCGAAACGCCCGTTCGGTATCGAGGCGGTGTACTCGTGCGAGCCGCTGCGCCTCGACGACCTCGCCTGCGATCTGCCGCACGGGCCGCAGGGGCTCGCCTGCGCGGGTTACGGGTCGAGCGTGGCGGTGACGGCGAGCGTCGGCATGTTCGCGGCGGCGCGTGCGATCGAACGTCTGCTCGCGGCGCCGGTCGACGCGAGTCCTGATCCTGTCGAGACGCAAGCATGAATGATAAAAACGCCGTGGTGCTGTTTGGACATGGGGCGCGCGACCCCGAGTGGGCGCGGCCGATGCAGCGCACGCGCGAGCGCCTGCTGGCCCTGGCGCCGGACCTGCAGGTCGAACTCGCCTTCCTCGAATTCATGCAGCCGACGCTCGAAGGCGTGATCGACAAGCTGACGACACAGGGGGTGCGGCGGATAGCCGTGGTGCCAATGTTCATCGCGCAAGGCGGCCACCTCAAGAGCGACGTGCCGAAGCTGGTCGCCGAGGCGCGCGCGCGCCATCCCGAATGCGAGATCGTACAGGCGCTTGCGGTGGGGGAAGCCGACAGCGTAATCGCGGCCATGGCTGCGTACGCGCACCGCTGTGTCACCGCCCCCTTAACCTGAGGAGTGAGCATTCCGGGGTGTTGACTTGCATGAATATTAGAATAAACTGATATTCATGTGTAAATATTCCATCATCCGATTCGTGTTGCCATCGCTCGCGCTGGCACTTGCCGGCATGGCGCAGGCACAGGTGCCGACCCAGCGCGTCGAGGCGCGTGCGGTCGCATTGACGCATCCGGCAGAGGCCACGCTCGAAGCCGTACATCAGGCGACGCTGGCGGCGCAGGTGCCGGGGCGCATCGTCGCATTGAACGTCGATGCGGGCGATCGCGTGGTGAAAGGCGACGTGCTGCTGCGTATCGATGCGGCCGAAGCCAGCCAGGCAGTCGCCGGTGCTGAAGCCGGGGTCGCGCAGGCGCAGGCCAATCAGATCAATGCGAAGGCGGCCTACGAGCGCACGCGCAGTCTTGTCGAACGCAAGTTTGTCAGCCGGTCGGCGCTCGATCAGGCGAAGGCGGCCTTCGATGCGGCCGAGGCGCAGCTGCGCGCGGCGCGTGCGGGGCGTGGTCAGGCAGCGACGGCGCAGGGCTATACGACGATCCTCGCGCCGATGACCGGGCTGGTCGCGGCGCGCCATGTCGAGCAAGGCGAGATGGCCCAGCCGGGCCGGCAGCTGGTCACGGTGTATGACCCGGCTGCGATGCGTGCGGTGGTCGACGTGCCGCAGCAGCGCCTCGGTGGACTTGCCGACGGGCAGCTGAAGGCTCGCATCGAGTTGCCGGAGTCCGGCCGCTGGTTCGACGCGGCGGGCGTCACGGTGCTGCCGGCGGCCGATCCGCGTACCCACACCGTGCGCGTGCGCGTCGATCTGCCGGCGAATGCCGAAGGGCTGGTGCCGGGCATGTTCGCGCGCGTGCATTTCACCACCGGCGAAGGCTCGCGCATCGCAGTGCCGGCCACGGCCATCCTGCGTCGTGGCGAAATCACCGGCGTGTATGTCGCCGACGGCAAGGGGGGCTTCGGTCTGCGCCAGATCCGTGCCGGCGAACCGCTCGCCGACGGCAGCGTCGAGGTGCTCGCAGGGCTCGGCGGTGGCGAGGACATTGCGCTCGATCCGGTGCAGGCGGGCATCGCGGCCCGGGCTGCCCGGACCGCGGCCGCGGCCGCGCGCTGACGGGGGCGATCATGAGCACTCCGCTAGGCATCTCCGGCCGCATCGCCGGCGCCTTCCAGCGCAACGCGCTGACCCCGCTGCTGGCGCTGATCCTGCTTTTGCTGGGGGTGTTCGCGACGCTGATCACGCCCAAGGAGGAAGAGCCGCAGATCGACGTGACGATGGCGAACGTGCTGGTGCCCTTCCCGGGCGCGTCGGCGCGCGACGTCGAGGCGCTGGTCGCGCGGCCGGCCGAGCAGGTGTTGTCGCGCATGGCCGGCGTCGAGCACGTGTACTCGGTGTCGCGCCCCGGCATGGCGGTGATCACGGTGCAGTTCGAGGTCGGCGTGCCGAACCAGGACGCGCTGGTCAAGCTGTACGACACGATCCACTCCAACAAGGACTGGCTGAGCCCGCAACTGGGCGTCGGCGAACCCATCGTCAAGCCGAAGGGCATCGACGACGTGCCGATCGTCAGCCTGACCTTCTGGACCGCCGACCCCGAGCGCGCCGGCTTCGACATGCAGCAGGTGTCGCGCGCGGTCGAACTGGAGCTGAAACGAGTTGACGGCACGCGCGACGTGACGACCATCGGCGGTCCCGGTCACGTGGTCCGCGTGCTGATGGACACGCAGCGCATGAACGCGCATGGCGTGACCGCGCAGGACACGCGCGCGGCGCTGCAGCTCGCGAACGCGTCGCAGCCGGCCGGCAACCTCGTCGCCGGCAACCGCGAGGTGCTGGTGCAGACCGGCACCTACCTGGAGTCGGCGGATGACGTGCGCAGTCTCGTCGTCGGCGTCGCCGGCGGCAAGCCGGTGTTCATGCGCGACGTCGCGCGCGTCGAGGATGGCCCCGATCAGCCTTCGCAGTACGTGTGGTTCGGCACCGGCGCGGCCGCAGCGCAGGCGGGGATTGCGGAAGCCGGCGTGTTCCCGGCGGTGACGCTGGCAATCTCGAAGAAGCCCGGTGCGAACGCCGCCGATGTCGCCAACAATGTTGTCGCGCGTGCCGAGGCATTGCGGGGCGAGATCATTCCCGATGGCGTCGAGTTCACGGTCACGCGCAACTACGGCAAGACCGCCAATGACAAGGCGAACACCCTGATCGGCAAGCTCGTGTTCGCGACCGCCGCGGTGGTGCTGCTGGTGTTCTTCGCGCTCGGCGCGCGCGAGGCGCTGATCGTCGGCGTCGCCGTTGGCCTGACGCTCGCAGCGACGCTGTTCGCGTCCTGGGCGTGGGGTTTCACGCTGAACCGGGTGAGTCTCTTCGCGCTGATCTTTTCCATCGGCATCCTCGTCGATGACGCGATCGTCGTCGTCGAGAACATCCACCGCTGGCACACCCTGGAGCCGGACACGCAACTGTGGCAGCTGATCCCGCGCGCCGTCGATGAGGTCGGCGGGCCGACGATCCTGGCAACCTTTACGGTGATCGCGGCGCTATTGCCGATGGCCTTCGTCACCGGGCTGATGGGGCCCTACATGAGCCCGATCCCGATCAACGCGTCGATGGGCATGTTCATCTCGCTCGCGGTCGCCTTCGTCGTCACGCCGTGGCTCGCGCAGAAGCTGCTGAAGTCGGTCGATGCGCACCACCACGAGGGCGAGGATAAGCTCACCGCCAGGCTCGACCGCGTCTTCCGCAAGACGATGACGCCAATGCTCGACCCGCTGAAGGGCGGTCGCGCGCGGCTCAAGCTGTGGCTCGCGGTGCTGGTGCTGATTGTCGTGTCGGTGGCGCTCCCGGCCGTGCAACTGGTCGTGATGAAGATGCTGCCCTTCGACAACAAGAGCGAGTTCCAGGTCGTGCTCGACATGCCGGTGGGCACGCCCGTCGAGGAGACGGCGCGCGTGCTGCGCGCGATCGGCGAGCATCTCGGCGGCGTTGCGGAAGTCAGCGACTGGCAGGCGTATGCGGGGACGGCGAGCCCGATCAACTTCAACGGCCTGGTGCGCCAGTACTACCTGAGAAGTGCGCCCGAGATGGGTGATGTCCAGGTGAATCTCGTCGACAAGGCGCATCGTGAGCGCAAGAGCCACGAGATCGCGGTGTCGGTGCGCGACGAAGTCACGCGCATCGCGCTGGCGGCTGGCGGCAACGCCAAGGTCGTCGAGGTGCCGCCGGGGCCGCCGGTGCTCTCGCCGATCGTCGCCGAAGTGTATGGGCCGGACTACGCCGGGCAGGTTGCCGTCGCGGCCAAGGTGCGTACGGCCTTCGAGGGCACGGCGGACATCGTCGGCGTCGATGACACCGTCGATGAGGCGGCGCCGAAACTCCTGCTGCGCGTCGATCAGGCGAAGGCGGCGAGGATGGGGGTCGCGCAGGCCGACATCGTCGAGGTGGTGCGCCTGGGCCTGTCGGGCGAGGACGTCACGCCGATTCACGGCGGCGACAACAAGTACGAGATCCCGGTGCGCATCCAGTTGCCGCCGGAGCGTCAGTCGAGCGTCGACGCCCTCCTCGCGCTGAAGGTGCGCGCGCGCGACGGCACGCTGGTGTCGGTGTCGGAGCTGGTGCGTGTGCAGGAGACCGCGCGCGAACAGGTGATCTACCGCAAGGATCTGCTGCCGGTGGTGTATGTGACCGGCGACATGGGTGGGCGGCTCGACTCACCGCTGTATGGCATGTTCGACATCCGATCGCAGATCAATGGTATGCCGCTCGACGGTGCGGCGGGGCTTGCTGGCACGCTCGGCGAGTGGTTCATCCGCCAGCCCACCGACCCCTACGCCGGCTACAGCGTGAAGTGGGACGGCGAATGGCAAGTCACATACGAAACTTTTCGCGACATGGGCGCGGCCTATGCGGTTGGGCTGATCCTGATCTACCTGCTGGTGGTCGCGCAGTTCCGCAGCTATCTCGCGCCGCTGATCATCATGGCGCCGATTCCGCTGACGATCATCGGCGTGATGCCCGGCCACGCGCTACTCGGCGCGCAATTCACCGCGACCTCGATGATCGGCATGATCGCGCTCGCCGGCATCATCGTGCGCAACTCGATCCTGCTCGTCGATTTCGTCAACCAGCAGGTACGTGCCGGCATGGAGCTGGGCGAGGCGGTGATCCGCGCCGCCGCGGTGCGCGCCAAGCCGATCGGCCTCACCGCACTCGCCGCGATGATCGGCGCGCTGTTCATCCTCGACGACCCGATCTTCAACGGGCTCGCGATCAGCCTGATCTTCGGCATCTTCGTATCCACCGTGCTGACGCTCGTCGTCATTCCGGTGCTGTATTTCGCCGCGATGCGCAACCGCGTCGCGCAACTCAAGGGAGAAACACCATGAACCTGACCGTCAACCAGTTCGTCCGCATCTTTGCCGGCGCCTTCGTGCTGATCTCGCTCGCGCTCGGAGTCGAGGGTTCGCCGCTGTTCGTCAGCAAGAACTTCCTGTGGTTTACCGTCTTCGTCGGCGCGAACCTGTTCCAGAGTGGTTTCACACGCTTCTGCCCGCTGGAAATCTTCCTGCGCAAGGCTGGCGTTCCGGACGGCCCCGCCTGCCATTGATACGCGGAACGCGCCTGCGGCGGGACAGGCCAAGAAAGGATTCGGATTTCGCGATGCCGTAAGGCTACAATCAGGCCGTTACCGACCTCTCAGTCTGCATGCAGCCTCATGAACGATCGCGTATCCCACATCGAACGGCGGCTTGACCGTCGCATTCCGCTTGGTTGCCCGGCAAGCATCCGGCTGCAGAGCGGCGAAACGATTCCGGCCGAATGCATCGAAATCAGCGTCGGCGGCATGACGCTGCGCGCCGCTTACGTACCGGGCCAGTTGGAGGTGCTCGAAGTCGCGGTCGCCTCGCCTGCCGGCCAGGTGTCCCGCCCGCCGCTGGTGACACGGCTCGAAGTCAAGCGCTGCCACTCAGTCGGGCAAGGGATATACGAGATCGGCGGCACCACCGTTCGCGTGGTTGGCTGAAGCGCCCGTCATCCCTTGGCGGGTTCAGGCGCGCGATTCGCGCCGCAGCATCAGGGCGATCGCGCCCACGGCGATCAGCGTCAGCGTCACCAGCGACCAGTTCGCAATCGACAGGCCGAGGAAACTCCAGTCGACCTTGGTGCAGTCGCCCGACCCCTGAAAAATCATCGGCAATGCATCGGCCAGCGGAAAGCTGCCGAGCATGAACTCCAGGTCCGGGCCGCATTCGGCCACTTCCGGCGGGTAGATCTGGATCCAGCTCTGGCGAGCCGCGATGCCGCCACCTGTCAGCGCAGCCAGCAGGGTCAGACCGGCGTAAACCCGCGTGCCTGTTCGACCCGGATTGTGCAGTCCGCCGACCAGCGCGGTGACGGCGATGGCGATGAAGGCGTAGCGCTGCATGATGCACATCGGGCAGGGGTCGAGCCCGACGTAGTGCTGCAGGTACAGGCCGAATCCCAGCAAGCCGACGCAGACGGCGGACAGGCTCAGGAACAGGACGCGAGGTGACAGGGTGGATGGATTCATCATCGAGTTGAGCGTGTGAACGAGGCGCGATTGTAGGGCAGTCAGGCGGGTTCGTCGCCGCCAGGACGGAAAAGTTCAGCGGCGCGGGGCGATTTTCCGGTGCATGCTCACGGCATCGCCGTGGGGGTGGCGCCTGATCTGGCTGCCGGACCCGATTTGCGTGATCGAGTCGTGCGTAGTGATCCACGACGCGCAGGCTGAATTGCTGCAATTGGAGCAATAGTGTTATGCGTGAGTGCGGCTTTTATTGGCAACAATTAATCGCCTAAAGTTGCCCCATCGACAAGCCAACACCACGGAGAACGTCATGAACATCCTGCAGATCAATTCCAGTGCCCGTAGCGAAGGTTCCAACTCCACCCGACTCGCCGGCACGATCGTCGAGCGCCTGCGCGCCGAAAACGCCGGCGCAAGCGTGGTGGTTCGCGACCTCGCCCGCAACCCGCATCCGGTGCTCGACGAAGCCGCACTCGGCGCCTTGTTCACCCCGGCCGAACAGCGCACGCCGGAACAGGCAGCGCGCGTGGCCCTCGACGACGCCCTGATCGCCGAGATCCAGGCCGCCGACGCGGTGGTGATCGGCGTGCCGATGTACAACTTCGGCGTACCGGCGCAGTTGAAGAACTGGATCGACGCGATCGCTCGCGCCAAGGTCACTTTCCAATATACGGCGAACGGGCCGGAAGGGCTGCTCAAGGGCAAGACGGTGTACGTCGCCTTCGCTCGTGGCGGTCGCTACCGTGACACCACGCTGGATTCGCAGGTGCCCTACCTAACGGCCGTCTTCAGCTTCCTCGGCATGACCGACGTGCGTTTCGCCTTCGCCGAGGGCTTGGCGATGGGGCCGGACGCGGAACAACAGGCCTTTGCCGAAGCCCAACGCGATATCGAGGCGGCGTTCGCCTGAACGGCATCGCCGCGACCCTAATAGTGATGCGGCGCCCGCCCCGGGCCTCAGTCCGGGCGCGGGTGGTGATGCCGCCTTTGCCCGAACCGAGGAGGATTGCTCCATGTCCGTCGAACGACTCGCCCTACAAGCCGAATGCGTTACCCAGCCCCGCAACGTCGAGCGTCTGGTCGCCGGTCAGGCCACCTCCGACGGTGCGGGGGTCAAGCTTACGCGTGTGCTGACCCAGCCGCTGCAGCGCCGGCTCGACCCCTTCCTGATGCTCGATGCCTTCGGCAGCAGCGATCCTGGCGACTACCTCGCGGGTTTTCCGGATCATCCGCACCGCGGCTTCGAGACCATCACATACATGATCGCCGGACGCATGCGTCATCGCGACAGCGCCGGTCACGAAGGCCTGCTCGAGAACGGCGGCGTGCAGTGGATGACGGCCGGGCGCGGCGTCATCCATTCCGAGATGCCCGAGCAGGAGGACGGCGTGATGGAAGGCTTCCAGCTGTGGCTGAACCTGCCGGCGCGCGACAAGATGTGTGCGCCCTGGTATCGCGATTTCGCCGCGGCGGAGCTGCCGTCCTTTATGACCGACGACGGCGTGCAGGCGACGGTGATTGCCGGTGAAAGCCACGGTGTCACGGGTGCGGTGACGCGCGACGCGACGGCACCGCTGTATCTCGACGTCCATCTGCCGGCAGGCGCACGCTTCGAACAGGCGCTGCCGGCGGGGCACAACGCGTTTGTGTACGTGTATCGCGGCAAGGTCGAGGTGTCCGGCACGAGCGTCACCGAACAGCGCATGGCGATCCTTGCCAGCAGCGCGACGGCTGATGGCGTCGTGATCGAAGCAGGCGACGCGCCGGCACGCGTGCTGCTGGTCGCCGGCCGCCCGCTCGGCGAGCCGATCGCACAGTACGGCCCGTTCGTCATGAACACCCAGGCCGAATTGCAGACAGCGGTGATGGATTTCCGCGAAGGGCGATTTGCCGGCGGAGCGTGACGAAAAGGGGGGCGCGAGCAAGCCCCCGCCCGCCGTACGCCGTGTCCTTGCAGGAGCGGCTTCAGGCGCGAATTTCCTTGCTCACCCTGACCGCGCCTACGGGATGCCTTGACGCGGCGATCAATCTTCCTTGGCGAGCCGGACCAGCGCCGCGACCTGGTCCCGCACCGGTTGCGGGACGGCGACCTCGCCGGCTAGCATCGCGCGGATCAGCGCGGCATTTTCCGTGACCGCGGGTGCGTCCGGTACGCTCTCGAGCGGCGGTGCGCCGCCTTCCTCGGCCGGCCACGCGAGTTCCGCGACGCCGTCCCGGAATACCTGCATCGCAGGACGGCGGCGCGGATTCGCGTAGGCCTCCCCCTCGGTGCCGCGCATCAATAGCGCGCGGCCGCCGTCGGCGACGAGGAACTCGTGCATGCGTTCGAGGTACTCCGGGTGGGTCACGGCGACCACGCGTACACTGCGGCCGGCGCACGGGTCGATCAGCTTCGCCATCGTGTGGCCACTGCCGCGCACGCCCAGGCGCAGGCGCAGGCTCAGCAGGCGATCCATGCCCGGCAGCAGTTCGTCGAGGCGCAGGCAGGCGATGCGCCGCTCCGTCAAGGTGCGATGGGCCTCGCCGACACCGAGGGCCGGATGGATGTCGTGCGCCGCGAGCAGTTCGAACGGACTTACGCGCGACTCGAAATCGTGCCTTCCCTGGATGAGGACGGGCACGCCTTCGCGCGCGAGCAGCATGGCTACCAGCGGCATCAGGTTGGCCTGGCGGCGCGCGCCGTTGTAGGTCGGCAGGATCACGCAGCGCGGCCCTGGCGGCACCGCCACCTGCGGGCAGCGTGCGTCGATCGCGCGCTTGAAGCCGAGCAACTCGTCGCGCGACTCGCTCTTGATGCGCAGCGAAATGACGATCGCGCCGAGTTCGAGGTCTGGCACCTTGCCATCCAGAATGTCGCCAAACAGATGCTCCGCCTGGGCCGCGTCGAGGTCGCGCGCGCCCTTGGCGCCGCGGCCGATTTCCTTGATGATGGGGGCGTAGGTCATGGCGCGATTATGCGTCGCCATGTGCGTTCCAGCCACAGGAGAATCGATCATGGAAGTCGGATTCATCGGACTCGGTCTGATGGGGCGCCCGATGGCGCTGAATCTGTTGCGTGCAGGTCATCAGGTGCATGTGTGGAGTCGTCGGCGCGAATCGATGCAGCCGCTGCTCGACGCCGGCGCGGGGGATTGCGCGAGCGCAGCCGACCTTGCGGCGCACGCCGAAGTCGTCATCAGCATGGTCGCCGATGCGCCGGACGTCGAACACGTCGCGCTCGGGCCGAATGGCGTTGCCGACGGCGCACGGCCGGGCCTGATCTTCGTCGACATGAGCACCATCGCGCCGGCGGCGGCGCAGGCGATCGCGGCGAAACTCAAGGCGCGAGGTATCGAGATGCTCGACGCGCCGGTGTCCGGCGGCGAGGTCGGTGCGATCAACGCGAACCTGACGATCATGGTCGGCGGCGATGCCGCGGCCTTCGAGCGCGCCAAGCCGCTGTTCGCAGCAATGGGCAAGACCGTGTCGCTGATCGGCGCGAGCGGCGCCGGCCAGGTCGCCAAGGCGTGCAACCAGATCCTCACCGGGGTTGGCGTCGCGGCGGTGGCCGAGGCGCTAAATTTCGCGCGCAAGAGCGGCGTCGATGCCGGAAAGGTGCGCGAAGCGCTGCTCGGCGGCTTTGCCTACTCGCGCGTGCTGGAAAATCACGGCCAGCGCATGCTAGACCGCAACTTCAAGCCCGGTTTCAAGGCGTGGATGCACCAGAAGGACATGCGTATCGTCATGGAGGAGGCGCACCGGCTGGGGCTGGCGCTGCCGTCGTCGGCGGCCACCGCGCAGATGTTCAACGCAATGGTCGGCAGCGGACTCGGCGAGGACGACTCGATCGCGATGCTCAAGTTGTTGGAACGCATGAGCGGCGGGGAGGAGCAGGGCTGATGGAGGTCGGATTCGTCGGTCTGGGGGCGATGGGGCGTCCGATGGCGCAGCACCTGCAGCGCGCGGGCCATCGCCTGCACCTGTGGGCGCGGCGCCCGGAGAGCGTCGTGCCGTTCGCCGGCAGTGGCGCGGTGGTGCATGCGACGCCGGCCACGCTGGCCGCGGCGACCGAGGTGGCGTTCACGATCATCACGACCAGTGCGGATGTCGAACGCGTTGCGCTCGGCGAGGGTGGCTTCATCGAAGGGGCGCACCCCGGCTGGGTGCATGTCGACATGAGTACCATCGCGCCGGACTGCACACGCCGCATCGCCGCGACGCTCGCCGGGTACGGCGCGGCGATGCTCGATGCGCCGGTGTCGGGCGGATCGACCGCGGCCGAGGCGGGGACGGTGGCGATGATGGTCGGTGGCGACGCGGCCGTGCTCGAGCGCGTGCGTCCGCTGCTGGAATGCTTTGCACGCGCAATCGTGCACGTCGGCGACAACGGTGCCGGCGAGGTGGCCAAGGCCTGCAACCAGATGATCATGGTGGCGGCGATCCAGGCCTGCGCCGAAGCGATGCATCTGGCCCGGGCGCACGGCGTCGATCTCGCCGCGGTGCGCAGCGCGCTGATGGGAGGATCGGGGGCGTCGCGCGTGCTGGAGGTGATGGGCGATCGGATGGTGCGCCGTGACTTCGCCGCCGGCGTCGAGGCGCGCCTGCATCACAAGGATTTCGGCATCCTGATGGACGAGGCGGTGAAGCTTGGCGTGCCGCTGCCGATCGCCGCGCAGGTGTGGCAGCAGTTGAATGCGCTGATGGCGAGCGGTAGCGGGCGCGACGACACTTCCAGCTTGCTGCGCGTGCTGGAGGTGAGCGTCGCAAAGCGGGACTAACGCGCCTGCGGCTTGCCGTACCAGCGGAAGCGTTCGACCACTTCGGCCATTTCCGCGTCCGACAGCAGCACCGGCTCGCCGAGCTGGCGGGTGCGCCAGTACTGCTCGCACAGCGTCTCGAATTCGATTGCCAGCGCCAGCGCGTTGGCGAGGTTGCGGCCGAACACCAGCATGCCGTGGTTGGCCATCAGGCACGCGGAGCGGTCTTCCATCGCCGCGAGGATGTTGTCCGAGAGTGCCTGTGTGCCGAAGGTCGCGTAATCCGCGCAGCGCACCGTGTTGCCGCCGAAGCGCGCGATCATGTAGTGGAAGGGCGGGATCTCCAGCCGCTGGCAGGCGAGCGCGGTGGCGAAGGGCGCGTGCGCGTGCAGGATCGCCCCGGACTCGGGGCGTCGCGAGTACAGGTCGTGGTGGAAGCGCCATTCGCTTGACGGGGCGAGACGGCCGGTCGGCGTGCCGTCGGAGCTTACGGCAACCATGTCGTCGGCGCAGCAGGCGTCCGGTGGCATGCCGCTGGGCGTGATCAGCATGCCGTCGGCCGTGCGCACGCTGACGTTGCCGGCCGTGCCGGTATTGAGCCGCGCGATGCTCATCGCGCGCGCGGTCGCGAGCAGTTCCTCGCGCCGTTGCGCTTCGGGGGGGGCGGAGTCCGTCATGCCTGCGCTTCCGGGTACAGGTCGCGCAGCCGTGCCGGCTCGCAGATGCCGCGCTCGGTGATGATGCCGCTGATGCAGCGTGCGGGCGTCACGTCGAACGCCGGGTTTGCCGCGGCAGTGGATTCCGGAGCAAGGCGCAGGCTGCGTACCGCGCCGTCGTCGGCAAGCCCCAGCACGGTGCACACTTCGCCGGCGCCACGGTCTTCGATCGGGATCGCGGCGCCGTCCGCGCACGCGAAATCGACTGTCGAGAACGGCGCCGCGATGTAGAAGGGCACGCCGTGTTCGCGCGCTGCGAGTGCCTTCAGATAGGTGCCGACCTTGTTCGCTGCATCGCCGTTGGCGGCGACGCGGTCGGCGCCGGTGATCACGACGTCGACGTCGCCGCGCGCGATCAGGATGCCGGCGGCGTTGTCGGCGATCAGGCGCAGCGGCACGCGCGCTTCGCGCAGTTCCCACGCGGTGAGCAGGCCCTGGTTGCGCGGGCGCGTCTCGCTGACCCAGACCTCGACCGGCAGACCGCGCGCCTGCGCTTCATACACCGGGGCCAGCGCGGTACCGGCGCCACAGGTCGCGAGCCAGCCGGCGTTGCAGTGGGTCATCACGCGCAGCGGCCGGTCGAGCCCCGTGGCAAGGCGTTCGAGGATGGCGTAGCCATGTCGGCCGATCGCGGCGCACATTTCGGCATCATTCCGGCGGATCGCTTCGGCCTCGCGCCACGCGGCGTCGAGCCGATCTGCCGGAGCGAGGGGACGCAGGCGCCCGGCCATGCGGCCCAGGGCCCAGTGCAGGTTGACCGCGGTGGGGCGGGTGGCGGCGAGGGCCGTCAGCGCGTGTTCGAGTTGCGCGTCGCTGGCGTCGGCGACGAGCGCGATCGCGACGCCGAAGGCCGCGGTGGCGCCGATCAGCGGGGCGCCGCGCACCTGCATCGCGTGGATCGCGGTGGCGACTTCGTCGAGTGTCGTCAGGCGTCGCACTTCGCAGCGGTGCGGAAGGAGGGTTTGGTCGAGGATGACGGCGGTGTTGCCGTCGCGTTTGATCGTGGGGATGGGCTGGGTAAACATCGGGCTATTTTACCTGCCCGGCGGACGAATGCGCCGCCACGGGTCAGCCGCCGTGGTGGTCCATGATCTGGAGATTGGTGATCGGCGGGCGCTCTGCGAGAATGCCTTGATCGCCAGAACGCCTCTGTGAAACCATGCCCCATTTTCCTTCACCGATCGAATCCCGCCTGCCGAACGTCGGTACGACGATCTTCACCGTGATGTCGCGCCTGGCGCAGGAGTGCGGTGCGATCAACCTGTCGCAGGGCTTTCCCGACTTCAACGCGGAAGACGTGTTGTTCGAGCGCGTCGCACACTGGATGCGCAGCGGCCACAACCAGTACGCGCCGATGGGCGGCGTGGCGCCGCTGCGCGAGGCGATCGCGCGCAAGGTGTCCGGCCTGTACGGCACCGACTTCGATCCCGAGACCGAGATCACGGTGACCGCGGGCGCGACGCAGGCGCTATTCACGGCGGTTGCGGCGCTGGTGCATCCCGGCGACGAGGTGATCGTGTTCGAGCCGGTGTACGACTCCTACGCGCCGGCTATCGAGCTGCAGGGCGGGCGCGTCGTGCGCATGCAGCTTGCGGCGCCCGAATACCGGCCCGACTGGGATGCCGTCGCGGCCGTGATCACGCCGCGTACGCGCATGATCATGATCAACAGCCCGCACAACCCGACCGCGACCGTGTGGTCGTCCGAGGACATGGCGCGGCTCGCGGCGCTGACACGCGGCACCGGTATCGTCATCGTCTCGGACGAGGTCTATGAGCACATCGTGTTCGACGGCCTGCGGCACGAGAGCTGTGCGCAATATCCGGAGTTGGCGGCGCGCAGTGTCGTCGTGTCGAGCTTCGGCAAGACCTATCACATCACCGGCTGGAAAGTGGGCTACGTCGTCGCGCCGCGCGAACTGATGGCGGAGTTCCGCAAGGTGCACCAATTCAACGTTTTTACGGTGAATACACCGGTGCAGCTGGCGCTGGCCGACTACATGGGCGATGCGTCGCGCCACGAGCGGCTCGCCGCGTTCTACCAAGGCAAGCGCGACTACTTCCGCGATGCGCTGGCCGGCTCGCGCTTCGAACTGCTGCCCTCGAGCGGGACGTATTTCCAGCTCGCACGCTATGGCGCAATCTCCGGGGAAGCGGATAGCACCTTCGTGCAGCGCCTCACGCGTGACACCGGTGTTGCGGCGATTCCCGTGTCGGCGTTCTTCGCCGACGGGCGCGATGAGCGCGTGATCCGCTTTTGTTTCGCGAAAAACGAAGCGACGCTCGCGGCAGCGTGCGAGAAGCTGCGGCGGGTATGAAACGGGGTGCGTGCTAAACTCATCGGGCTGATATTCGGGTTACATCCTGCATCGTGCGCAATCTGCTGATCTTCATCCTTGTTCTTGTCGGTATCTGGTGGGTGCGTCGCGCCCTGAGCCGGATCGGTCGCGGTGATTCAAAGGCCGGCGGCAGCGGGCGCCCGCGCGCGCTCGCAGAACCCGAACGCATGCTCGGATGTGAGCACTGCGGCCTGCATGTTCCTGAAAGCGAAGGCGTGCGCGATGGCGATGCCTTCTTCTGCTGCGACGAACATCGGCGCCTGGGTGCGCGGCACTAGAGACGCGCGTCCGATGCGCGCCACGGCAGCAGATGGATTCGACGCGACACGCTGGGTGCCGCTGCGCTACCTGAATTTTTTCCGCCTGATCATCGCCGGCTTCTTCCTCGTCGCCGGCCTCGAGCTCAATCTCGGAAGCGATGCGCCGAAGGTCTTTAACGGTGCGGCCCTGGCGTACGTCGGCGCGGTGCTGGCGCTCGGCTTTCCCGACGCAGCACGCCGGTTCGGCATCGACCGCCTGATAAGCCTGCAGGTCATCATCGACATCGTCCTGCTGACCCTCATCATGTGGGCCAGCGGTGGCTACCGCAGTGGCATGCCGGTGCTGATGATGGTGATCCTTGCCGGCGCCGGCCTGGTGGCGCAGGGACGGATGGTGCTGTTCTATGCTGCATTGGCGACGGTGGCGGTGCTCGCGGAAAACGTCTGGCGTTACTTCAGCGGTGGTACGCCGGGGGATTTCCTGCAGGTCGGCATCGTCTGCATCGGCTTTTTCGGCATTGCGATCACCGCGCACCTGCTGGCGCTGCGCGCCCGGACCAACGAATCACTGGCCGTGTCGCGTGGCGAGGCGCTTGCCACGCAACAGGCGGTCAATGAACGCATCATCCGCGACATGCAGGACGGCGTGCTGGTGCTCGGCGCCGATGGCATCGTGCGCCAGGCGAACCCGCGCGCTGCCGAACTGCTCGGGGTGTATCAACTCGAAGGCCTGCGCCTGGCCGATCTCGACGAGGAATTCGCCGATGTGCATGGTCTGTGTGGCGGCCCGGAAGGCAGCCTGCGTCGTCTGGGTCCGGCCGGCAAACTGTTGCGTTGCCGCGCGCTGGGCGCGCTCGATGATGATGCGAACGAGACCGGGCACGGGGCAGGCGGTGAGACATTGATCTATCTCACCGACTTTGAAGAGATCCAGACACACGTCCAGCAACTCAAGCTTGCCGCGCTGGGGCGCCTCACCGCCAGCATGGCGCACGAAATCCGCAACCCGCTGTCGGCCGTCACCCAGGCGGCGGAACTGCTGACCGAGGAAAAGCGCGGCGAAGTGCAGACGCGCCTGATACGCATCATCAATGACAACGCGCGTCGCATCGAACGCATGATTCGCGACGTGCTCGCGCTCGGGCGGCGCGAGGAAGCGCTGCCGGAAGCCTTGCCGCTCGCGTCCTTCGTGTCCAGTCTGATCGATGAATTCGCCCTCGCCAGCGGGGCCGAGCGCGAGATCTATTGCGCCGACATCCCGCACGAGGCGACCTTCGCCATTGATCGCGCGCACCTGCACCAGATTCTCGACAACCTCATCGGCAACGCCCGACGCTACTGCTCGGGCAAGCCCGGGTCCGTGCGTGTTTTCGTGTCCGCCGAAGGCATTGGCCGGATTGCGCTGCACGTGCTCGATGACGGTCCGGGTATCGTCGAGTCCGAGCGCGGGCGCGTGTTCGAACCCTTCTTCACCACTCATCCCAAAGGAACCGGCCTCGGGCTGTATATCGCCCGCGAACTGGCCGAAGCCAATGGCGCGTCGCTCGAATTGCGCGACAATGCCCCCGGCGCCCATTTCGTGCTCACCGGACGGAGTCAGCCATGATTAGATCCGAACGCCGTAATCGTCCCGTCGGCGCCGACGTACTGGTGGTCGACGATGAAGAGGACATCCGCGAGGTGCTCGAACTCTCGCTGCTGCGCATGGGGCTCGCGTGCGACACCGCCGGCACCGTCGCCGACGCGCGGCGTCTGCTCGGCGACAAGACCTACCGCCTGTGTCTCACCGACATGCGTCTGCCGGATGGCGACGGGCTGGAACTCGTCGCGCATATCCAGGCCCACATCCCCGGCCTGCCGGTCGCTGTCATCACCGCCTTTGGCAGCATCGAAACCGCGATCCGCGCGCTCAAGTGCGGCGCGTTCGACTTTGTCACCAAGCCGGTCGAACTCAAGGCGCTGCGCGAACTCGTCAGTCACGCCCTCAACCTGCAAACAGCGCCGGCCACGCCGGGGGGGGCAGGCGGGCGCAGTCTCATCGGCTCTTCCGCTGCGCTTGAACACCTGCGCGCACAGATCGCCAAGCTCGCACGCAACCAGGCGCCGGTGTTCATCCAGGGCGAATCCGGCACCGGCAAGGAAGTCATTGCGCGCCTCATTCACGAACTCGGCCCGCGCGCCGCGGCTCCCTTCGTGCCGGTCAACTGCGGTGCGATCTCGCCGGAATTGATGGAAAGCGAGTTCTTCGGTCACCGCAAGGGCAGCTTCACCGGCGCGGTGTTCGACAAGGACGGCCTGTTCCAAGCGGCACGCGGCGGCACTCTGTTTCTCGACGAAGTCGCCGACCTGCCGCTGGCGATGCAGGTCAAGCTGCTGCGTGCGATCCAGGAACGCGCCGTGCGCCCGGTCGGCGCGCATGCCGAGGAATCGGTCGACGTGCGCATCCTGTCCGCCTCGCACCGCGACCTCGCGCAACTCGTCGCCGACGGCAAGTTCCGCCAGGATCTTTACTTCCGCATCAACGTCATTACGCTGCGCGTGCCGCCACTGCGCGAACGCCCCGAAGACGTTCCCGACCTCGCCAATCACATTCTCGCCCGTCTCGCCGAACGCGAAGGCGGCACCCCCCGCCGTCTTACCGCCGGCGCGATCGCTGCGCTCCGGCAGCATGCCTTCCCAGGCAACGTGCGCGAGCTGGAGAACCTGCTCGAACGCGCCTGCGCGTTGTGCGACGGAGACGAGATCACCGCTGACGACATCAACCTGCATCCGACCGAAGGCATCGCGCAGCCGTTTCCGCCGTTCGCTTCGGGCAACCCCCTGCACGACCACGACCGTGGCGAACACGACCCGGACATTGACAGCGACGACGAACGCATCCGCGTGCTGCGCATGCTCGACGACACCCGCTGGAACCGCTCCGAAGCCGCGCGGCGGCTGGGCATGACGCTCCGGCAGTTGCGTTACCGGCTGGAGAAGTGGGGCATGGAGTGAGGCGGTCGTCGCGGTCCCGAACTATGGTCGGGTTCGAAGCTATCCACCAATCCCGCCCCCTCTTGATCCATGCCCGGGAACACGATCTTTTCCGCTTTCCTACCACACGGTGCGTATGCCGAACGCAGTAAAAGCCGGGTCGCAAGTCATGAGGGGCACGGATTCCAGTTCGCTTTGTGCCGCCAGCATCCTGTCGAAAGGGTCGCGATGTTCGACCGCGTAACCGCCCGCTTTCAGGCCGTGAAAATGAGTTACCGACATATGCTCAAAACCGTCGGCCGCGACTAATTCATCGAAACGGCGCACAGCATCGACTGCTTCATTCAATTTTCCGAGTCGGTGTTTCGTCGCGATTTCCCATGCGCTTGCGGCGCTGACGAGTATCGCGTTGGCTTCGTCGCTAATCGTGTCGCGTGCAATCCGTGACAGGCGCGGGTCATCGGTGAACCACCACAGCAACGCGTGCGTATCGAGCAGAACTCTCATCGACCCTCCCATGCGTCGAGTTCCGCGTCCGGCAGCGGCTCGAAGAAGGCGTCGCCGATGCGCCCGGCGAGGCGCCCCGGGCACCGCTTCGTTGCCGCCGGTGCGAGAGGCATCAAGCGCGCATACGGTTTTCCGGCCTTGGCCAGAATGATCTCCTGTCCCGCATGGGCTCGTTCAAGCAAACGGGAAAAATGCGTCTTGGCTTCATGGACGTTCACGACAACGCTCATTCTGTCCTCCTGAATGACTTAGTGCATGGACTAAGTCTAGCATGGTCGTCGCGAAATGACGGCTCGCGACACGGGCTGCTGCAGCGGAGCAAGGCGATGTCGATTACGTACCCGCGGTGTTCCAGTGGCCAGGCTTATTGCGGCGTTGCCTGCGAAGGACGTTGCCCGTTGCCACTAAAAATGCGGCCTTGAGCATGGCGGCGTGGGCGGCCGGTGTCGGCACGGTGCGGAGCGTTTGAACCATTGGCCGCGGGACGTTGGTGAGCCGCAATAAATTGAGTCTGCCCCCATTTCGACCACGATGGTGGCACGACCCGGACACTGACAGCGACGACGAACGCATCCGCGTGCTGCGCATGCTCGACGACACCCGCTGGAACCGATCCGAAGCCGTGCGGCGGCTGGGCATGACGCTCCGGCAATTGCGTTACCGGCTGGAGAAGTGGGGATTGGAGTGAGGCGCTCCGGGGCCGGTTTTGCGGGCTTCTGTTAAGACTCGGCCGCAACAAAAAAGAGACCGCCGCAGCGGTCTCTTTCGGGAAGGGGGAAGAGCCAGAGAATCGTGGTCTGAAAATCATCTAACCGGCCTCCCGCCGCCGTAGTACGGCGGGGTTAAAGTGAGTTTGCGAACTGCTTTAGCCAACGGGAGACCGGAGATGAAATATAGCGGAATTGACCTTCACTCGAACAACAGTGTGGTGACCGTGACCGACGACGAAGATCGTGTGGTGTCAGAAAAGCGACTGCCCAACGATCTACCGAAAATTCTTGGATTTCTGTCGCCGTGGCAAGACGATCTGGCGGGAGTTGTCGTTGAATCGACCTTCAACTGGTACTGGCTGGTCGATGGTCTGCAAGCGGCGGGCTTCAGGGTGCATTTGGCCAACACCACGGCGATCAAGAAGTACGAAGGGCTCAAGCACAGCGGAGACGAAGCCGATGCGCGTTACCTTGCCCACCTGCTGCGACTGGGGATACTGCCGACGGGAACCATCCTGCCGCCGGACCAACGCGCCGTGCGCGACCTAAGCAGGAAACGCATGCAACTGGTGCGTAGTCGCACCGCCCACATTCTGGCCGTCGAGAACATTACCGCCCGCCAGCATGGTGCCCGGATCAGCAGCAACCAGGTCAAGCATCTGACGGCCGAGAGCGTCGATCAGATGCCGCTGTCGGACGATGTGGCGCTGGCGATCAAGGCCAACGTGGCGGTCATCACGACGCTTTCCACGCAGATCGACCTCCTTGAAAAGCGTCTGCAGGAAAAGGTGGTGGCGCGACCGGAGTATGGACTGCTCACCAGCGTACCGGGCATCGGTCAAGTGCTGGCGACCACGATCCTGCTGGAAACGGGGCCGATCGAGCGCTTTGCCGCCGCCGGCAATTTCGCTTCCTACGCGCGTTGCGTCGATAGCGTGCTCACCAGCAACGGCAAAAAGAAGGGGGAAGGCAACACCAAGAACGGCAACAAGTACTTGGCCTGGGCCTTCGTCGAGGCGGCTAACTTTGCGCTGCGCTACTGTGCCGAGGCGAAGCGATTCTACGAGCGAAAGAAGGCAAGACGAACAACGCGGTGGCGATCAAGGCGCTGGCGCACAAGTTGGCGCGGGCGTGCTTTCACATTCTGAAGGAGCGCAAACCGTTTGACGTGACGCGCTGCTTCACATGAGTTTCGACGGCACCGGCGAGCCAGAAATGGGGACTGGGGTTGAACCGACTGGTCTGAATTGGACACCGGGTGCCGTCACCCATTTGCAGCGAAAGCGGATCGCCCGCAACGCGAGCCAGCCAGGGATTGGCACCGATGTCGGTAGCCACGGGTCTGTGAGGAATCCAGTGGACGCGTTGCGGCACCAACGTTCTTCTGGGGCGGCGAAGCAGCCAGGGCGACAGCCAGATTCATCGCCGCTCGCTTGATCCTGATGGGCAGGGCCAACGCACTTAATTGTCATCGAGCGCCTCGCATATCCTAATTGCATGCGCGGAACATGAAAGCCGTTCACACTCAAGCACTTGCACAGGCATCTTGTGGACCGCGCGTAAAAGGCGTCTACTCTAATGGAATGGTCGCCCCTGCCTAACCGGCATCGATGTGCCAAAGTGGGAATGGAATGTTTCCACGAACGGAAGAGGCGACCGAAATGAAGATTCCGACGATTGGGATTGACCTGGCAAAGAACGTGTTTCAGGTGCACGGCGTGGATGAGCGAGGCAAGGTACTGTTGAGGAAGCAATTGCGGCGGGATCAGATGGCGGCGTTCTTTGCGAACCTCTCGCCGTGCGTAATCGGCATGGAAGCCTGCGGCAGTGCTCATTACTGGGCGAGGAAGCTTTCTGCGCTGGGACACACGGTCAAGCTGATGGCGCCGCAGTTCGTCAAACCGTATGTCAAGTCGAACAAGAACGACGGGGCGGATGCTGAAGCGATCTGCGAAGCGGTGGGGCGGCCAAACATGCACTTCGTGCCGGTGAAGACCGGTGATCAGCAAGCGGTGCTGGCACTGCATCGAGCACGACAAGGAATGGTTCAAGCACGTACCGCGCAGGCCAACCAGATTCGTGGTCTGCTGTCCGAATTCGGTATCGTCATACCGCAGGGCATCGGCAATATTGCCAAGCGCTTGCCGGACATTCTGGAGGACGGAGAAAACAGTTTGCCCGGTATGTTCCGCCAGCTGATCCAGCGGCTTGGCGATCACCTGAAAGAACTGGAGCGGCAGGTCGGTGAGTTGGAAGTGCAAATCCAGCTCTGGCATCGCGAAAGCGAAGCCAGCCGAAAGTTGGCCGAGATTCCCGGCATTGGCCCGATCACGGCCAGCGCCCTGGTAGCCTCGGTCGGCAATGCGAAGAGCTTTGAGAATGGACGACAGATGGCGGCCTGGCTCGGGCTGGTGCCACGACAGCACTCCAGCGGCGGCAAGCCGACGTTGCTGGGCATCAGCAAGCGGGGCGACATTTACTTGCGCACCTTGCTCATCCACGGCGCCCGATCGGTGATTCGAGTAGTGGAACACAAGGTCAATCAGGCGGACGAGTGGCTCAAGCGTCTCTTGGGCCGGAGGAACAAGAACGTTGCGGCGGTGGCACTGGCCAACAAAAACGCACGCATCGTCTGGGCGCTGTTGGCGCATGATCGCCGCTACGCGGCGGGCTACGGGCCGGCAGCTTGAACACGGGATATCCACAGGCACTCGCCCGCCAGCGTAGGAGGCGCGCTGGCGAGCGCCTGTGGATATCCACGAAGCATCGTTGCATAACAGCAATAGTTTCGTGACGGAGGTACTCCAAGGGTTGCTCAGGCAATCATGAAGTGATGGCAAGACAGGTAAGACCGTGGGCGGCATAACCCGGAAAAGACGTTGGAATTTCGATTCCGTTACTCTAATAGGGCGTCGTCCAGCGCATTCCATCAGGGACATGGGTAACGCCCAATCAAAGTCCGGATGTATGGCTGCAATCCTCACCTTCTCGCCTCATCGACTGAACGCTTGGCGCCGATGCCCTTGATGAGTTGCCTCGCCCAGATCGAGGACCCGCGCCGGGCGGGCTACGCGTGTCGCCATGACCTGGAGGAAATCCGGGCGATCGCAGTCTGTGCAGTGTTGTGCGACGTGAACAGCTTCGAAGACATGGCGTTCTGGGCCGAACACAAGGTGGCCTGGCTCAAGCGTTTTCTGAAGCTCGAGGGCGGCATCCCGTCCCATGACACCTTCAATCGGGTGTTCCGCATTCTCGATCCGCGCACCTTCGAAGACGCCTTCCGGCGCTGGGTGGGCGGGATCGTGCCGGCGGTGGGCAGCGGCACGCTCGCCGTTGATGGCAAGACCGTGCGCGGCTCGGGCGACGGCAAGAACGGCCCCATCCATGTGGTGAGCGCGTTTGCCACGGAATGCGGCCTCGTACTGGGGCAGCAGAAGATCGATGGCAAGAGCAACGAGATCAGCGCCATTCCCGAGTTGCTCGACGCGCTGCTGATCAAAGGCTACCTGGTGAGCCTCGACGCGATGGGCTGCCAGAGCGAGATCGCCGCCAAGATCCTGGAGAAGAAGGCCGACTACCTGCTGGCCGTCAAAGGCAATCAGCCCGGCCTGCAGAGCGTGCTGCACGAGCGCTTCGGTGTCGCCCAGCGGCACGCGCTGGAACTGGCAGGACAATCTGCCCGGTGCTCCGAGCAATCCCACGGCCGCTTTGTCTGGCAGGGCTTCTGGGTCGCATCCAACGCGGACGAGGTGGACACCGCACGCTGGCCGGGCTGCCGGATGCTGGGCATGGTTGAATCGCTGCGCAAGGTAGGCGACAAGGAGTCGGAGCCGGAACGCCGCTACTACATCAGTTCCCGCATACTTTCGGCGCAAGCCTTCGCATCTGCCGTGCGGGCGCACTGGGGTATCGAGAACAGCGTGCATTGGATGCTCGACGTGAATTTCCGCGAGGACGCCGCCACCGTACGCAAGGACAATGCGGCCGACAACCTCTCCCGCCTCAAGCGCATCGTCCTCAACCTCCTGAAGGTCGAGACCGCGACGGCCTCCTTCGGCAAGATCAGCCTCGCCAAGAAACGCAAACTCGCCTCTTGGGACGACGACTACAGGATGGCGATGCTCGGGATTACGCCGATTCACGACATATAAGTGCGATGACCCTGTCCTGATGGGTGTCTGGCGCGATTCGTCGCAGCCATGATTTGAAGAAACGGGCGCGATCGGCAACTGTGAGTGGCGTAGGGAAAGATTGAAAACTGGCGGCCGGCGCCGCCATGGAATCGTTTGCTCGCTTGACGCCGGCCGGCTAATGGGTGTCCCTATTTCATGTCCCTATTTCACTTCAAAATCGAGTCTGAGCCCATTTTTTCACTTGGAAAAGAAAAAGACCGCCGCAGCGGTCTTTTCGGGAGAAAGGGGAAGGCCGGGAAATCGTGGTCTGTCCCCCATTTTTCCCTATTTTTCCCTGTTTCCTTTTAAGTGGGTGTCCCTTTGTTTCTCAGTTTACCTCTTTACCTCTTTGTTTATTCCTCTGGTTTCTTGTCTCTATTGCGCGACGACGATGCGATTCTGTTTGTCTCCACGCGGTCGGATTTCTATGTTGGCCGCCCCTTGTTCGAGTTTTACCGGGTCGACGACAATGCTGAAATTAGGTGATGTACTGTTGTTGGCATTGATTATCCGTTCGATGACGACAGCTTCTCGCGATTTACCGTCCTCCGTTGTATTGCCTTGGGTTCCGGTGCGCGTTTGGCTCAAGACTTCGTTGGCGCGCTCCGGATTCCCGTTGTTGATCGACCAGACTGCCTTCCAGAAAGCCGTTCTGGTGTCGCCACGGTACGCTTCGACCTTGTCCATGGCTTCGAAAGCGGCATCGAGTCGCCCCAAGTCCGAGCTGGTTTCCCCAATGATGAACCATACATAGGCCCCAAGAAACTCAGCTTTGTTGATCTGCGGGTTCTGGATGAGTTGTGAAGCGACGTCGTTGATTGCTTCGATGGTTAGCCCGCTGCACTCGCCCGACTGGGCAAGCCCTTGGAGATACGTCAGGGTGTCAAGGGATAGGCGTTCGATGATGGCTGAACGGGCTGACTGGCGAACTGCCATTAACTGCTCGGTGACGTCTTCCCCTGCCATGCAGCGCATCTTGAGTGCCTGCAGTCTGAGAGCGAGGTAGGATGGGTTCCGTCGAAAACCCTCGGTCAATTCCCGCTCCGCTTGCACGAACTGTCCTTGTCTGCTCCAGGTGGCCGCGGCCATCAGGCGCGCTCGGACGGAATCCGGAAAATGACTGGTCCATACGATAGCGCCGAGGGTCGGATCGCCCCAAGGGGCCGCAATTCCGCTCGTGATAAATGCGGAAGCCGCTAAGGTTCCAATCCCGGCCGCCGCCTTGGCGCCGGGTTTAAGCGAAGGCAGGCCGCTGACGAGCAACATGTAGGCAAGCGCGATTACAGCGGCTGACGCCAAATAGTTGCGATGCTCGAAATAGAGCTCCAGCGGAAATATGGACGATTCGAGTGCGTGGCACGCAAAGAAACTCAGGACGCAGAGCGCCGCGACCGGATACTTGCGACGCACCCGTATTGCGAGCGCAAAGGCCAATCCAACTGCAACTAACGAAAAAAGGGCAACGGGTTCCGAGAATATGTTGCTGACCACTGAAAACTGGTCGTTGAAGATACCGATCTTCTGTGCCGAGGGGGCGAGTGTGTTCTTGACATAAGTCCCTACTACGAGCGGTTGCGTGAGTATCCGTTCCCACCACGTGAAGGGCTGCCATGCGAACGAATCGACGTATTTCGACCATGGAATCAGATGTGTGGCAAGCAGGACAAAGTAGGGTGCCAGCATTGTGACCCTCCATGCGCGGATGAAGGGTGTTGCAGCGTTAGCGCCGAAGATCGTGAACTCGAATGCAAGCACTATCAGCGGGAGGGTGGCGGCATTCTCCTTTGCGAGAGAGCCGATGATCGCGCCTACCGCCAAGCCTCCAAGCATGAGCCCGATGCCGGCGCGCTTTTCCTCGTAATAGCGATGCCGACCCGCGACATAAGCGATGAGGCCGACCAGCATGAAGAATGTGCTGAGAAGCGTCATCCTCTGCACGACGTAAAGTGTCGTCGCCGTGTGTGCGGGATTCACCAGCCAGAGTGCGGAGATCCAGAATGCGGCTGAGCGAGAGATTGGGCTCGCAATCGCGACAATTCGCGAAACGAGCAGGTAGATCAGCAAGCCATTGCAAAGGTGCAAGGCGAGATTCGTGATGCGAAAGGGGCCGGCATCGTCCGGCCAGTTGAGCGCGTCGAGCAGAAAACTGGCCATCGATATGGGCCGCCCGGATGGGCCTGAGTGATTGCCTGACACGAATACCCAAGCCGATTCGAGTGAAGGCGATGCGAGAAACGCATCGAGTTTGTTCAGGTTCGAAAAGTCATCAAGTTGGAAATCGCCGGCGAGTCCGGGGAAATATGCCAGAACCGTCAGAAGACACGCAGCGGCTAGCGCTGCGAGCGTTAGGATAGAGCGACGAGTGACTGCGGCTTTGTTTATCATTGCAAGCGAAGTGTTGCGGTTTCCAGTCCGTATCTCTTGCCATAGCAACAGGCGCACGATGACGGTTTGGATAGTGGCAGAGTCAAGGCATAGCTTCGGGGGCACTACACTGACCGAAAATAGTAGTAAAAACTTGTACTCATAAAGAAAAGAGACCGCCGCAGCGGTCTCCTTCGTTCAAAAGCTGTGGGGAAAACCGGAGAATCGTGGTTTATCCCAAACTTCCCTTAGCGGCATACTGACGGACGATACTTCGCATTGAGCGTCCCGGCCGTGCAGGCCCAGGAAATCGAACCGCCAGTCGGAATCGTCGAGGCTGTCGCCGTTCCTGCCAAAGCACTCGCACCCGAAGTTGGCACCATTTCAATCGTTTTCCCGCCATCGATTGCCGTCGTCGTCGTGATGGTAATCTTGCCAGTCGTTTGGTCGATTGCCACCGACGCGATGTTCGGAGTCGCCGAGGGTGCCGACCAGCCAGCATCAAAGTTCTTGCCGTTTGCAGCGTTTTCCGCGACTGAAACTTTGGCCGACGAGGCGAGAGTCAAACCCTCGCTCACCTTCGCCCGCACCGTGTAATCCTGATACGCCGGCAGCGCCACCGCCGCCAGAATGCCGATAATCGCCACGACGATCATCAGTTCGATCAGGGTAAAGCCTTGCTGAACCTTTTTCATGATGCATCTCCTTGAGGGAAACCACGGAAAACCCGCTTGGTATCCCTAAGGCAACTGCTGTGCCAGCTTCCGGGAAATGCGCGCGCGCCGAATCTGAAAATAAATAAACACGCGTAAAAACAAATATATAGCGCAATTTGCGAGTCTGCCGGGCAGGAGCCCTCCGTCAGCCGCATCCGTGAAAATTGTCACAATCTGCGTCAAGCCACGACAAGGGCGGGTGCTACGAGTGTCAGATGTTGACAATGTCACGCGGCACGGCGCGGTGTGACGGGTCTCCGGCGAGTCGTGGCGCAGGATGCAGAATCAGCAGGAGCGGTTTTCAAGGATTAACCGTATGCGACTGAGTCCCGAGCAAGTGACACCCATGAGGGGCCGATGCCTTGCGGGCAGGGGCCGAGGCATATTGCCGTTGCGCGCCGTCTTGGGCTTAGCTAGACTTGGCTAGGTGCGAGTTTAACGGGAGATTCGATGCAAACCGTCAATATGCTGCAAGCCAAGTCCACGCTATCCCGCTTGGTGGAGGCCATCGAACAAGGGCAAGAACGCGAAATCGTTATCGCCCGGAATGGACGCCCCGCGGCCCGACTGGTGCCGATCGATGCGGCTCCGGCAGGCAAACGCATCGGCGTGGCAAAAGGCATGTTCGAGGTGCCGGACAGTATCGACGCCCACAACGATGAGGTGGCTCGATTGTTCATGGGCGGGGTGCAGTCTTGAACCTGCTGCTCGATACGCACGTCGCCCTGTGGGCGATCACGGACAGTCCGAAACTACCGCAGAAGGCGCGTGATGTGATCGCGTCGCCCAAAACGACGGTATGGGTCAGTGCCGCAAGCGTATGGGAAATTGCGATCAAACATGCGCTGGGTCGAGGCGATATGCCTGTGTCGAGCCAGGACGCGGTGCGCTATTTCCAGGAGTCCGGGTATCGCATCCTTCCCATCGAGGCAGAACACGCGGTCGCTGTTGAGGACTTGTCCGCGCATCACCAAGACCCCTTTGACCGGATGTTGGTGGCACAGGCGCTTGTGGAGCCGATGCGGTTGATGACTCACGATCCGCTGGTGGCGCTCTACAACGACACGGCCATCAAGATTTGACGGATGGGATAATGGGCATAGGTGATACTTTGCGCTGTTTCTCGTCGATGAACTGGAGGTTTGTCCCATGCGCCTGAGCGCACAGCAGGCGGAAGCCATCCATCACCTCGCTCGCGAACTCGGTGGGCCGCTGGCGCGCGTCCGCTTGTTCGGGTCGCGGCTCGACGACTCGGCGCGCGGGGGCGATCTCGATCTGCTGCTGGAGCTGCCGGATCCCGTCGATAACCCGGCGCTCCTGAGTGCGCGCGTGGCGGCGCGTGTTTCGCGTCTGATGCAGGGGCGGCGGGTGGACGTGGTGCTTGCGGCCCCCAACCTGAAGCACCTTGCGATCCACGACATCGCGATCAAGGAGGGGGTGTTGCTATGATGCTGGAGCCTGGCTTTGCCAGCCGCATGCAGTTTCTCGTGCGCGTGGTGCGCAAGGAAGCGGGGCATCTCGCTGCGACGGACCGACGGCTGTTCGCGGGCGGCTTTACTCAGGAAGATGCGGTTCGGCTCGAATCGGAGCCGGACCTTGCCGAACGTGTCGACGCCTTTGTCGGCCGCTTCAGCCGGCTGCAGGACACCGTGGGCGACAAGCTCTTGCCCGTCTTCCTGATTGCGCTGGGCGAGACGGCGGGGGCGGCCATCGACAACCTGGATCGCGCCGAGCGACTGGGGTTGCTCGATTCGGTGGACGATTGGATGGTGATGCGCAAGCTCAGAAACCAGATGGTTCATGAGTACGTCGAAGACCCGACGATCCTGTGTTCTGCGCTGCTGGCGGGGCACGCGTTCGTTCCGGCGCTCATCGGCGTGGCCGACAGATTCGTCGCGGAGGCTGGTCGGCGCGGGTGGGCATGAACGCTGCGGGGAAAAGGGAAAAAGGGGGCCAGGCTCGATTTCTACCCCGCTGGATCAGCATTCATTGTGTATCGCAATTGAGAACGATAAAAGGTATGTAAACGGGGCTGCGCTGGATTTCTCGTGTCTCGGCGGCAATCAGACTGACTTGGGTTCCAGCCAGTTCTTGACGCGAAGCCCTTCCACGCGGGAAAACTCGCGGACATTATCGGTGACCAAAGTGGCGTCCAGAGCCAGTGCTTGCGCCGCTATTCACAGATCGTTGCCGCCGACGGGTGTGCCTTTTTTATTCGAGGTCAGCGCGGATGATGCCTCGCTCACCCGGGCAAAAGCGAAGTCTGTTCGACTGCGGGCTGGGCGATGGCCTGTTCGAGCCCGCGCTTGAGACGCCATTCCTTGACCAGTGCATAGATCGCCGGGATCACGCCGAGCGTCAGCACGGTCGAGGACAGCATGCCGCCGACCATCGGGGCGGCGATGCGGCTCATGACTTCGGAGCCGGTGCCGCTGCCCCACATGATCGGCAGCAGGCCGGCGATGATGGCGACGACGGTCATCATCTTGGGGCGCACGCGCTCGACGGCGCCTTCCATGATCGCGTGGTAGAGGTCGGTGGCGTCGGGTTGGCGGCCTTCGGCGGTGCGCTTCGCCTTGGCGGCTTCCCACGCGTGGTCGAGGTAGATCAGCATGACGACGCCGGTTTCGGCGGCGACGCCGGCCAGCGCGATGAAGCCGACGGCGACGGCGACGCTCATGTTGTAGTCGAGCCACCACATCAGCCAGATGCCGCCGACCAGCGCGAACGGCACCGACAGCATGACGATGAGGGTTTCGGTGAGGCGGCGAAAGTTGAGGTACAGCAGCAGGAAGATGATCGCGAGCGTCAGCGGTACGACGACGGCGAGCTTTTCCTTGGCGCGTTCCATGTATTCGAACTGGCCGCTCCAGGTGGCGTAGTAGCCAGGCGGGAAGCTGACCTTTTCGGCGACGGCGCGGCGCGCGTCGGCGACGTAGGAGCCGATGTCGCGGTCGCGGATGTCGACGAACACGTAGGCGGCGAGGAGCGCGTTCTCGGTGCGGATGGCGGGCGCGCCCTTGGTGAGCGCGACTTTCGCCAGCTGGCCGAGGGGCAGGTTGCCGCCGCCCGGTAGCGGCACGAAGACTTCCGCTGCGATGCG
This sequence comes from Aromatoleum diolicum, assembly GCF_012910955.1. Classification (GTDB taxonomy): domain Bacteria; phylum Pseudomonadota; class Gammaproteobacteria; order Burkholderiales; family Rhodocyclaceae; genus Aromatoleum; species Aromatoleum diolicum. The sequence continues at coordinate 33,927 of NZ_WTVQ01000004.1, forward strand.
GCGCGGGTCGTCGCGCAGGTCGCGCGGATAGCGCACCGCGACGTTGTAGCGTTCCAGACCCTCGACGGTGGTGGTGACCGGCTCGCCGCCGAGGGCGGTGGCGACGACCATCAGGAAGTCGTCGACGGTGATGCCGTAGCGGGCGAGCTGGGCGCGGTCGGGGACGATGTCGAGGTAGAAGCCACCGGTGACGCGTTCGGCGTAGGCGCTGGTGGTGCCGGGCACGTCGCGCACCGTGGCTTCGATCTCGCGCGCGACGCGCTCGATGACGGCGAGGTCCTTGCCGAAGACCTTGACGCCGATCGGCGTGCGGATGCCGGTCGACAGCATGTCGATGCGCGCCTTGATCGGCATCGTCCAGGAGTTGGCGAGGCCGGGGAATTTCAGCGCGGCGTCCATCTCGGCGATGAGCTTGTCGGTGGTCATGCCGGGCCGCCAGTCGGACTCGGGCTTGAGGTTGATGATGGTCTCGAACATTTCCAGCGGCGCCGGGTCGGTGGCGGTGGTGGCGCGGCCGGCCTTGCCGTAGACGGATTCGACTTCGGGGAAGGTCTTGATGATGCGGTCGGTGGTAGCGAGCAGTTCGGCGGCCTTGGTGACCGACATGCCCGGCAGCGAGGCCGGCATGTAGAACAGCGTGCCTTCGTTGAGTGTCGGCATGAATTCGGCGCCGATGCGGTTCGCCGGGTAGATCGTGATCGCCATCGAGGCGAGCGCGGCGGCGATGGTGAGCCAGCGGTGGCGCATCACCGCGGCGATGATCGGGCGGTAGGTCCAGATCAGGAAGCGGTTCACCGGGTTTTTCGCTTCCGGCATGATGCGGCCGCGGATGAACAGCATCATCAGCACCGGCACCAGCGTCACCGACAGCAGCGCGGCGCCCGCCATCGCGAAGGTCTTGGTGAAGGCGAGCGGCGAGAACATGCGGCCTTCCTGGCCTTCGAGCGTGAACACGGGCAGGAAGGAGACCGTGATGATCAAGAGCGAGAAGAACAGTGCCGGGCCGACTTCCTTGCACGCGCGGATCATCGCTTCGGCGCGTTCGGATGGCGAGGTGCCCTCGGGCTTGAGTTGATGCAGCTGTTCGAGCCGCTTGTGGGCGTTCTCGATCATCACGATCGCGGCGTCGACCATCGCGCCGATGGCGATCGCGATGCCGCCGAGGCTCATGATGTTGGAGCCGAGGTCCAGCGAGCGCATCGCGATGAAGGCGATGAGGATGCCGATCGGCAGGGTGATGATGGCGACGAGGGCGCTCCTGACGTGCATCAGGAAGATGATGCAGACGGCGGCGACGATCAGGCTTTCCTCGATCAGCGTCCATTTCAGGTTCGCGATGGCGCGTTCGATCAGGGTGGAGCGGTCGTAGACCGGCACGATGGAGGTGCCTTCGGGGAGCCCCGCGGAGATTTCGGCGATCTTGGTCTTGACGTTGGCGATCACCTCGAGCGCGTTCTGGCCGAAGCGCGCCATGACGATGCCGGAGGCGACTTCGCCTTCGCCGTTGAGCTCGGCGATGCCGCGCCGCTCGGCCGGCACCATCTCGACGCGCGCGACGTCGCGCACCAGCACCGGCGTGCCGCCTTCGCTTTTCAGCACCAGCTCGGCGATGTCCTGCGCGTTCCGCAGGTAGCCGCGCCCGCGCACCATATATTCGGTTTCGGCCAGTTCGACGACGCGGCCGCCGACGTCGCGGTTCGATGCGCGGATCACCTGCGCGACGCGCTCGAGCGGGATGCCGTAGGTGGCCAGGCGGTGCGGGTCGACGGTGACCTGGTATTCCCTGACGAAGCCGCCGAGGCTGGCGACTTCGGCGACGCCCTGCGCCTTGGTGAGCTGGTAGCGCACGTACCAGTCCTGCAGGCTGCGCAGTTCGGCGAGCGAGCGGTCCTTGCCGGTGAGCGCATATTGATAGACCCAGCCGACGCCGGTGGCGTCCGGGCCGATCTGCGGCGCGACGCCGGCGGGCATGCGCCCGGCGGCCGAGGACAGGTATTCGAGCACGCGCGAGCGCGCCCAGTAGATGTCGGTGCCGTCCTCGAAGATCACGTACACGTAGGACGCGCCGAACATCGAAAAGCCGCGCACGACCTTGGCCTTGGGCACCGCGAGCAGCGCGGTCGTCAGCGGGTAGGTGACCTGGTCCTCGACGACTTGCGGCGCCTGGCCGGGGTAGTCGGCATAGACGATCACCTGCACATCGGAGAGATCCGGCAGCGCATCCACCGGCGTGTTCTTCAGCGCATAGAGGCCCGCGGCGCTGACAAACAGCGTCGCCAGCAGCACCAGGAACACGTTGCGTGCCGACCAGTCGATGAGGCGGTTGAGCATGTCAGGCCTCCCGCTGGGCCGCCCCGAGGGAGGCCTGCGCCCCCTCGGGGGGGTGAGGCAGGGGTTTCACGGCGTACTGCGCCGTGCCTGCCGAACGGGCCGGCTGTGCAAAGCCGGCCCTTCGCGAACTCGCAGAGCGTGGGGGTTGTTTCATCTCAGTGGCCTTTGTGGTCGGCCGCTGCGGCGGGCGCGATGCGTGTCACCGCGAATTCGCCGGGTGCGCGCTGCTCGAACTCGAAGCGGATGGCGCTGCCCGGGGCGACCCCCTTGGCGACGTCGGGGGATGCCAGCGCGAAGTCCATCGTCATCGCCGGCCACTGCAGTGCGGGAATCTCGCCGTGGGTGATGCTGACGCTGCCGGCGGCGGTATCGATGGCGTCGAGCGTGCCTTCGCCCGAGTACGCTGTGGTGTCGGTGGCGCCATCCTTGCCGGCGGTGAAGCTCGCGAGCGCGGCGCGCAGGTTGCTTTCGGCGTCGATGAGGAAGTTCGCCGACACGACCACGCGATCGCCGGCGGCGACGCCTTCGAGGATCTCGATGTGCTCGGTGCCGCGCCGGCCGACGGTGACGGGCTTCGGCACGAAGCGGCCTTCGCCCTGCGCGAGCAGCACGACCTGGCGTTCGCCGCTGTCGATCAGCGCCGAGGCGGGCACCGTCAGCGCCGGCGCGGTCGTGCCGGTGGCGACTTCGGCATGCGCGAACAGGCCGGGGCGCAGCAGGTTCCCGGGATTGGCGAGTTCGAGGCGCATCTGCGTGGTGCGCGTCGCGGCGTCGAGCGTCGGGTACAGGTAGGCGACCTTGGCGGCGAAGCTGCGTCCGGGGAAGGCGTCGAGCGTCACCGTCGCGACCTGGCCGGCCTTTACGCGTGGGAGATCGCGTTCATAGACGTCGGCGAGCACCCACACCGAGGACAGGTCGGCGATGCGGTACAGCGCCTCGCCGGGCATGAAGCGCATGCCTGCGACGGCCTTCTTTTCCAGCACGATGCCGTTGGCCGGAGACGTGAAGGTGAGCCGGCCGTTGCCGGGAGAGGTCGAGGTAGGCCGGTCGTTGCCGGCCTTGGCGCCCTCGGGCAGCTTCATCTGCCAGTTCGACACGCGTGCGCGGGTCGCGTCGGCGAGGCGCTGCGCGGCGGCGGCCGCGGCGGGATCGGTCGCGGCTTCGCGCTGCAGGCGTTCGGCGATCTGCAGTTCGGCGCCGGCCGACACGAGTTCCGGGCTATACACGGAGAACAATGGCTGGCCGCGGCGCACCGGGTCGCCGCTGGCGCTGACGTGCAGTCGTTCGATCCAGCCTTCGAAGCGCGGTGCGACGTCGACGATGCTGCGTTCGTTGATCGCGACGCGGCCGACGACGCGCACCGGTTCGTCGAGCGTGCGCAGTTCGGCCTCGGCGGTGCGCACGCCCAGGGTCTGCAGGCGCGAGGGGCTGACCGTGACGGCGCCGCTGTCGCCGCGCCCGGCATCCTCGCCTTCGTATACGGGGATGTAGTCCATGCCCATCGAGTCCTTTTTCGGCACCGGCGAGGTGTCGGGCAGGCCCATCGGGTTGCGGTAGTAGAGGAGCTTCTTGTCGCCGGTGGCATCGGCTGCGGGTGGCGTGGCGGTCGATCCGGCCGGGTTTGCGGCGGCCGGGGGCGCGTTGTGGGTGCCAGCCCAGTAGCCGGCGCCGAGCGCGAGAGCGACCGCGACGGCGGCGATAGTGAGTTGCGCGGCGGGTTTCACAATGCGTCTCCGACCAGTTTTTCGAGTTCGAACAGGGCCATGCGGGATTCGACTTCGGCCTGCAGCAGCGCCATGCGGGTGTCGACGAGCTGGCGCTCGGCTTCGAGCACGGCGTCGAAGTCGGCGCGCCCGGTCTCGAAGGCGGCGCGCGTCGCATCGCGGGTCGCCCGGGCCTGCGGCAGCAGCGTGCTGCGGATCAGGCGTTGCGTTTCCTGCCCGCTGGTGAAATTGGCGTAGGCGGCGCCGATCTCGCCGGCGAGGCGCGAGCCTGTCGCGTCGCGGCGCGCGTCGGCGGCGGCGAGCATGTGTTCGGCTTCGCGTTCGCGGGCGCGGCGCGCGGATTGCTGCAGCGGGATCATCACTTCGAACATCAGATCCCAGGACTGGCTCTCGCCACGCGGGCGGTTGTTCGTGAGACCCATCGAAAAGTCGGGGTAGCGGTCGGCCCAGGTGCGTTCGCGTTCGAGGCGCGCGGCTTCGATGCCGCGCTCGTCGGCAGTCAGTGCGGGATTCCGGGCGCGGGCACGGGCGACCAGGGCGGGTAGTTCGAGCGCCGCGGGCAGCGCGGCCGGGTCGGCCGGCGTGGCGAGCGGGGCGTCGGGCGCGCGTGCGAGCAGGCCGTTGAGCGCGGCGGCGGCGCCCCGGCGGCGCTGTTCGATGCCGACCTGTGCGAGGCGCTGGCTGGTGAGCTCGCGCTGCGCGCGCAGCACCGCCTGTTGCGGCGCCAGGCCCTGGCGGTAGCGCGCGAGCATGGCTTCTTCGAGGCCACCGAGCAGCGCGAGCGATTCGCGCGCGAGGGCGGCTTCGCGGTCGGCGGTGTAGTAGCGCAGCCAGGCGTTCTTGATTTCGGTGGCAAGATCCAGCCACGCGGCATCGAGCCCGGCCGCGGCCTGATCGGCCTTGGCGCCGGCGGCGCGGCTTTGCAGCTCGCGTTTGCCCCAGCCGGGCAGCGGCTGGATGATGCGGTAGCGGGTCTCGCCGACCTGGCCCGGGAGCAGCGTGGTGCCGCCACCGCGCATGGTGTTGGTGAAGTCCATCAGCTCGACCTGGAAGTTCGGGTCGGGCAGCGCCCCGGCCGATTCGATGCGCTCGCGCGCCGCCGCGGTTTCCGCGCGTTGGGCGGCGAACGCCGGGTTGGTCGTGCGCGCATGGTCGAGCAGGGCGCTGACGCTCGCGCCAAGCGGTGAGGCGGGCATCGCGGCGGGATAGGAAGGGGCGACGGGGAAAGTCTGTACGCTTTCCTGCGCACGAGCCGCAGTGCCCGAAAACACCGTGGCGGCGATCAGCACTTGTGCGATCAAGCGTGTTCCGCATGCGCCTGCGATTGACGGGGTCATTCGACGGAACTCCGGTAGAGCGTGACTTAGGTAGGTGCGAAGGCGCTTCTTCTTGTTACCCGCAAGGGGTGGCCCCCGGCGGGGGGCGGGCCGGACCCATGGCAGTCGTTTCCATCACTGGGCCATTTCCAGTTGCTTGACGCTGAACACGCCGTCGACGCGTTCGGCGACGAAGCGGATTTTGTCGCCCGCCTTGACCTTGTCGAGCATCGCCGCGTCGCCTACGCGGAAAGCCATCGTCATCGCCGGCATGCCCAGGTTTTCGAGCGGGCCATGAGCGATGGTGATCTTGCCGGCGGCCTTGTCGACCTTGCGCACGGTGCCGTCGGACATTTTCATTGCGCTGGCGGGCGCGACGTTTGCCGCGGCGACATGCTGTCCGTGGTGCCCGCTCTGCGCCAGCGCCGGGGTGGACGTCAGCGCGAACAGGCCGAGGGTCGCGACGAGGAGGGAGGTTTTCATGGTGCGTGCTCCGTGTAGGGCCGGGGATTGCCTGCAGTATGAAAAATGGCGCCGGACAGAAACCTGACCCGAGGGTTACATCTTTGTAATCTTGAACGGCGCCTGCCGAGGCCGGGCACAATGCGTTCCATAGCGAGTTGGTGGCAAGGAGCCCGCGGTGAAGATCCTGATCGTCGAAGACGAACCCAAGACCGGCGATTATCTGCGCCAGGGCCTGGTCGAGGCCGGCTTTGTCGTCGATCTCGCGCGCGATGGCATGGATGGCCTGCATCTGGCGCTGACCGGTGATTATGACCTGATGGTACTCGACGTGATGCTGCCGGCGCTCGACGGCTGGAGTGTGCTGCAGACGGTGCGGCGCGCCGGGCAGGAACTGCCGGTGCTGTTCCTGACGGCGCGTGACCAGGTCGAGGACCGCGTGCGCGGGCTGGAACTCGGCGCCGACGACTACCTCGTGAAGCCCTTCGCGTTCTCCGAACTGCTCGCACGCGTGCGCACGCTGCTGCGCCGGGGCAAGTCGAAGGAACCCGACGTGCTGCGCGCGGCGGACCTCGAACTGGACCTGTTACGCCGCCGCGTGATGCGCGCGGGCCAGCGCATCGACCTGACGGCCAAGGAATTCGGCCTGCTCGAACTCTTGCTGCGTCGCCAGGGCGAAGTGCTGCCGCGATCGCTGATCGCCTCGCAGGTGTGGGACATGAATTTCGACAGCGACACCAATGTGATCGAAGTGGCGGTGCGCCGGCTGCGCGCGAAAGTCGATGACCCCTTCGAGCCCAAGCTGATCCGCACCGTGCGCGGCATGGGCTACGTGCTCGAGGCGCCGTGATGCCGAGGCTGTCGCTCACGCTGCGCCTGACGCTGCTGTTCGGTGCGCTCTTCGCCGCGGTGTTGCTGGGCCTGGGGGCCTACATCTCGGCGACGGTGGAGCGCCACTTCGAGGAGGGCGATCTGGTCGAATTGCACGGCAAGCTCGAGCTCGCCCGTTCGGTGCTCGCGCAGGTGCGCGACGAGGCCGATTTCGCGAACGTCGCGCAGCAGCTCGACAGCGCGCTGGTGGGGCACCACAGCCTGTCCATTGCGGTGGTGCGCGACGGCGGCGCCGGCGAGATCCTGTTCGCGTCCTCGGGGGCCGGATTTCCGGAGCGCGTGGTCCGCGAGGCGACTGTTGCCGACGCGACGGCCTATCCGGCGGCGCGGGTGTGGGAGCAGGACGGACACAGCTACCGCGGCGTCGTCGCGAGCGCCCGGACGGGGATTGCAGACGCGCCGGCGGCGCGCGTCGTGGTGTCGATGGATATCGAGCATCACCGCGTCTTCATGCGCGATTTCGAGCGGTCGCTATGGCTCGCGGTGGCGCTGGCGATTGTCGCGACGGGCCTGCTCGGCGCGGTCGCGGCGCGCGGCGGTCTGGCGCCGCTGCGCAATATGGCCGAGGTCGCGCGCGGTGTCTCGACCAAGCACCTGCACGCGCGCATCGGGATGGCGGATCTGCCGGTCGAGCTCGAGGCGCTGGCGGGCGAACTGAACGCGATGATGGCGCGGCTGGAGGACGGTTTCCGCCGGCTGTCGGAGTTCTCGTCGGACATCGCGCACGAGTTGCGCACGCCGATCAGCAACCTGATGACGCAGACGCAGGTCGCGCTGAGCCGGGCGCGCGATCCCGACGCCTGCCGCGAGATCCTGCTGTCGAACCTGGAGGAATACGAGCGGCTCGCGCGCATGATCGCCGACATGCTGTTCCTCGCGCAGGCGGACAACGGGCTGCTGCCGCGTCCCGCGGAGACGCTGGCGCTCGCCGACGAGGCGCGGGCGCTGGCGGATTTTTACGAGGCGCTGGCGGAGGAAAGGGGGCTGCGGCTGGAATTTGCGGGTGATGCGACGGTGCGCGGCGACCGCCTGATGTTGCGACGCGCGCTGTCGAATCTGTTGTCCAACGCACTGCGCCATACCGCGGCGGGAGGCACCGTGAGGATCGCGATCGACACGGTCGGCGACGGCGGCACGGGCGTGGCGCGGCTTGCGGTGAGCAATCCCGGCGAGGCTATCCCGCCCGAGCACCTGGCGCGCATCTTCGACCGTTTCCACCGCGTCGATGCGGCGCGCGCGCGGCAGAGCGACGGCGCGGGGCTGGGCCTCGCGATCACGCGCTCGATTGTCGAGGCGCATGGCGGCCGCGTCGAGGTCGAATCCGCGCACGGCCTCACTACCTTCACGCTCCATCTGCCGCTTGCGAGCGCCGGCGCCACCGGACTTGCCGCGAATACCCGGCGCGCGGAACCTCCGCCGCCCGGCACCGACCAATTATCGTCAACCGTCTGAAATCGAGGAATTGTCATGAAGTCTCATACCCCGTCGCGTCGCCCGCTTGCCCTCATCGCGACACTCGCGCTCGCCGCGGCCTTCGCCGCGCCGGCCTTCTCCGCCGGCGACGAAGTGGTGATGTACAAGGATCCCAATTGCGGCTGCTGCGGCAAATGGGCCGAGCACATGCGCGCCGCCGGCTTCAAGGTCAAGGAAGTCAAGAGCACCGAGATGAGCACGGTGAAGCGCGAGGCGGGCGTGCCGCAGGCGCTGGGGTCGTGCCATACCGCGAAGGTCGGTGGCTATGTCGTCGAGGGCCACGTGCCAGCGGCCGACGTGAAGCGCCTGCTCGCCGAGAAGCCGAAAGTCGCAGGCATTTCCGCGCCGGGCATGCCGCAGGGTTCGCCCGGGATGGAGGGGCCGTATCCGGCCGACCGCTACGAGGTGGTGAGCTTCTCCGGCGACGGCAAGACGCGGGTATTTGCGTCGCACTGAGTGCCGAGTGAGATGGGGCGGAGCGCCCCGCGGGAGCGGATCATGTACAAGAGCTTCGTGGCCGCGCTCAGCGCGGTGCTTCTGTTGTCCTCCAGTGCGACGGTTGTCGCGCAGCAACCGGACACGGTCACCGGCGACCGCGCGGGGGACATGACGGCGGATCTGGTGCTCGTGCGGCCACTGGGGATCGTCGGCACGGTGATCGGGGCGGCGGTGTTCGTCGTGTCGCTACCTTTTACGCTGCCGACCGGCTCGGCAGGGGACGCCGCACACGAACTGGTCGGCAAGCCCTTCGAATACACCTTCAACCGGCCGCTCGGCGACTTCCAGCACTGCGGGGCGGATCGCCATCCCTGCGGCAGCCGGCCGTAAGCGTGATGCGGTTCGGTTTTGTCGCCGGTATTGTCGCGACGGTGCTGCTGGCGCTGGCGGGCTGTTCCGCGCCGGCCGACGGCGGCATCGATCCCGCCAATCGCGGGCAGGTTGTGCGCGGCGAGGCGCTTTACCGCCAGCATTGCGCCGCGTGTCACGGCGCGCAGCGCGAAGGCCAGCCGGAGTGGCGCAGGCGACTGGCCAACGGACGCCTGCCGGCGCCGCCGCACGATGCGTCGGGCCACACCTGGCACCATCCGAACGAATTGCTGATCAACATCATCCGCGACGGCATGGTGCCGCCGTGGGCGCCCGACGGCTACGCGAGCGACATGCCGGCGTTTGCCGGAAAGCTCAGCGAGGAGGACATTCGCGCCGTGCTCGCGTTCATCCAGAGCAGCTGGCCGGCCGAGGTGTGGAGCGCGCGCGAGCAGATGGCGCAGCAGCGGCGCTGAGCCGAAAAGTCAGGATGCCGGCATGGCCTTGGCGCTGGTATCCTTGAGCGCTTTTCCCGCTCCGGCCGGATAGTCCCCAATGAACGAATCCTTCAAGCGCGGCGCCCGCGAGGGCTTCAGGCTGATGCTGCCGATGTCGGTGGGCCTCATCCCGTGGGCCATCGTCACCGGCGTGGCGATGCGCTCGAGCGGCTTGTCGGCGCTCGAGTCGATGGGCATGAACCTGATCGTGTTCGCCGGCACCGCCCAGCTCGGCACCCTGCCGCTGATCGCGTCCGGCGCACCGCTGTGGCTGATCGTGCTGACCGCGCTGGTGCTCAACCTGCGCTTCGTGATCTTCAGCGCGGCGATTGCGCCCGCTTTCCATGGCCAGTCGTGGTCGCGGCGCATCGCGTCGAGCTATCTGCTGGTCGATGGCGTGTTCATCCTGTGTTCCGAAAAGCTCTTCAATTCCGATGACCCGCAATGGCGCTGGGGCTTCTACCTCGCACCGGCGCTGTGGTGCTGGTTCGTGTGGCAGCTCGGCGGGCTGGCCGGGGTGCTCGGGGCCGGCGTGATTCCGAAGGACTGGTCGCTGGAATTCATGACGACGATCGCGCTGACGGTGATGCTGGTGCCGATGGCGCAGCTGCGCACGATGATGGTCGCGGCGCTGGTCGGCGGGCTCGGGGCGGTGGCGCTGCGCGGCCTGCCGCTCAAGCTGGGCGTCATCGCCGGCATCGCGCTGGGCATCGCCGCGGGCTTCGCGGCCGACTGGCACGACAGGCGGGGGCAGGCATGATCGAAGGCGTGTGGCTGTGGATCACCTTCGGCCTGATCGCGGCGGCGACGATCTTGCCGCGCGGCAGCTTCATCCTGCTCGGCGAGGGCACGCGCCTGCCGCCGGCGCTGCAGCGCGCGCTGCGCTATGCACCGGCCGCGGCCTTGTCGGCGCTGATCGTGCCGGATCTGCTGCTCGATGCGGGCGCGTTCGATCCGCTGAATCCGAAGCTCGTCGCGGGCCTCGTGGTGATCGTTGCCGCCGCGCGCTCGCGTAATCCGTGGCTACCCTTCATCGCCGGCATGGGGGTGTTGCTGCTGCTGCGCAAGGGGCTGGGCTGGTAGCCGGCCGGCCCGCAGGGCTTCAGGTCAGGATGAAATTTGCGTCCGGCACGGGCGCCGGCGGCGGCGTTTCGCCGAGCATTTCGCGCAGGCTCGCGTCGATGCCGGCGACCAGCGTGTCGAGCGCGAGATCGTTGGCCAAGGTGCCGAACGGATCCTCGATCTCGTCGCTGAGCTCTTCCAGCGCGAAGAAGGTGTAGGACACGAAGGCCACCACCAGCGGCGTCATCAGGCCGATCGAGTCGACCAGGCCGAAGGGCAGCAGCATGCAGTAGAGATAGGCGCTGCGGTGCAGGATCACCGAATAGGTGAAGGGCAGCGGCGTGTTGGCGATACGTTCGCAGCCGCCGAGCGCGCCGGACAGTTCGTTGAGCGATTGTTCCATCTGCTGCGCGGCGATCGGTTCGAGTTGGCCCGCCGTGCGGCGCTCGCGCAGCCATTCGCCGAGCCACAGCAGTACCAGTGCGGGGGCGAAGCGCGCATCGCGCAGGCGACTGAGCAAGTCGGCAGGCAGCAGACCCTCGAGTGCGGTGTCGCGCGGCCTGCCACGCAACTGGTTGCGCATCGTGGTCGCGAAGCCGATCAGTCCGAGGACGAAAGGCCGGGGTTCGACGCCGCGCCCTGTCATCGTCAAGGCCTGCCGCGCCAGGTTGCGCGATTCGACCAGCACTGCGCCCCACAGCTTGCGCGCTTCCCAGTAGCGGTCATAACTGACGTTGATGCGGAACCCGAGGAAGATCGCCAGCGCGACGCCCATCAGCGAGAAGGGCGCGGAGTTCAGCGTGACTTTCCAGTGGAACAGCTGCCCGTGGAACAGCACGACCGCGGACGAGAGCGCGATGATGAACAACTGTTGGGAGAGAATGCGGGGAACCAGCGACCCGCGGCGAACGAACAGCAGACGGACCCAATGCGGGCGGGGACGGACGATCACGGCTCGGGAGCAGGCATGTCGCGGCGCGACGAAGCGAGAATTTTCGCAGGTTTTGTGAAGCCGCAATGGAAAATTTTGTGCACTGCACACTGGAAGTGCGACGAGTGCGTCGGGCGTCCGCTATGCCGGCCGGCGTGCCGCGGCAATACCGTCGTCCGTGGCGGCGGGGGGGCGATCCGGCCGCGGTGTCGTGGAACGGTGTGGAGCGCGCCCACCGCGGTGGTGAGTCGCGGCTCCTTCGGTGACGATCGCCGGTGTGCGATCAGCAGGTCTTGCAGGTTTCGACCGGCAGACCGCGCTTGACCCAGCCCGGACCGGCGGCGCTGCCGCTCATGCCTTCGCTGACGTTATACACACGGGTGAAGCCCTGCGCGGCGAGGAGGCGCTGCACCTGGCTGCTGCGGTTGCCACTGCGGCAGATGACGGCGATCGGCGCATCGCGCTTGCCGCCGACGCGGGCGAGCACGTCCTTGGTGAAACCTTCGGCGCCGCCCGGGTGATACATGTTGATCGGCGTCGCGCCGGGCGCGATGCCGGTTTCGCGCCATTCTTCGGGCGTGCGTACGTCGATCAGCGTCATTTCACCGGTGCTGGCGCGGGCGCGTGCCTCGGCGGGGCTGATTTCGGGTGTCGCGCCCTGCTGGGACTGGGCGGTGGAAAAGGGTAGCAGCACAGCGGCCGCGGCGAGGAGCAGCGCGCGACGGCTCAGAAGACGAACAGGGATCGACATGGCGAACTCCGGTAAACGGGTGAGGCAGGTGGTCAACGGTTTTAAGACCGGCCGTTGGCTTCCGAGTTCGTCATATTAGCATATGCTTACTCTGGTGCCTGCCGCTGCCACTGCCTGTCACCGAGCGGTCCGTTAGCCCGCTAGCCAGGCGAGTCCGCCGGCCAGGGCCAGCCCGCCGCTCGCGAGCCCCGCGAGTCGCCGCGGCGAGCCGTGCAGCCGCCCCCACAGCCAGAAGCCGGACAAACCGAGGAAGGCCAGCCCCAGCGCGGCGGCGTCCGACAGCAGCACCCATGCCGGGCCGGTACCGATCGCCATGTGCAGGCGCGCGAGATACAGCCACACATTCGGCTTGGTGCGCTTCGCCTCGGCTTGATGACTGCCGCGCCAGTACTCGACCTGCACCGACTCGGACGGCGTGTCGGCGCGCAAGGTCCAGCGCTCGGGCTGACGGACTTCGCCGCCGTCCCAACTCACGACGCGGGCCGGCTCGACGCGCGGCGTGAGGGCGGCCGCATCGACGCCGAGCGCTGGCGCGAGTGCCGCGGCGAGCGCGCGCGGGTCGGCCGGCGTCGCCTCCACCGGCAGCAGTTGCGTGATTTCCTTGCGGTCGAGCGCGGGGATCTTCATCTGCGCGCGGTGGTTCAGCAGGAAGCCGGTGCACGCGAACAGCAGCAGCATCGCCGCGAGGCCGAGGCCGAACCAGGCGTGGATGCGGCGTAGCCATTTCTGCGAGTTGCCGCGGCTGGCGGCAGGGCCGGGGTGACGGTGGATCATTGTTTGCTCAGAAGTGGAAGGTCGCGGTCGCCTGCAGGGTGCGCTGCGCGCCCGGCTGGTTCAGGCCATTGACGCTGCCGTGCGCGCTTGCCCAGTACTCGCGGTCGAACGCGTTCTTGAGGTTGAACGCGAGGTCGTAGGCTTGGCTGCGGTACAGCAACGCGGCGTCGAACACCGCGAAACCGGGCAGGCGCACGAGGTTGTCGGGCGAGGCGTATTGCGAAGACTGCGCGTGCACGCCGCCGCCGAGGCTCCAGCCGCGGCCGAGTTCGCGCGTCACCCACAGCGAGCCGCTGTGGCGCGGCGTCAGCGCGGCATCCTTGCCTTCGAAGGGCACGGTCACGCGCTGTGTGCCGAAATTCGTGCCGCCGGTGGCAGTGGATTTGACCGTTTCGCTATCGAGATACGCATAGCCGGCGTGAATCTGCCAGCCGGCGGCGGGACGGCCGGAGAGCGACAGTTCGAGGCCGTTGGTGCGCTGCTTGCCGGCGTTGAGGGTCTGGCGCGTGACCGGCTCGGTGATCTTCATGTCGCTGCGCACCAGCTGGAAGACTGCGGCGCCGGCGGACAGCGCGCCGCCGAGGAAGTCCCACTTGGCGCCGATCTCGCGGTTGGTCGTGATCTCGGGATCGCTGTCGACGTTGGACGCGCTCAACTGGAACTGCTCGCCCGAAGGCTGGAAGGAGCGCGACACCGAGACGTAGTAGGACTGCATCGCATCGGGCTGCCACACGAGCCCCGCGCGCGGGCTCCATTCGCGGTCGGTGCGCGCGAAGTCCGGTTTGCCGGGCTCGGTGGTCTTCTGGCGGTATTCGTCGTGGCGGATGCCGACGAGCGCTTTCCACCGCTCGCCCAGCGCGATCTGGTCCTGCAGATAGAACGCGCTGCTGTCCTGCCGCGTGACATTGTCGATGGTGCGCGAGTTCGGCGCCGTCGTGGCATAGGGCGGGATCGCGCCGCCGGGGTTGAACAGCGGCACGCGGTCGATGCCGATCCAGTTGTCGATGTCGAGGCTCTTGTCCTGGCTGCCGAGTTCGATGCCGTACAGCAGAGTGTGGGTCATGCCGCCCAGCTTGAGCCGCTGCGTGAGTTCCAGCTGATTGAACCAGCCGTGTTCGTCGCGGACGACATGGCCGTGGGTGCGCTGCATGAACAGTTCGCCATTTGCCAGCGTGTAGGCACTGCCGGAGCGGTACAGGGTGTTGTCGCGATCGAGTTTGAAGTCGTAATAGCGCAGCACGTTGCGCAGCGACCAATCGGTGTCGATGCGGTGCGACAGCGTGGCGGTCGCGGTATTCATCGTCGCCGTGGTCGTGTCGTCGCGCTCCGCGTCGCCCGAGCCGTAATAGGTGTCGTGATCGACGTCGAGCGGGCGGCCGTAGTCGTCGGGAATGCCGAAGTCGGTCGGGCGCCGGTCGCGGTTGTGCGCGAGCTGCAGCAGCAGGCGGGTGTCCTCGCCGAGCTTGAGGTCGAGCGAGGGCGCGATCGCCTCGCGCTTGATGAAGGACTCGTCGCGGAAACCGGTCGAGTCCTCGAAGGCGCCGGTCAGGCGGAAGGCGTGGCCGTTCTCGCCGAGCGCGCCGGCGGTGTCGAAGCTGATGCGTTTCTCGCCTTGGGAGTCGAGCTGCAGCGTGACTTCGCGGATCGCCTGCGGCGTCGGCAGCTTGCTGACGCGGTTGATGATGCCGCCCGACGAGCCGCGCCCGTACAGCACCGCGGCCGGGCCCTTGAGGACCTCGATGCGCTCGGTGTTCGACAGGTCGCGAAAATACAGCGCGTCGTCGCGCACGCCGTCGAGGAAATTGTCGCCGATCGCGGTGAAGCCGCGGATCGCGAACTGGTCGCGCTGGCCGTCACCCATGTTGAGCGTCACGCCCGGCACGTTCTTCAGCGCATCGGCGAGCGAGCGCGCGCCCTGGTCGGCGATCAGCTCGGGTCCGACGACGTTCACGGTCTGCGGGATGTCGCGCAGCGGTGCGGCCCCCTTGGTTGCCGAGGACGACACCAGCGGGTTGTACGACGGGGCGGCACCCGCCTGTTCGGCGGTGACGGTCACGGCGGGCAAGGTGGCCTGGGCCGCGGCCAGCGCGGGCAGCGCAGCCATAAGCGCCACGCTGAGGGTGGTAAGACGCATCGGAGCTCCGGTCGGGAAGGTTGCTGGCTGGCGATCCGGCCGGAGAAGGCGGAGTGGCTGGCTGAGTGTGTGCGGATTGTATCGCGATGTAGAAATGCGAATCAATCGCAATTGTGGCATGCCGAGCAGCGGCCCATCCTCGTGCGCGGACGGAAGCGGTGCAGCAGTGATGCAGTGTTCAAGCCGCATTGCCAAGCCCCGCGCCGGCGTGGCGCAAACGGCGTCGTCGGCGCGGCACATCCGGGTCAGGCTGCCGGGCGAGCCGCTGAACGTGACGGCAGAAGAGTTGCAAGTGCGAATCGTTATCGTTTAGGATGCGAACCGTTCTCAATTGTTACAAACGCATTTCACCTCCAGGGCGATCCCTCACGAATTTTTCAATCACCGGCAAGCCAGGCGACATCTCTCCCAGCCAGCCACGATTCACACAGGAGCAAGATAGATGTCGTTCGATTTTCGACTGAAGCCGGTCGCGTTTGCCATGTTCGCCGTTCTCGGTTCCGGCAGTCTCGTGCATGCCGCCGACGCGGTGCTGTCGCCGGTTCTCGTCCAGGGCGAGGCCGAGCGCGCCGACGGCCCGGTGCAGGGCTACCGCGCAACGCGTTCCGCCACCTTCACCAAAACCGACACGCCGCTGAAGGAGGTGCCCGCGTCGATCACCGTCGTGCCCGAGAGCCTGATCAAGGACCAGGCGATGAGCGGCATGTCGGACGTGCTGCGTTACGTGCCGGGCACGACCGCCGCGCAGGGCGAAGGCAACCGCGACCAGATGGTGATCCGCGGCAACAACACGACGGCCGACTTCTTCGTCAATGGCATCCGTGACGACGCGCAGATCTTCCGCGACCTGTACAACCTCGAGCGCGTCGAGGTGCTGAAGGGGCCGGGCGGCATGACTTTCGGCCGCGGTGGCGCCGGCGGCGTCGTCAATCGCGTGACGAAGCGGCCGGTGTTCGGTCTCGTCGCCGAGGTCGGCGTCACCGTCGGCAGTTTCGACCAGCTGCGCGGCACCGTCGACGTCGGCAACAAGCTCAACGACGCGGCGGCATGGCGCCTGAATGCGATGGCGGAACGCGCCGACAGTTTCCGCGACGGCGTCGACCTGAAGCGCTACGCATTCAATCCGAGCGTCACGCTGACCCCGGGCGGCAACACCGCGCTGACCCTGGCGTACGAGCGGCTCTACGACGAACGCACCGCCGACCGCGGCATCCCGTCGCAGGGCGATCGCCCGTTCGACACCCGCCGCAGCACCTTCTTCGGCAACGCCGACCAGAGCAAGTCGCGGGCGATGGTGGACGCGATTTCGGCGGTGCTCGAGCACGATTTCGGCGGTGTGCAACTGAAGAACAGCTTCCGTGTCACGCAGTACGACAAGTTCTACCAGAACGTCTTCGCCGGCGGTGCCGTCAATGGTGCCGGCACCGTCCGCATCTCCGCGTACAACAGCTCGAACCTGCGCACCAACTTCTTCAACCAGACCGACCTGACGACCAGGTTCGCCACCGGCGGACTGCAGCACACTCTGCTCGCCGGCGTCGAACTCGGCCATCAGGACAGCGACAACGAACGCAATACCGGTTTCTTCGGCAACGCGGCGAACGCGACCGTGTCGGCGGCGAACCCGTTCGCGAGGGCGACGAGCTTCCGCTTCAACGGCACGGACGCGAACAACACCGTGACCTCGGACACTTTCGCGGCCTACCTGCAGGACCAGATCGCGCTCTCCGAACACTGGAAGGTGCTCGCCGGCCTGCGCTACGACCAGTTCAAGGTCGAACTCGATGACAAGCGCACGACCACGACGCGCCAGGACCTGTCGCGCACCGATAACGAAGTCAGCCCGCGCGCCGGCCTGATCTGGACGCCGACCCCGGCACAGACCTACTACGCGAGCTACAGTTACGCCTTCCTGCCGTCGGGCGAGCAGCTGAGCCTCGCCGCGAATACCGACGATCTGGCGCCGGAAAAGGCGGTCAACTACGAGATCGGCGCGCGCTGGGACCTCGCGCCGGAACTCACGCTGTCTGCCGCGCTGTTCCGCCTCGATCGCGAGGACATGAAGGTCGCCGACCCGCGTGACCCCGCGAGCGGCCGCCTGGTGCAGTCCGGCGAGCAGCGCACCGAAGGCGTCGAAGTCGGCCTGCAGGGGCGGATCACGCCGTGGTGGCAGGTCTATGCCGGCTACGCAAATCTGGACGCCGAGATCACGCAGACGACGTCGAGCGCGCCGAAGGGGAGCAAGGTCGGCCTCGTGCCGGAGCACATGGCGTCGCTGTGGAACCGCTTTGACTTCGGCGGCGGCTGGGGGGCCGGCCTGGGGGTCGTACATCAGTCGTCGGTCTACACGTCGTTCAGCAACGCGGTGAAGCTGCCGGCCTTCACGCGTGTCGACGGTGCGCTGTACTACAGCTTTGCCGGCGGCAAGACGCGCCTCGCGCTCAATGTCGAGAACCTGTTCGACAAGAAGTATTACCCGACCGCGCATAGCGACACCAACATCAGCCCCGGGGCGCCGCTCAACGCGAAGCTGACCCTCAGCACCGCGTTCTGATACCCCGCAAGCCGTGCGCGCTATCCACCAGGTAGCCGGCCGGCCATCCTGGCACGATGGCCGGCCCCGCTGGCGCGGCGGTGGGCGCGGACCGGGCTGGCCTGACAGCGCGTGTCCTCTGCGCGCATCGCTGGCGTTTCAGTCGCGCAGATCCGCGGGCGTATCGACGTCCGTCAGCACGCCGGGTTCATCGGTTTCGAGCAACTGAATCGTCGCTTCGCGCAACAGCGTGCGTGCGCCCTCGTCCCCTGACAGGGCCGCGAGCCGGTTGCCCCAGTCCCCACCGAATCCGACCGGATGGCCGCGCTGTCCCGAATGCAGTGGGGCGACCACGCGCGCGGGCGCGTCGATGGCGTCGGCGACCGCGCGGATCACCGCGGGCGGCAGCCACGGCATGTCGGCGAGCGCCACCACCCAACCGCTAGCGCCTGCGCTGGCCTGCACCGCCTGTGCCAATGCGCTGCCCATGCCGAGTTCGGCCTCGCGACATTCCAATACCGCGCAGCCGGCTTCGATCAGCCAGCGCACACGCTCCGCATGGCCCGGTCTGACGACGGCGAGGCTGCCGGGCAGGGCGGCGCACAAGGCGCGGGCACTATGCCACAGCACCGGCCGCCCATCGGCGAGCGGCGCGAGCAGCTTGTCCTGCCGGCCGCTGGCGTCGAAGCGCCGGCCGTAGCCGGCAGCCAGCAGGATGCCGCGGATCATCGCGTCGCGCAGGCCGACAGGGTGTCGGCGGCGATGTCGAGTGCCGCCTTGGCGGTCGCGACCTTGAGCACGCGTTCCGCGGCGACGCCATTCTTGACTGCGACCAGTTCGGCGGCGATCGATACCGCGATCTCGCCCGGTGTGCGGCTGCCGATATACAGGCCCGCCGGGCCGCGCAGCGCGGCGACCTGCTCCGCGTTGAGGTCGAATTCCCGCAGGCGCTCGCGCCGCGCCGCATTGTTGCGCCGCGAGCCGAGGGCGGCGACGTAGAACGCGGGCGAGCGCAGCGCTTCCATCAACGCGAGGTCGTCGAGCTTGGGGTCGTGGGTGAGCGCGACCACCGCCATGCGCGCATCGGGGCGCATCGCGGTCACGACGTCGTCGGGCATTTCGCGCGTCAGCGTCGTGCCGGGGATATTCCATTCCTCGCGGTATTCCTCGCGCGGATCGCAGATCGTGACCGCGAAATCGAGGCCCTGCGCGATGCGCGCGAGGCTCGCCGAGAGCTGGCCGGCGCCGATCAGCAGCAGGCGGTAGCGCGGCCCGAAGACGCTGGTGAGGGTTTCGCCGTCGAAGGCGGTGCCTTGTTCGGGGTGTGCGGCAGCGAGCGTGCTGCGGCCGCTGGCGATATCCAGCCGGCGCTCGACCAGTTCGCCGGCCGCAAGGCGCGCGAGCAGTGCATCGAGTGGCGCCGCGTCGCGCAAGGGTTCGAGCACCAGTTCCATCGTGCCGCCGCAGGGCAGGCCGAAGCGGCGTGCATCTTCGGCGCCGACGCCGTAGCTCACATGCTGCGGCGACTCGGGCATGCCATCGCGCTGCAGGCGGTAGATCAGGTCATCCTCGATGCAGCCGCCGGACACCGAACCCACCGCGCGGCCGTCGTCGCGCAGCGCGAGCAGCGCGCCCGGCGGGCGCGGCGACGAACCCCAGGTGCGCACCACGGTGGCGAGCATCACCCGGTGGCCGTCGTCAAGCCAGGCGCGGGCGCGAGTCAGGACTTCGAGATCCAGGCTGTCCATGGTGGTTCTCCTCAGGCCTTGAGCTGCTCACCAATCGGCAATGTGCGGATGCGTTTGCCGGTGGCAGCGTACAGCGCATTGGCCAGCGCAGGCGCAATCGGTGGCACGCCCGGCTCGCCGACGCCGGTGGGCTTGGCGGCGGAGGGCACGATGTGCACTTCCACCTTCGGCATCTGGTCGATGCGCAGCACCGGGTAATCGTGGAAATTCGACTGTTCGACGAGCCCGTCCTTCAGCGTGATCGCGCCGGAGAGCGCCGCGGCCAGGCCGAAACCGATGCCGCCTTCCATCTGCGCGCGGATCACATCCGGATTGACGGCGACGCCGCAATCGACCGCGCACACCACGCGATCGAGCTTGAAGCTGCCGTCGGGCGCGACCGTGACCTCGACCACCTGGGCGACGAAGGTGTGGAAGGATTCATGTACCGCAACGCCGCGCGCGCGCCGGCTGGCTTTCGCCGGAGCGAGGGGCTTGCCCCAGCCCGCCTTGTCGGCCGCGAGCTTGAGCACGCCGGCGTGGCGCGGATGGGCGCCAAGGAGTCCAAGACGGTAGGTGACCGGATCGGCACCGGCGGCGACCGCGAGCTCGTCGATGAAGACTTCCGTTGCAAAGGCGGTATGCGTCGAACCGACCGCGCGCCACCATTGCACCGGCACCTTCACCTGCGCGTTGGTGGTGTGGAGCTCGACCTGCAGGTGGGGAATGGCGTAGGGCAGGTTGGCGGCGCCCTCGACGGAACTCCCGTCGACGCCGTCCTTGACCCCCACCGCCTCGAAGGCCGTGCCGGTGAGGATCGACTGGCCGACGATGCTGTTCGCCCACGCGAGCGGTTTGCCCTGCGCATCGAGCGCGGCGCGCAGGCGGTGCAGGTAGAGCGGGCGATAGTGGCCGCCACGCATGTCGTCCTCGCGCGACCACACCAGCTTGACCGGCGCCCGCCCGCCGATCGCCTTGACGATGTGGGCGGTCTCGACGAGGTAGTCGGACTGCGGGTTGGCGCGGCGGCCGAAGCTGCCGCCGGCGAACAACATGTTGAGCTTCACCTGTTCGGGCTTGAGGCCGAGGACGCCCGCGACGGTCCGTTGGTCCACGGTCTGGAACTGTTCGCCGTTCCACACTTCGCAGCCGTTCGCGTCGAGGCGCATCACGCAGTTGATCGGCTCCATCGCGGCGTGGGCGAGGAAGGGGAAGGCGAACTCGGCCTCGAAGACTTTTGTCGCCTTGCCCAGCGCGTCGTCCGCATCGCCGTCGCGGCGGGCGATGGCGCCGGGGGTGGCGGCGAGCTTGCGGTAGTCGGCGAGGATCTGCTCGCTGCTGCCGCGATAGGCTGCGGACTCATCCCAGTCGATCTTCAACGCGTCGCGGCCCTTCTTCGCGGTCCAGTAGTCGCGCGCCAGCACCGCGACGCCGGTCGGAATGCGCACCACGTCCGCGACGCCGGCGACTGCGCGCGCGGCCTGCTCATCGACGCTCTTCACGGTCGCGCCGAAGCGCGGCGGGTGCGCGACGACGGCGACGAGCATGCCGGGCAGCTTCACGTCCTGCGTGAATTGCGCGCTCCCGGTGGTCTTGGCGACGCTGTCCTTGCGCGGCGCGTGGCGGCCGATCAGCTGGAAGTCCTTCGGGTCCTTGAGCGTGACCTGCTGCGGCACGGGTTGGCTGGCGGCGGCCTCGGCGAGTTCGCCGAAGCGCGCCTTGCGACCGCTCTTCGCGTGGCTGACAACGCCGGCCTTCACGCGGATCTCGCCGGCCGGCACTTTCCAGCGTTCGGCCGCGGCCTGTACCAGCATCGCACGCGCGGTTGCGCCGGCCTGGCGCATTTGCTCGAAGGAGTTGGCGATCGCGCTGCTGCCGCCCGTGCCCTGGGCCGGCCCCCAGGACAGGTTGTTGTAGCGCGCGGCATCGGCAGGTGCCGCTTCGACGACCACCTGCGCCCAGTCGGCGTCGAGCTCCTCGGCGACCAGCGTCGCGAGGCCGGTGTAGGTGCCCTGGCCCATCTCGAGGTGCTTGGCGATCACCGTCACGCTGTTGTCGGTGCCGATGCGCACGAAGGCGTTGGGTGCGAACTCGGCACTGCCTGCGGTGCTGCCCGCCGCGGCACCGGCGATGCCGGGGGCGCCGGTACTGGCGGCATGAGCGCCGGGCAAGACGAGGGCGAGGGTAAGGCCGGCGCCGGCCTTCAGGAAGTCGCGGCGCGACGCGTTGGCGATGCGGTTCATGCTGCGCTCCTCTTCGCCAGCGTCCGGGCGGCTTCGTGGATGGCGGCGCGGATGCGCACGTAGGTGGCGCAGCGGCACAGGTTGCCACTCATCGCGGCGTCAATGTCGGCATCGCTTGGCTTGGGGTTGGAAGTCAGCAGCGCGGTCGCCGACATGATCTGGCCGGACTGGCAGTAGCCGCACTGCACCACGTCGAGCTTCTGCCAGGCTGCCTGCACCGCCGCCCCGACGCGCACGGCGCCAACGCCTTCGATGGTGGTCACGCGCTTGCCGGCGACCTCGGACACGGGCGTCGAACAGGAGCGCACTGGCTGGCCGTCCACATGCACGGTGCACGCGCCGCACAGCGCCATGCCGCAGCCGAACTTGGTGCCGGTCATGTCGAGTCCGTCGCGCAGGACCCACAGCAGCGGGGTGTCGTCGGGCAGCTCGGTATTTACCGGCTTGCCGTTGAGGGTGAAGCGGGTCATCGGCCGTCTCCTGGAAACGAACAAGATTGCGGACAGCAGAGCCGAGGCCCGACTGCATCCGGATTTTCACAGCTTAGACCCTGAGTCTTTTAAGATCGACGTATAAATGCTGCATGCGTCTTGAAGGAGAGCTTAATGATCGAGCCCGCGTTGTTGCCCGCCCTGGCGGCATTCGAGTGTGTCGCCCGTCACGCGAGCTTCAGCCGCGCGGCGGCCGAGATGGGGTTGTCGGCGTCGGCGCTGTCGCAGTCGCTGCGCGGGCTGGAGAGCCGCCTCGGGGTAAGGCTGCTGGCGCGCACCACTCGCCATGTCGGCTTGACCGAGGAAGGTGCGCGCCTGCTCGACGGCGTACGGCGTGGTCTCGGCGAGTTTGGCGGCGCGCTCGCGACGCTCGACCAGGCACGCGAGCAGCCCGCCGGTACGGTGCGCATCACCATGCCGCGCATCGCCTACGCGAAGTACTTCGCCCCGCACGTCGAAGCCTTCGCCGCACGCTACCCGGCGGTCGGCATCGAATTTTCGCTCGACGACAAGCTCGCCGATCTCGTTGCCGACCGCTTCGACGTCGGCCTGCGCATGGGCGAACAGATCGCCGGCGACATGGTGGCGATCCCCTTCGGACGTGCCCAGCGTCTGATCGTCGCCGCCGCGCCGGCATATTTCGAGCGTCATCCGGTGCCGCTGCAGCCCGAAGATCTGGCCGCGCACGACTGCATCCGCTTCCGCTACCCGACCAGCGGGCGCCCGGCACGCTGGTCCTTCCGGTGGGACGGGCGCGAACTGGAAGTCGAGGTGAACGGACGCTTCGTCATCAACGATATCGAAGCCGAACTCGACCTGCTGCGTCGCGGTCTCGGCATCTCGCAGGTGCTCGAATCGACGGTGCTCGATGACGTCCGCGAAGGGCGGCTAAAAACGGTGCTGGACGATTACGCCTCGCCGCTGCCGGTGGCGCACCTGTATTTCCCCAGCCGCGCGCAGATGCCGGCGCGGCTGAGGGTGTTCATCGATCACTTCCGCAGCGCGAACAGCCGCGAACCCGGCTGAGGGGGCGTTGCCGGCCGGCGCTTCACCACAGGTAGAACATCGCCACCCACGGCATTACCGCGCCCGCAGCGGCGGCGGCGAAGGCGAGCAACGCCGCCGCCCCGCGTGTCCGGGGCGGCACGGCACGGCGCACCTGGGCGATACCGAGCGCGAGGCTGGCGATTGTCCCGGCGGCGAGCAGCAGGCCGCGCAGCTCGGGCAGTGTGGAGAGAACGATGCCTTCGGCCGACAGCAAGGTGACGGTCAGCCCCGACAGGCCGAGGAACACGCCGACGCCGCCAAGCGGGATCAATGCGTAGGCGAGGCGCAGGTGCCCGTCCGGCTCTCTCAGCAGCTGCGCGGCGACGCGCAGCCACAGGCTGATCCAGCCGCCGATGAGAACCGCTGCAGTGCCGATGTAGCCGAGGATCAGCAGCCCGTCGAGCCAGGTGAACACGTCGTTGGCTTCCGGGTAATGGGTCAGCAGCCACCACGGAATATCGTCACCGAGCAGCGCGAACGCGTCGCGTTCGACCAGCCAGTCGGCGGCGGCGAGCTTGGCCTGCACGAACCACGGCGATGCCGACCACTGGAAGGCGCCGATCGCCGTGCCGATGATGCCGAATACGAGCAGGTGGACTTCCCAGCGATCGACGTCCTGCGTGCCGAGCTGTGCGATTTCGGACCCCGGCGCGCGTGCCGCGAGCCGTACGGCGTCGCGGTGGCCGGCGCAGCGTCCGCACATGTGGCACTCGGCGGCACTTGCCATGCGCCGGATGTCGACCAGCGGCGCGCAGTTGATCGGGATCACCTTCTTCGCCGGCGGCGTCTCCCACGCGTCGCGGTCGGTACGGAAATGCACCGGCGCGAGCCGCGCGAGCAGACCGAACACGCCGTTCACGGGACACAGATGGCGGCACCACACGCGCTTGTTGCGGCCGTACACGAGACCGACCGCGATCGCCGCGACGGTCGAACCGCCCAGCACCAGCAGCGCCGCTTTCGGGTATTCATACACGCTGACGAGCTGTCCGTAGATCGTCGTGCCGAGGAAGGCGACGAAGGGCCAGCCGCCCCATTTGATCCAGCGCGGCACCGGGCGCCCGAGGCCGAAGCGCGACACCTGCTCGGAGACGAAGCCTTCCGGGCACAGCACGCCGCACCACACCCGTCCCATCAGCATCATCGAGATCAATACGAAGGGCCACCAGATGCCCCAGAACGCGAACTGCGCGGCCAGCGTCAGGTTGTCCCACAGGTGCGCATCGGACTCCGGCAGCGGCAGGAAGGCCGGCGTGATGACGAGGAACAGGTAGGCGGCGAGCACCACCCACTGGATGCCGAGGATCCAGCCGCGGTGGCGGCGCATCGCCTCGCCGAGCTGCGCCAGCCAGGCACTGCGCGGAGCGGGCAGGGCGCAAGCGCTCATCGTCAGGTTCTCCGCTGCGTGCGGCCGAGGCACATGACAAGCGCCCAGTAGCCGAACCAGGCGACGAGCACCATCAAGGAAGGCTGCGCCCGGTAGCCGGCGAATGCGGCGGCGATACCCCCGGTGGTGCTGGCGTCATCGAGCAGCAGCGAGCTGTCCCACACCGGTTCGACGAGCGGCGGCAGCCACTCCAGGTCGATCAGGCGTTCGACGCCGGACACCAGCAACGCTGCCGCGAGCAGCAACAGCATGATTTCGGTCGCCCGGAAGAACACCCGGCTCGGTAGCCACCGCGCGCCGCCCTGGATCAGCCATGCCGTCGCCAGCGCCAGCACGAAACCGATGCCGGCACCGGCGAACATCTGCGCAAGGGTTGCGCCCGACTGCTCCATCGCCAGCCCGTAAAGGAACAGCACGGTCTCCGCCCCCTCGCGGCCGACGGCGATTGCTGCGAGCACTGCGACCGACGCGCCGCCTGCGGTTTCCGCCGCGCGCGCAAGCCCGGCTTCGAGTTCCCCTTTCATGTGCCGCCCGTGGCTGCGCATCCACAACACCATGTGCGTGATGAGGCCCGCCGCAACGAGCATGATCGCCGTCTGGAAAAGGTCCAGCGCGTCGGCAGCGAGCCAGCCGTGTACGCCCAGCATCGCCAGCGCCAGCAGCCCCGCGAGCACCAGTCCGCCGCCGACGCCGGCCCACAGGTGGCGCACGCCGATCTGCGCATCGCCGCGTGCGCGGATCCACGCGTGCAGGATGCTGATCACCAGAATGGCCTCGACGCTCTCGCGCCACACCATGAAGAGGGCGTTACCCATGATGATTTCCTCGATGTCCGCCTATTTCGCGACGAAGCGTCCCTTCGCGGTGTCCGGATGGAATTCGCCGAAGAACGGATAGGTGCCGGGTTTCAGTGGCGGGAAGATGGTGCTGCGCGTCACGCCCGGCCCGACCACCAGCTCCTTGAACGGGCGCGTGGTCTCGAATTCCTCGGGGCCGGCGTTGCGGTTGATGAGCGTCAGGCGAAAGCGCGTGTTGGCCGGCACCTCGATCGTTTCGGGCATGAGGTGGCCGTTTTCGGCGATGACCTCGAAAGTCGGCATCTCGGCGCGTGCGAGTCCTGGCAGCGCAAGCGCGCAGCCGCCCGCGAGCGCAGCGGCGAGCACGCGCGCCGCGCGCGACGAGGACCGGCTGCCCATCTCAGTAACCACCCTTCTTGCCGGTGCCGGCGTAGGTGAATTCGTTTTCCACGGTAAACGCTTCGAACCACGGGCGCACGCCGGTCTGGCGGTCGGTGTGGCGGCCAAAATGGCTGCCGTGGTTCGCGCCCGGCGGCAGGATCGTGTATTTGACCTTGTACTTGCCGGGGCCGGAAAGCTTGATGTTGTCGCCGTAGTGCGGGCCGTCATTGGCCACCATCGGCATGAATTCACCGGACTGCTTCCAGTCGCTGCCGAGCTTCGCGATCTCGAACTTCACCGTCAGGTACGGAACCCAGCTGCCTTCCTCGAAACCGTTCGGGTTGTCCGCCAGCGCGCGGATGTCGGCCTCGATGTGGATGTCGGACTCGGACGCCTTCTTCATCATCCCCGTCGGCTCCATTTCCACCGGCTGCAGATACACCGCGGCGATCTCCATACCGCTGCGCTGCTGCGGTTTGCCGATCGGGTACTCGAGAGCGTGGGCGCCGAACGACAGGGCAGCGAGGGCTGCGATGGACAGGGGGCGGAACGGGAAGCGAAGCATGGGGCTTTCCTCTTTCTTGCGATGTAGGGAGTGGACCGCGGATAACCAGAATGCGTGAATGCAGATGCAAATACTAACGAGAATGCGAATTAATCGCAATGATGCCGGCGAAAATGGCGACGCTGTGTCCTGTCGTGGTGTTTGCGATACGTAGCCGGAAATGGCCGGCGCGTCCCGTCGCTAGTCAGGCTTTGCGGCGCGGATTGGCTTCCGGCGGGATAACGAGCGGTCCTGCGCTACGGGTGCGCGAGCGCGGGGCTGCGCTTGGCGTCGTGCGGCACGGCGTGCGCGGGCGTCGGGATGGCTCGCTCGGGTGCCCTTCCGGTCTCGCCGAACGGCGCGGCCTGTGCTTCAAAATGTTCCAGATCGAGGTGTAGCAGCACCGCCGGCGCATCGACGCGCGGGCAATTACGGACTTCGCCGATGCGGCGGAAGTGAAGCACGCGCTCGTAGAACCCCGCATGGCGTGGATTGACCTCGATGAAGGCGTCGGTGACCTTGTGGAGGGTGCGGCCGTAGAGGTAGGCGAGGTAGAACAGGCTCGCGAGCACGTGGTGGGAGCTGTACTGCGGGTCGATCGCGAACGTCGAAAGTTCGCAGATCTTCCGCTTCAGCCCGCGAAAGACGTCGACTTCCGGCCCGTACAGTTCGTCGACCAGCAGGCCCTCGCCGGTGTCGAGCCCCAGCGTGAGCGTCGCGAAAAGGGTCCCCCGGTGTGAGCCGCCAAAGGCAATCCGGTCCGGCGACTCGGGCGGACGGGTGACGCTCGTTGTCTGGTAGCCGTGCCGGCCGTACATGCGCTCGACGAGCGCCGCGATCTGACCGAATACGGATCGCCCCGCGACGCCGAAGCAATGGTTGCCGCACGTGAATCCGCACACGCCGGAACCATTTGCCGCCCTGCATGCGGCCGTGCGTGCCCCCGCGAACGCGCAGGGCGTGGGGAAGTGACCGGCGGCGGGGCGATTCTGCCGGATGCCCGGATCAGCGAAACCGATTGGCCACATGATGCCCTCCCCATGCGAGTCGGAACCCCGTGGCGAACCGCTGCTGCCATGGGCGTGCGTCGCTTATGGTGAAGAGAATAGCCACCGGGAAAGGCGCGGACATCGGCGCATGCTCCCCCTTTGTCTATGACAATCGTCATGGGCAAAGGAGGTCTGCAAGTTGCCGGATGCGGATGCTCTTGCCGGCGTTGGCGCTCGCCGCGCCGGCCGCTGCGCGCTCCCGGGCGAGCTCAGCCCGGAGCCGATGGCGGCGCCGTCGCAGCCTGCCGCGTCCAGCCGCCGCCCAGCGCCTTGTAAAGATCCACCGCGCCGGAGAGCCGCGCGAGCCGCAATTGCGCGAGCTGGTCCTGCGCCTGGAAAAGGGTGCGCTGGGCATCGAGCACTGCGAGCAGATCGTCTGCGCCCTCGCGGTAGCGCAGTTCGGCGAGCCGCAGCGCCCGCCGCGCCTCGTCGCGGATCAGCAACTGCGTGGCCTCCTGCTGGCGGTCGCGCTCCGCGTTGCCGAGGGCATCCTCGACTTCCTTGAGCGCGCTGTGGATCGCCGCGCGGTAGTTTTCGACCAGCTCCTGGCGACGCGAGCGCGCGGTGTCGACCTGACCGCGCAGGCGTCCGCCGTCGAACAGGGTTTGCGCCAGACCCGCGCTCAGACCCAGCGTACTCGCCGGGTTGGCGAGCGATAGCAGCGCGGTGCTGGCGAGACCGGCCGAGCCGGACAGTTCGATGCGCGGCAGCAACGCGGCACGTGCCGCGGCGACGTCGGCGTCGGCGGCCGCAAGCTGTGCCTCGGCACTGGCGAGATCGGGGCGGCGCGCGAGCAAATCGGACGGTAACCCGGGGGCGACGGCGGGAATGATCAAGCTGGCGAGTGCGCCACCCGTGGGATCATTGCCTTGCGGGAGTGCCTCGGCAAAGTCCTGCGGCGTGCGCCCGACGAGCAGCGCGAGCGCGCTGCGGGTCTGGCGTTCCTGCGTTTCGAGCGGCAGGATGGCCGCGCGCTGCGCCAGCACCGTGCTGCGCTGGCGGCTGACGTCGAGCGCCGAGGCTGCGCCGTTGCGGTAGCGCGCCTCGGCGATGCCAAAGACGCGCTCGGCGATGGCCAGGTTGTCGCGTGCGATGTCGATGCGTTCGCGCGCCGAGAGCAGCTGGAAGTAGGTGTTGGTGACGCCGGCCAGCAGGGTCAGGCGCGCCGTTTCGCGGTCGTAGCGGCTCGCCGCGAGGCTCGCGTCGGCGCCCTGGATGCCGGCCGCAAGACGGCCCCAGAGGTCTACTTCATAGCCGATCGACAGCGACGCCCCCGACGATTCGCTGTCCACGGCGCGGCTGCCGTCGCCGGCTTCGCTGCGGCGCCAGCCGGTGTCGGCACCCATGCTCGCCGAAGGCAGCAGCGTCGCGCCGGCGGCGCGTAGCGCGATCTCGGCCTGGCGCACGCGTTCGATGGATACCCGAAAATCCGGGTTGCCGGCGAGCGCTTCGTCGATCAGCGCCTCCAGGCGCTGCGACGCGAAGTCGCGCCACCACTGCGCACTGGGGCGCGCGGCGTCGGCCTGGACGGGTTCGCCCCAGGACGACGGCAGCGCGACGTCCGGTCGCGTGGCGGGTTCGGTGATTGCGCAGCCGCCGAGGATCAGCGCGATGGCAGCGGCAAGCGAGAGACGAGGAGCGGGGGAGTGCATGGTGGGATTCATTCCGACGCGAGTGCGACGACCGGGTCGAGGCGGGCCGCCTTGCGCGCCGGCAAATAGCCGAAGATCAGACCGGTGGCAAAAGCGCAGCCGAAGGCGAGCAGCACCGGTGGCAGCGAATACTCGATCGGCGTCTCGAAGGTTTCGATGATCGCCGCGGCGGCCAGACCGACCGCAACGCCGATCACGCCACCGAGCGCGGAAACCACCAGCGCCTCGATCAGGAACTGCTGCAGGATGTTCTTCATGCGTGCGCCGGTCGCCATGCGGATGCCGATCTCGCGCGTACGCTCGGTGACCGACACCAGCATGATGTTCATCACGCCGATGCCGCCGACCAGCAGCGAGATCGCGGCGACGGTGCCGAGCAGCACGGTCAGCGTGTTCTGGGTTTCCGAGGCGCTTTCGATGATCGACGCCATGTTGCGGATCTGGAAGTCCTCGATGCCGGCGTGGCGCGCCTGCAGCAGCGTGTGCACGGTCTCCTGGGTGTCGTCGATCTGCGCGACGTCGACGACGGCGACGATCGCACTGCGCAGGTGGCGCTGGCCGGTCAGGCGCAAGCTGCCGGTCGAGTACGGGACGAAGATCACGTCGTCCTGGTCCGAGCCCCACGGCGTCGCGCCCATCGGTCCCATCACGCCGACGACCTGGAACACCAGGCTATTGACGATCACGTATTGACCGACCGGATCGGCATCGCCGAACAGCGCCTTCGCCACCGTCTGACCAAGCACCGTGACCGTCGCATAGCTGCGTTCGTCGTCGGCGGAAAAGAAGGTGCCGCGCGCCACTGGCCAGTCGCGCGCGATCGTGTAGTCGGCCCCGGTCGCGGACGCGGACGTACGGTGGTCGGCATTGCCGTAGCGGATCGTGATCCCGGTGCTCTGCTCCGGTACTGCCGCGAGCACGTTCGGCAGTTCGGCGATCGCGCGCACGTCGTCGGGCACCAGTGTCGCGGTGGTGTCGCGGCCGCGCTGGTTCGGCGCACCGGGACGCACCGTCAGCAGGTTGGTCCCCATCGCGCTGATGCTCGCGACGACGTCGCGCTTGGCGCCGTCGCCGATGGCGAGCATCGCGATCACCGCGGCCACGCCGATGACGATGCCGAGCAGCGTCAACCCGGCACGGAACAGGTTGGCGCGCAGCGCCCGCAGCGCGGTGCGGGTGGCCTCGACGACGTCGGACAATTGCGAAGTGCGGTCGATGTGCGGCGCGAAGTCCGGCTCGGTGCCGCTGCGCGGATGCGGACCCGGATCCGCGACGACCTTGCCATCGCGGATTTCGATGATGCGCTGCGCCTGCTCGGCAACTTCGCGTTCGTGGGTGATCAGGATGATGGTGTGACCGTCTGCCGACAGCTTGCGCAGCAGTTGCATGACCTCGGCGCCACTCTTGCTGTCGAGTGCGCCGGTCGGCTCGTCGGCGAGGATCACGCGGCCGCCGTTCATCAATGCACGCGCAATCGACACGCGCTGTTGCTGGCCGCCGGAGAGCTGGCTGGGCCGGTGCTCGCAGCGCGTTTGCAGCCCCAGCGCGGTGAGCAGTTCAATCGCGCGCGCGTGGCGCTCGGTCGGCGGCATGCCCGAATAGACCGCCGGCACCTCAACGTTTTCGCGCGCACTGGCGCCGCCGATCAGGTTATAGCTCTGGAACACGAAGCCGAAGGTTTCGCGCCGCAGCCGCGCCAGCTCGTCGCGTTCAAGTCCGGCGACATCCTGCCCCATGAAGCGGTAGGTACCGCTGCTCGGTCGGTCGAGGCAGCCGAGGATGTTCATCAAGGTCGACTTGCCCGAGCCGGAACTGCCGACGATGGCGACAAATTCGCCTGGGTAGATCGTCAGGTCGATGCCGTGCAGCACCTCCACCGCGAGCTCGCCGTTGTGGAAGGTCTTGGTGATCCCGGCAAGTTCGATCAGCGGCTCGCCGGACGGCCGCCTGAGGGGCGAATCCGCGTCCAGTCCGGCAATCTGCGGTTCGGCTTTCATAGCCGTGGTGAGCGACGCGGGGTGCTGTTGGCCACGCCCTTGTCGCTGCTGGCCATGCCGGAAACGACGCGTTCGCCCTCTTCCAGCCCCGACAGCACCTGTGCCTGGATGCGGCTGCGGACGCCGATCTCGATCTGGCGATCCTGCAGCGAGCCGTCCGCGCTTGCGACCTTGACGGTGGCTCGGCGTGTCCCCGATCCTGTGGCCGATGGCGTCTTCGCGGTGTCGCCCGCTGGCGCCGCACCGGCTGTGGCGGTCGTCTGTCGCCCCCCAACCGGCCGCGCTTCGCCGCCTTGCGCGCGCGCCTTGGCCCGCTCCGCGCGACCCGCAGCGATGGCCGACATCGGCACCAGCAGCGCATCCTTCGCCGACGCGACGACGAAGAACACCTGCGCGGTCATCTGTGTCATCAAGGCCTGATTGGGATTGGCGACGTCGAACAGCGCGTTGTAGAGGACGACGTTATTCTGCACCACCGGCGTCGGCTCGATCTTGCGCAGCTTGCCCTCCCAGCGGCGACCGTCACCGCCGAGCGTCGTGAAGTAGGCCACCATGTCCAGGCGCAGGCGGCTCACGTCGGCCTCCGACACCTGGGTTTGCACCGTCATCGTCGACAGATCGGCGATGCGCAGGATCACCGGCGCCTGCTGGCTGGCGATCAGCGTCTGTCCCTGGCGCGCGGTGATCGACACCACGGTGCCGGAAATCGGCGCGTAGATGCGCGCGTAGTTCAGATTGGCCTCGTCGGCGCGCAGGTTGGATTCGGTCTGGTCGATCTGTGCCTTCAGCGCCTCGACCTGTGCCTGCGCCGACAGCAGCACCGCCTCGGCATTCTGCAGCGCCTCGGTGGTCGTCGCGTCCTCCGCCATCAGGTTGCGCTGGCGCTGCAACTGCGTGGTTGCAAGCGTCCGGCTCGCCTCGCGGTCCATCAGTTGCGCACGCAGATTGCGCAGTTGCGCGCGCGTCGCGTCGACACGGGTTTGCAGCACGACCGGGTCGATCTCGGCGAGCAGGTCGCCGGACTTCACCTCGGAGCCGACCTCGACGTGGATCTTCTTCAGCTGTCCCGACACCTGTGCGCCGACATCGACGTAATCGCGCGGCTGCAGCGTCCCGGTGGCGGTGACGACGTCCTCGAGGTCACCGCGCGAGACAGTGGTGAACTGGTATCGGGCGAGTTCGTCGGGCGTGGCGAAATACTTCGTCCACACGAACCAGACGCCGGCCCCCAGCACGCTGGCAGTCACCAGGGCAATCAGGGCGCGGCGCCAGCGGCGTGGCTTGGACGCAGGGGATGGATTCATGTCGGAGATTTGCGAACGGTAGTGGATGTCGAAGCGGGAACAGTGTCGCCGTGGGCGATCGAATTGGCAAATGGATATCCCGATGCGCTGATCGTGCCCGGCCGTACTTTGGCGCGAACCGATGTTGCAGTGCAAAGGATAAGCGAATGCCTACCGTTGCTTTGTATCGTATTGCAGGTGTGGGGTTCCCGCGCGGGGGCGCGGCGGCGCAGTGGGGGCGCGAGGGAAAGGGAGGCCGCGGGGCTTGCCGCGCGGCCTCCCGGGTCAATGCTCGGGAACGGTGATGAAGCCCATCTTCTGGATGCCGGCAGTGCGCGCGGCGGACATGATTTCCGCGAGCTTCTGGTAACGCGTCTCGCGATCGGCGCGCAGATGCAGTTCCGGTTGCACGGTCTGTGCCGCAGTAGCGGCAAGGCGCGTCGGCAATTCGCTGTCGGCGATCGGCTGATCGTTCCAGAAGAGCTTGCCGGTGGCGTCGACCGCGAGGGTCACGGTTTCCGGCTTCTCGTTGCTCGCCTGACTCGCCGCCGTCGGCAGGTCGATCTTGACCGCATGCGTCAGCAGCGGGGCGGTGATCATGAAGACGATCAGCAACACCAGCATCACGTCGATGAGCGGGACCATGTTGATCTCGCTCATCGGTGCGGAGCTCGTTTCCTGATTGAAGCTCCCGAAGGCCATTACGCCGCTCCCGCGTTGCTCAGACCGAGTTTGCCGGTCGCCTTGGCGTTCGTGCCGGCAGTTCGCGCAGAGGTATCGCCGCCGG
Organism: Aromatoleum diolicum; assembly: GCF_012910955.1. Lineage (GTDB taxonomy): Bacteria > Pseudomonadota > Gammaproteobacteria > Burkholderiales > Rhodocyclaceae > Aromatoleum > Aromatoleum diolicum. Next base: position 66,998 of record NZ_WTVQ01000004.1, read on the forward strand.
GGGCGCTCGCGAGGCGTGTGCCGGTGGTGAACCACGCGTGGAGGTCGTGCGCGAAAGCGTCGAGTTCCGACAGTTCCAGGCGGTTCGCGCGGGTGAAGGTGTTGAACGCAAGCACGGCGGGAATCGCGACGAACAGGCCGAAGGCAGTCATGATCAAGGCTTCGCCGACCGGCCCGGCGACCTTGTCGAGCGTTGCAGCGCCCGAAGTGCTGATGCTGATCAGCGCGTGGTAGATGCCCCACACCGTGCCGAACAGGCCGACGAAGGGCGCGGTCGAGCCGATCGAAGCAAGCACGGTGAGGCCGGACTCCAGTTGTGCCGTCGAGAGCGCGATCGACTTGCGCATCGCGCGGGTGACGAATTCGTCGGCATCGAGCTTGCCACCCAGCGTCTCGGCCACCGTGTGGCGACGCAAATGTTCGGTGGCGGCCGCACCCTGGCGTGCCAGCGCCTCGAACGGCGAGCCCGGCGCACCCTGCGACAGCCGCAGCAAGCCTTCATCGAGGCTGGCGGCGTTCCAGAACGCTTCGACCGCGCCGTCGAAGCGGCGCGCGCGCAGCTGGCGTGCGGCACGCACGGCGATCAGATACCAGCTCGCAACCGACATCACGACCAGCACGAATGCGACGAGCTTGATAAGGAGATCCGACTGGGCCCACAGATGGGACAGGCCGAAAGTGTCGGTGAGCATGTTCAGTTTCCTTCGAGTTTGAAAACGATCGGGACGATGACCGAGGCGTCTACCGCGCGGCCGTCCTGCTTGGCCGGCACGAAACGCCAGCGCAGGACCGATTCGCGGGCGGCGTTGTCGAGCCGGCTGACACCGGAACTTTCCGCCAGTTCGACCTTGCCGGGCAAGCCCTCGGCGGTGACCTGCACGCGCAGCATCACCTTGCCTTCCTCGCGCATGCGGCGCGCCAGCGGCGGATAGGCCGGTGCGGGGTTGTTCAGATAGGCGGCATCGAAGCGTGCCGCGACGATCGGGGGCGGCGCTTCCGGCGCGGGGCGGACCGGTGCGGTCGCGGGAGGCGGCGCCTCGCGCGGGGCCTCCTGCGGCGGCTGAGGTGTCGCGTCGGTGCTGATCGCGCTGGCCGATTCGACCATCGGCACCGGAACGGGGGCCGGCGGCTGGGCGGTGCGTACCTTGGGTCTGGGTTGTGGCTTGACGACCGGCTTCGGCGCAGGCGGTGTGGGCGGGGGCGCCACCGTCACCGCCACCGGCGGGATCGGCACCGGCAGTTCGATCAGCGCGACGGAAATCGGCGTCTCCGGCGCTGCAGCGGGCTGTTGGGCCAGTCGCGAAATGCCGATGAGGGCCGCGACGTGCGCGACCACCACCAGTGCGAGGGTCAGCCTGCGCTCGCGCGCGCCGCCGGCCCGCGGCCGCGCGCGCCGCTGCACACCCGTGAATGCCGCGTCCAGCGGCGGCGCAAAGGATAGTGACCGGCGGCCGTCGGTGGTCGGTGGGGCGGTGAACGGATCAACGGGCAGGGCGTGCGACAGGACCATCGGTGCCTCGGGCTGTCCGGCGTGGCTCAAGCGATCAGCTGATCAATGAGCACTGCTGCCAGCGCCAGATACATCGCCACGCGGTGCGCGGCAAAAGCGGGCCCCTGTGCCCGTGCCGGGGTGCCCAGACGGGCGTCATGCGAAAGATTCATGCTTGCCAGTTCTCCATTCAATAAGCGGGCTGGCTCGTTCTGGGGGGGAACTGGCTGGCGTGTTCTGTCGGGTCAATGCCGGCACGGCGCAGCGTGCCGGTAGTGGGGCAGGGCGGCGTATGTTCAGCTGGCGTCGCCCATCTGCGATTGCAGGTAGTTCTGCAGCCCCACCTTGTCGACCAGCTCGATCTGTGTCTCGAGGTAGTCGATATGTTCTTCGGTGTCCTCGAGGAGTTCCTCGAACAGCTCCCGCGAGACATAGTCCTTACAGGATTCGCAATACGTGATCGCCTCGACCAGGTCGCTGCGCGCCCCCTGCTCGAGTTTCAGATCGCCCTGCAGGCACTCGGGCACGTTTTCGCCGATCATCAGCTTGTTCAGGTTCTGCAGATTAGGCAGTCCTTCGAGGAACAGCACACGCTCGATCAGCTTGTCGGCGTGCTTCATTTCCTCGATCGATTCTTCGTACTCATGGTGCCCCAGCTTGCCCAGGCCCCAGTTCTTGTACATGCGCGCATGCAGGAAGTACTGGTTGATGGCGGTCAGTTCGTTGGTCAGCTGCTTGTTGAGGAACTGAAGGACTTTTTTATCGCCTTTCATACGGCCTCCGCGGCAAAGGAAAACGAGGGCACGAAGCCAGCCAGCGCCGGCTCTGCGGTCGGAATCTGTTCCGCCAGCGCCGAACGCAGGCAGTCGCGTGCGCAGGTCGCACAACGGCCACATTCGCCCGCCACGCCTAGCCGGTTGCGCAGTTCGCGCAGCGTGGAGGCGCCTTCGCTGACGGCTTGTCCGATGTGGCGTTCGGTTACTGCGTTACAGACACAGACGTACATAGTCTAGCCTCGATCTTCCGTTTTTTCGCGTAAATGCCGCGGGGTTATTTGGTGAGAATGAGTTTGCCGGCGCGCGTGGCGCGCAGGACGTATTGCGTTCCTTCGTGGTCGATCGTCACGCTCGGCTGCCCGAGCAACAGCCGGGCACTCGAGATGACGCGCGCCAACAGGTTTTCCTCGCGCGCTTCGCTCAAGGCCGGTTCGCCAGGCGCCAGGGTGGAATGCGGCTGAACGGAGAAGGGGCGCATGGCGGTATCGAAAAGCAAATAGGAACGATTCGCATTACATCATCGTCTGCTTGATCGGTCAACAGGGCTGTGATGTGATCCATGTATCAAGATGCGTGACGACGTTTGATGTGATGCCGCGGCATTGCCCTTTTCAACCCGATGCCTGCTGCGCCAGGCTGGAGCCCACATGATGTCTGCCGATGTTTCATCTCCCGAGCGCTATCTGATCGAACCTGCCCCGCGTCCGGTGGTACCTGTGGCCGGCGGGGGGCTGTTCCCGGTGCGGCGCATTTTTTGCATCGCGCGCAACTACGCCGCTCATGCGCGCGAGATGGGCGCCGACCCGACCCGTGAGAAGCCGTTCTTCTTCACCAAGCCTGCCGATGCCGTGTTGCCGGTGCGTGCCGGCGCCACCGGCGAGTTTCCCTATCCGCTGGCGAGCCAGGACGTGCACCACGAAATCGAGTTGGTCGTCGCGCTGGGTTCCGGAGGCGTCAATCTGACGCCCGAGGCGGCTAGCGCGTGCATCTGGGGCTATGCGGTCGGGCTCGACATGACCCGGCGCGACCTGCAGGCCGAAGCCAAGGCCAAGGGGCGTCCGTGGGACATCGCCAAAGCCTTCGATGCCTCCGCTCCGATCTCGCAGATCGTTCCAGCCGCGGGGCGGGTGCTGCGGTCCGGCGAAATCCGCCTCGACGTCAACGGTGCGGTGCGCCAGCGTGGCGACCTCGCCGACATGATCTGGTCAGTGCCGGAGGTGATCGCATTCTTCTCCCGCTACTACCACCTTCAGGCCGGCGACCTGATCTTCACTGGCACGCCCGAGGGCGTCGGTCCGGTGGTCGTCGGCGATCATCTGCGCGGTGAAGTCGCCGGCGTGGGAGAACTCGATCTGCGCGTGGTGGCGGGCGCGTAAAGCCCTCAAATCAGCGGGAGAGGCGTCAGGGCAGGCGCAACAGCACCCTGACGCGCGAATCGGCTTCGGCAGAGGGCATGTAGCCGATCATGTTCGGTATTGAATTGAGCCACTGGCGCAGCTGCGCGATATCGGCGGCTTCCTGTGGCGGTAGCGCCCGCCCGGTGAACACCATGCGCGACCAGTGCGCGCGTATCTGGCCGGGATTCTTGCCGGTAAGGTTCTGGTAAAACCGGTCGCGCAACGGGCTGGCGGGCAAGTCGGCAAGCGTCACTGCGACGCCATCGGGAAGGCTGTGCGCGCGGCCGAGGTAGAACTGTTCGACCTGCGTCCTGGTGAGTTCCGGGAGCGGGCTCTGCGCACCGCTGACAATGACGATCTGCGCGAGGGCGCACGGTGCCATGAACCAGGTCAGGCAGGCGACGAGAATGGCATAGGGTTTCCGGACCACCGCGCGGCCCTCAGAAATTGACATCGACGGAAATGCTGAGCGTGTTCAGCGCGCGGCCGCCAATGCGCATCGTCGTCGGGGTTTCACGCGGGAAATAAGAGCCCCAGGAGTCACGGTCCGGCCGGGCATGCGTGAGTTCGGCCTTCAGTGCGGCCTGTCGAGACACATCCCAGCGCGTACCGAGGGTCACGCTGCGCTGTGCATTGTTGCGCGACGTAAGAAACGTTTCCCACGCTGTTGCCAGCCGCCCGGGTGGCAGCGTCGCTTCGGCAAACTGCTTGTGCAGCGTTTGCCGGGCCACCGACACATACGGCGTGACGCTGCCGAAGCGTCGTCCGAGGCTCAGGTACCAGCCGTATGCACTTGGCACGTAACGATTCGCGTCGCGCCGTGCGTATTCGCCGATTGTCTGCCAGAGACCATCGTCCCACTGGACGCCGATCGAATAGAAGCTGGTTTTGCCCTTCGCGCCGGATAGATCCGTGACCACGCTTCCCTGGCCGGCCGCGCGCAGCACTGCGGCAATCGCGCGGAATTGTGCATCGCCGCGCTCGAAGGTGAAGCGTCCGTCACCGCGGCCGAGGTGCAGCGACAGGTTGCCCTGCGTCAGCGCCACGTTGAGGCCCCAGGTTTCATCGAGACGGGCTTTGCCCTCGGGGAAAGGAATCTCGCCCCTGCCGTAATATGGATGAATCTCGGCGTCGAGCTCGCCGATACGTGTGTGGTAAATGAAATCGATGCCATCGAGATCGTTGAAGGGGTTAAGGCCATATACCTCGACCGGAGGCCGGACCCACGGGTTGGCGTAGTTGATGTAGAGCGAATCGGACAGCATGAAGAAGGGTACCCGCAGGCGCCCGATGCGCATCGACAGGCCGGGCGCCAGCGTCTGGCGGAAGAAGGCGAGCGTAATCCGCGGGTCCTGGCGCTCGCTACCGTCTTCCATCGCCAGCGCCTGCAAAGTGATGGCGTTGTATGCGGTCAGTCGCAGGCTGGCCTGCAAGCCGATCAGGCTGTCCGCACTGAAATCGGGGTCCGAATCGCCCGGGAAATTTACGCCCCAGCGTGCAAACCAGACGTCCTTGTTATCGGTGGACACCGCCCCCAGCGTCGCAAATCCCGAAAACTCGACGCGCGGCGGCTGTGCGGCGTCGTCGGCCGCGCACGCACTGGCGGATGCGAATGTCAACGCGAGGGCGGCGACAGCCGAACGCAGCGGCTGGCGAAGTCGAAGGCGAGCTGTCATGCGGTGACTTCCTGGGTGAATCTGGGGCCAAACAGAAGGTGCTCGACGCCGGCGTCGTCAAGTGGGCGCGCAAACAGGTAGCCCTGGCCATAGTCGCAGCCCATCGCGCGGAGCAAGTCAGCCTGTTGTCTGGTCTCGATGCACTCGGCCACCACGCACATGCCCAAGTCATGAGCGAGCTCGATGCTGCGCGCGACAATGGTGCGCAGGCGTTCGTCGTGCTCGAGCGAGCGGACGAAGGAGCCGTCGAGTTTCACAAGGTCGCAGGGGATCGTATGCAGATAGCTCAGCGCGGAGTAGCCCGTGCCGAAGTCGTCGATCAGCACCGACATGCCGGCGCCGCGCAGGCGCTGCAGGATGTCGGCGGCGGGCCCATCGGGCTGTGCCAGCACGCTCTCGGTGACTTCAAAGCGCAGCATATCGTTGGGCAGGCCATGGCGGGCGATCTCGGCGATGATCTCGCCCGCCAGGTCGGGGCGGGAAAACTGGGTGGCGGACAGGTTCACGCTGACCTTCGGCACCGTGGTGCCGGCGTCGGCGCGGCCCTGCCAATCCAGGATGCGTTCGCAGGCGCGTGTCAGTACGAACATGTCCAGTTCGTGGATCAGGCCGAGCGTTTCGGCCAGCGGGATGAACAGGTTGGGAGGAAGCATCCCCTGGGTCGGATGGCGCCAGCGCACCAATGCCTCGAAACTGCCGATCGAGCCGTCGTTCAGCGCCACGATCGGCTGGAAATGCACCGTCAGATCGCCGTCGCGCAGCGCTGTGCGCAGATCGCCCTCGAGACGCAGGCTCTGTAGCGCCTGGGCGTGCATCGACGCATGGAAGATCGCCACCGAGTCCTCGCCGCGCTCGCGTGTACGCTGCAGCGCATTGTCGGCGTCACGCAGCATCGTGTCGGCGCATTCGGGATCCTCGTAGTCCATGCTGAGCGCGATGCCGATGCGATATTTCGGATAGAGCACCTGGCCGGCGACGGTGGTCGGGGTTGCGAGCTTCTCGCGCAGCACCTCGCCCAGACGCAAGGCTTCGGCCGGGTTCTCGATGCAATTGAGCAGCAATGCAAACTGGTCGCCGCCCACGCGCGCGGCGATATCCCCTTGCCGCAGCGTATCGCAGATCGTGTGTGCCACATGGCGCAGCAGCTCATCACCGGCCGAGTGGCCGAAGCTGTCGTTCACCAGGCGGAAGCGCTGCAGATTGATTGCCAGCACTGCAAATTCCTGACCGTCCGTGCGCAGCTGCTGCCCCAGGGCACTGTTCACATGTTCGAGGAACAGTGCGCGGTTCGGCAACTCGGTCAGCCGGTCATGCAGCGCGTCGAACTGGAGGCGCACTTCGGCCTGCTTGTGCATGTGCACGTCGCCGATCGAGCCCGCCATGCGGAAGGCCCGTCCGTCCGCGCCGCGCAATGCCACTCCGCGCTTCATCACCCAGCGGTAGCTTCCATCCAGCTGACGCGCGCGGTATTCGCACTTGAACTGGGCACTGAACCCCTTCAGGTGCTCGATCATCGTGCTGCGGTAATTGTGGGCGTCGTCCGGATGCACGCCGGCAATGATGTCGCGGGCGGCGTGGTACGAGCTGTCGGCCTTCAATCCCGCAATTTCGCAGCAGCGCGGCGAGCAGTACACCTGCCCGCTGCTGATGTCCCAGTCCCACAGGCCGTCATTGGCCCCCTGAATGGCCAGTTCGTAGCGTTGTTCGCTCGCCTTGAGGCGTTCGGCGGTGTGCTGCAGTTCGCCGATGCGGTCCTGCAGGTTGGCCGCCATCACGTTGAAGCGACGCGCCAGCCGGGCCAGCTCGTCGTGTCCTTCCTCCGGCAGGCGATGGTCCAGCTTGCCTTCGGCAATTGCCTCGCTCCCCGCGAGCAGCCGGGTCAGGTTGCGCGTCAGCAGGTAACCAATGCCCGAAAGCAGGACAAAGGTCAGCAGGATCTCTGCCAACGCGATTGCCGCTCCCTGTTCGGTAATGGCCCGGCGCGCGCTGTCGAGCACCGACACCGATACCCCGAACTGCACGAAGCCGACCGCATTGCGCTCGAGCAGCAATGGTCGGCGCACGTGAAAGAGCGCGTCGCTGCTGCTGCCCTTTGCGGCGCCGTTATACACCTGCGGCAGCTGCTTCATCTCCGGCAGGCCGGCACTGACCAGAACGCGGCCGTCCGGCGCGACGATTCTCACGTATACCAAGCCCTCGTCGGCCTCGGAAAGCAGTTCGCCGAGCAGGTCCTGCAACGCACCGAAATCGCCCTGGTTGCCGTATGCGACGGCCATCGCATGCAACATCGTGGCGTTCTGGTTGGTCAGCGTGTTGAGGCTCGCGGTGGTGGCCTCGTTCATCAGCCGCACGCTATTCGCCAGCAACAGCGTCAATAGCAGCACTTGCACCACGGTACTGGCCAGCAGCAGGCGGATGCGGATCGAAGTATGCTGGAATGGAAGCCTCACGCTGAACCCCGGCGAGCCCGTGTCATCGTCGTGCGAGGCGCTTGACCCCGGCCGCGGCGTCAATCCTGCCTTCCTCGACGAATGCTCCGACGTTGTCCACGATGCGCTCGGGATCATAAAGGTAGTTCACCATGACGCCCCAGGCTTGCCCGAGGCCTTTCTCCGAAGTGTCGGCGAGCCAGTTGAGCCGCTCGACGCGTGCGCCGTTGCCGAGGTGGAAGCGCGCCACCGGATCGAGCGGTTCCTTGTCGCGCTTGGCTTCCAGCAGGTAGGCCGCCGTCGCTCTCAGCAGCGGGTCGCGCAGCGCGCGCACCAGCGCCGGATCGGTCGCCCATTCGGGATTGCCGGCCAGTATCTGCGCCAGACGTGGCGACTCCGGCCCGTCGATGCCGGCCGTTGCGAGGCGCTTCCAGTCGGCTTCGCTGAACGCGGCCATCACGTCTTTCGGGTTCCTGCTCGCCCAGCGCACCAGCCCGGGAATCGGCGATAGCGTGGCAAAGGTCTGGAGGCGCGGAAAGTCGCGCTGAAGATCGTCGACCACCCGTTTGAGCAGGAAATTGCCGAACGACACCCCGCGCAGACCTTCCTGGGTGGCGCTGATGGAATAGAAGATCGCGGTGTTGGCGCGCTCGGCATCGGCGACGGGGGCGTTCTCATCGAGCAGCTTCTGCACGTTGTCGGCGAGGTCCTGGAGCAGTGCAACTTCGACGAAGATCAACGGTTCCAGCGGCATGCGCGGGTGGAAGAAGGCGTAACAGCGACGGTCGGAGCCCAACCGGTTCTTCAGATCCTTCCAGGATTGGATGGCGTGCACGGCCTCGTACTGGACGATCTTCTCGAGCAGGGCGGCGGGTGAGTTCCACGTCAGGCGCTGCAATTCCAGGAACCCGACGTCGAACCATGCAGTCAGGCGTGCTTCGAGTTCGCGGTCGAGCGCCTTGAGTTCCTTGTCGTGTTCCAGATAGCGCAGCAAGTCGGCGCGCAGATCGACAAGAAATTTGACGCCCTGCGGGATGGCATTGAACTGGGTGAGGATGCGGATGCGCGAGGAACGCATCGCCGCGCGCATCTGGGCTTCGGCGTCCCATTGGCGGGGTGTGCCGACGGCCGCCTGGTACGCGTCGTGGGCCTTGGCAACGCGTTGCGGGTCGGGGCCGAACTCAAGCGCGATTATGCGCAGGAAGGCCTGTCGGCCGGCATCGTCAAGTTTCAGATAGGTATCGGCGAGGCGGGCAGCCCGCAAGCGCGTCGACACCTCGCCGCCACGGCTTTCTGCGCACTCCCGAAGTTGCCGGCGAATCCGGTCGAGCTGCTTTTCCGTCGGTTCCCCGTTCCTGCCGGTGGCGTTGGCGACCATCTCGCGAACTCTCGACAGGCTGCGCGATACCAATCCGGATACCATTTGCTGTCTCCTTTCTCCCATGCTGCCAGAAATGAATTCATCATAGTGCGCAATTTTGCACGATCCGCCCTCAGGATGATGACGGCTGAATTGCGGCAGATCCTGGCGCCCGTCAGCGCGGGCTCGTGCGCGACCTAGGTGCGACTGTCGATCGCCTTGCAGTTTGTCGCGAGAAGCCACAGGCCTGCGGCAACCATCGGTACGCACAACCATTGAGCGGTCGACAGGCCGAGCGAGAGTGTGCCGAAAATGCCTGGATCAGGCGTGCGAAAAAATTCCGCAATGAAGCGTAATAACCCGTAGCCGATCAAAAATACCGCGGATACTGCCTTGAGCGGTCTCGGACGGGCGGCATACAGCCACAGGATCGCGAACAGCAACAAACCCTCTCCCGCGGCCTGATAGAGCTGTGACGGATGGCGCGGTAGCGCGTCGACCCACGGATAGACCATTGCCCACGGCAGCTCGGTTTCGACGGGGCGTCCCCACAGTTCGCCGTTGATGAAATTGCCGATGCGCCCTGCGGCGAGCCCGGTCGGGACCAGCGGGGCAATGAAGTCGGTGACCTGCCAGAAACCCTTGCCGGTGCGCCGGCCGTACAGCCACATCCCAGCCAGTACACCAAGAAAGCCGCCGTGGAAGCTCATGCCGCCTTTCCAGATGGCGAGGATTTCCGCCGGATGGCTCAGGTAATAGCCGGGCTGGAAGAACAGCACCTCGCCGAGCCGTCCGCCCAGCACGACGCCGATCATGCCGTACATCAGCAGGTCGTCGATCTGCTGCGTGGTCCAGCCCAGCTCCGGGCGGCGCCGCGCATGGGCCCGGCCGAGCAGCATGAACAGGACGAAGGCGGCGAGATACATCAGCCCATACCAGCGCACCGCCAGCGGGCCGATGGACAAGGCGATGGGGTCGAACTGGGGATGGGTCAGCATGGGGAGGCGGATGTCATGGTGCAGCAGCTTACGGACGGTGGCGGGTCGGCACGCTCATTCAAATTGCGCGCGGAACTTGTCGAATTCGCTGCGCAGCCAGTCGACCTCCTCGCGCAGTCGGCGGACTTCCTCTTCCAGTTCGGCGCTGCGTCCGCGCGCCGGGATCGCGGACTGACCGCTTGCCAGCGCCTCGCCCAAGGCGTCGAACGCTGCGCTGCCGCCCAGCAGATGGGCGAAGCGCGTCTCCTTGGTGCCCGGCGCCCGCGGCAGTGCGGCGGCCATCGGCGGATATTTCTCCGCCAGATGCTCGAGCACGCGCTCGACTGCCGCAATGTCGTCGAAACGATGCATGCGTTCGGCGCGTTGGCGGATCTCGCCGGCGGTCTGGGCGCCACGTAGCAGCAACACGGCCAGCACGGCCTGCTCCGGCGGCGGCAGGGAATGGCGCAGGCGCACCAGATGCTCGTACTTGGCAACGCGTGCGCTGGCCTGGTCGCGCCGCGACACCAGCTTGCGTGCCATCAGGCGGTCGAGCGCGGCCTGCACGTCGTCGTCTGACAGATTCATCACCGGCTCACGCCCGGTCAGCTGGTTGCCGCCGGTGACGATGCCGTGCACGGACAAGGGATACGCGTCGGGGGTAACGAAGGCCTTTTCGATCAGCACCCCTAGCACGCGAATTTCAATCGGGTCGAGATCGAAGCCATCGGGGGCGGTATCGGGGGTGGAGGGGTCGGTCATCGGAGTCGGCAATGCTGGCGGTGGCCCGCGGGAGGGCAATGATAGCCGACTCGTGGTTTAGCTTCGGTTAGAATTCCAAGGCTAAATCCGAAGTGGCGCTTCGCCAACGCAGCGCGGCGCCCGAATCCCAGAGCCGAGGACACCATGCCCCAATACCGTTCCCGCACCTCCACCGCCGGCCGCAACATGGCGGGCGCACGCGCCCTGTGGCGCGCCACCGGCATGAAGGACGGCGATTTCGAAAAGCCGATCATCGCCATTGCCAACAGCTTCACGCAGTTCGTGCCCGGCCACGTGCACCTGAAGGATCTCGGTCAGCTCGTCGCACGCGAGATCGAGGCCGCCGGCGGCGTTGCGAAGGAATTCAACACGATCGCCGTCGACGACGGCATCGCCATGGGCCACGGCGGCATGCTGTACTCGCTGCCGTCGCGCGAGCTGATCGCCGACAGCGTGGAATACATGGTCAATGCCCACACTGCCGATGCGCTGGTGTGCATCTCGAACTGCGACAAGATCACCCCGGGCATGCTGATGGCCGCGCTGCGCCTGAACATCCCGGCGATCTTCGTCTCCGGCGGACCGATGGAAGCGGGCAAGGTCAAGTGGGAAGCAAAGGTGATCTCGCTCGACCTCGTCGATGCGATGGTCAAGGCCGCCGACAGCAGCTGTTCCGACGAAGAGGTGGATGCCATCGAGCGTTCCGCCTGCCCGACCTGTGGTTCGTGCTCCGGCATGTTCACCGCGAACTCGATGAACTGCCTCACCGAAGCGCTCGGACTGTCGCTGCCGGGTAACGGCACCGTGCTTGCCACGCACGCCGACCGCGAGCAGCTGTTCCGCAGGGCCGGCCGCACCATCGTCGACATGGCGCGCCGCTATTATGAAAAGGATGACGCCTCGGTGCTGCCGCGCTCGATCGCGAGCTTCAAGGCCTTCGAGAACGCGATCAGTCTCGACGTCGCAATGGGCGGATCGACGAACACGGTGCTGCATCTCCTCGCCGCTGCGCGCGAAGCCGAGGTGAACTTCACGATGGCCGACATCGACCGCATCTCGCGCAAGGTGCCGTGCCTGTGCAAGGTCGCGCCGGCCATTGCCGACGTGCATATCGAGGATGTCCATCGTGCCGGCGGCATCATGGCGATTCTCGGTGAACTGAACCGCGCCGGCCTGCTGCACGCCGAGTTGCCCACGGTGCACAGCAAGACCATGGCCGAGGCCCTGTCGCGTTGGGATGTGATGCAGGCGCACGACACCACGGTGTTCGAGTTCTACAAGGCCGCTCCCGGTGGCGTGCCGACGCAGGTCGCGTTCTCGCAGAACCGCCGCTGGAACGAACTCGACATGGATCGTTCGCACGGCGTCATTCGCGACCGCGCCAACGCCTTCAGCCAGGACGGTGGCCTTGCCGTGCTGTACGGCAACATTGCCGAGAAGGGCTGCATCGTGAAAACCGCCGGCGTCGATGAGTCGATCTGGACCTTCACCGGACGCGCGCGCGTGTTCGAAAGCCAGGAAGAGGCCGTCGAAGGCATCCTTGGCGACAGGGTCGTGGCCGGCGATGTGGTCATCATCCGCTACGAAGGCCCGAAGGGCGGTCCCGGCATGCAGGAGATGCTGTATCCGACCAGCTACCTGAAGTCCAGGGGGCTCGGAAAGGAGTGCGCGCTGCTGACCGACGGGCGCTTCTCCGGCGGCACCTCCGGCCTGTCGATCGGTCATGCTTCGCCGGAAGCGGCCTGTGGCGGTGCGATCGCGCTGGTCGAGGAGGGTGACACCATCGAAATCGACATCCCCAACCGGCGCATCCACCTTGCGGTGTCGGAAGCGGAACTGGCGCGGCGTCGTGCCACGATGGAGGCCAAGGGCGATAAGGCCTGGAAGCCCGTCAGCCGCCAACGTGTGGTGTCCGCTGCGCTGCAGGCCTACGCGGCGCTGACCACCAGTGCTGATACGGGAGCCGTGCGCGACGTGCGACAGGTGCAGCGCTGATACCTGCATGCGCTATGATGGCGTTGGGATAATTCACCGCTGCGGGCAAGGGATGAAATGTTCGGCTGGCTGAAACGTCTGTTGGGCGGGGCGCAGGCTGCCCCGGCTTTTTCGCCAGCCGCTGCGCCGTCGCCGCAACGGGTTCCCGCGCCGGAAGGGGCGCCGGCAGTCACCGCTCGCAGCGAGGTGCCGCCGGAGCCGCTGTCCGCGCCGGTCGCCGTCGCGGCGGCGGAAACCGCGGGGGACGCCGCGCTATCTTTGCTATGCCGGACCGAAGTCCTTGACCGCGAGCAGAATCCGACCGGTTACGCGTTCGAGCTGCGTGAGGACATTTCCGGACGCATCCGCTCCCCCGGCCGCCGCACGCGCGATTTCGTCGACGGCCTGCTGGTCGAACAGATCGATCGCTACGGGCGTGGTGCCGCGCTGCGTACGCGTCAGGTGTGTCTGCGCGTCTGGGACGGTTTCCTCGGTAATGCGGTGCTGGACCGTCTGGCAGGGCTGAATGCCGTGCTGCTGGTGCAGCCTGAGTTTCCGATGCGCACTGCCAGTGCGGAAACCCTCGAACACGCCCGCCGCGTGCGCGAAGCCGGCCTGCGTCTCGTGCTCGATCACAACGATTCTGGACCCTGGCTCGAGAGTCTGCTGCCGCTTGCCGATGCGGCGGTGTTCCGCATGGGTTTCTGCGTACCCGAAGAAGTGAGCCTGTTCGCCCGCATGGTGCAGCGTCTGCGTCCCGGTCTGCCGGTGTGGGCATGGGAGGTCGGCACAATCGATGATTTCGAATTGGCCCGCAATGTCGGCTGCGCGGCTTTTGCAGGCGGTTTCGTCACCCGTCGCGAAGACTGGAAGGGTAACAGCCTTGCGCCCCACGGCATGCGTCTGGCGTCCTTGCTCACGCGCCTGCGCAGCGGTGTCGAGACGCAGGAAATCGCCGAGATCCTCAAGCACGACCTGGCGCTCGCCTATCGCCTGCTGCGTTATGTGAATGCGGCGGCGTGGGGGCTCAATAACCGCATCACATCGGTCGAACAGGCAATCATGGTGCTTGGCCAGCAACCGCTGCAGCGCTGGGTGTCGATGATGTTGCTGGGTAGCTCCCACAGTGCCCCCGGTGCGGTGGTGGTCATGGAGGAGGCGCTGACGCGCGCCCGCTTCCTCGAGCTCATCGGCTCCTTGCGTGGCGAGCGCGACCCGGCTGCACAATTGTTCGTGCTGGGCCTGTTCTCGCTACTCGATGTGGCGCTCAAGGTACCGCTCGAGGAGGCGATCCGTCCGCTCAAGTTGTCGGAGGCGATGCAGGATGCGCTGCTGCACCAGCGCGGACCGATGGCGCCATATCTCGAACTGGCACTGGCCTTCGAACGCGGCGATGCCGAGCGGGTGGAGTCTTTTGCCGGTGTGCTCGGGGTCGCCGTGGGCGAGCTTAACCGCCTGCAGTTCGAAGCACTCGATTGGGTGCAGGCGGCCGAAGCCTGAATCGCACTCCGGCGAGCGCTGTGCCGGCGTGCCTTGACCGACTTGCGAGCGCCCTCTACCATCCGCCGCATGGACGCAGAACTCAACAAGCTCGAAAACCAGGTCGAACAACTGATCGGTCTCTACGAATCCGACAAGGCGGCAAGCCGAGAGTTGCGCACGCGTGTTGCGCGGCTCGAGGCAGAGAATCGTGTGCTGGCCGAAAAGGTCAAACTTGCCACTGCGAAGCTCGAGAGCTTGCTTGCGCAACTGCCGGAAGCCTGACATGCAAACCGATACTCTGGATATCACCCTGCTCGGCAAGACCTATTCCGTCGCCTGCCGGCCCGAGGACAAGGAAGGATTGCTGGCGGCAGTCGCTTTTCTGGATGAAAAGCTCAACAGCCTTGCGTCGCGTACGAGTTCGTCCGGCGAGAAACTGGCTGTCATGACAGCACTGAATATTTCTCATGAATTTTTGCAGTTTCAGCGCTCCGGCGGGTTTGACATGCAGGCCGCGAAGCGTAGAATCGGTTTCGTGAATGCACGCATCGATGGGGTTCTGGCCCAGCAGGAAAAGCTTTTCTAACAGGTGGTTAGCGTGGGTTGGTGTGCATAAAGGTTCAATCCCCGCTGTGTCGTTGAAGTCGTAAATTCCTTGGACCAATGTCGAGAGACTTGGTCGCGGACCATGGATGCCGCTGGTGTGCATGCCCCTCGCCGGGTGAGCCTGATGCGGAAGGAAAGCGACCTCCCTGAACCCCAGGTTCAGGATGCCGACGTAGGCGACACAGCGGGGGCCAAATTGAGAGGCGCGGATTTCGATCCGCGCCTTTTTTTGCTTTTCGCCGGCATCCGCGCCGGCGATCAGTGCAGCAATTCGTGCAGAGGCTGGACGGATGGATTTCGATGTGTGGTGGCTGAGCTACCTCGCGCTGGGGGCTTTTGTCGGATTCTTTGCCGGCCTGCTGGGAGTGGGCGGCGGCGGAATCATGGTGCCGGTGCTGACTTCGCTGTTCGTGGCGCAGGGCATGCCCAAGGACGGCGTGGTGCACCTGGCGCTCGGGACGTCGATGGCGGCCATCGTGATGACCTCGATTGCCAGCCTGCGTGCTCACCACAAGCATGGCGCGGTGCGCTGGGATGTCGTGCGCTACATCGCGCCGGGCATCCTCGTCGGCACCTTTGCGGCGACCTTTGTTGCGTCGCGAGTGGCCTCGAAACCGTTGGCGATCTTTTTCGCCTGCTTCATGGCCTATGTGTCGCTGCAGATGCTGGCCAACATCAAGCCGAAGCCTTCGCGCGAACTGCCCGGTCCGCTCGGCATGAGTGCCGTGGGGGCCGGCATCGGTGGCGTTTCGGCGCTGGTGGCGATCGGCGGCGGTTCACTGTCGGTGCCTTTCATGACCTGGTGCAATATCAAGGTGCACCACGCAATTGGTACGTCGGCCGCGATCGGACTGCCCATTGCGCTGGCCGGAACCGTTGGCTATCTGATAAATGGCTGGGGTAGCACCGGTATGCCGGATTACAGTATGGGATTCATCTATCTACCGGCGCTGGTGCTGGTGAGTGCGGTGAGCACCTATACAGCGCCAATGGGGGCAAGGCTTGCACACCGCCTGCCGGTGGCGATGCTCAGGAAGATCTTTGCCGGGGTATTGCTGCTGCTGTGTGCGAAGATGCTGCACGCCATCTTTTTCTGAGCGGGGATGAGGTGCGGGACGCGTGCCGGGCACGCAATCAGGTGACTCCGCCCGCTTCGGCTTCTTGGCGTTTGCTTATTTTCCGCTCTCGGCCAGACCTTCGAGCAGGGTCTTGAGGTTGTGGCGCATCATCGCAACGTAGGTCGGCGCGGGGCCGTCTGCGCCCGATAGTGCGTCCGAATACAGGGTGCCACCGAGCCGCGCGCCGCTTTCCTTGCGAATGCGTTCGACCAGTCGCGGGTCGCTGATGCTTTCGACGAATACGGCGGGGACTTTCTCGCGGCGTAGTTGCCGGATCAGTTGCGCGACGCCAGACGCCGAGGGTTCGGACTGGTTGCTGATGCCTGCCGGGGCGAGGAAACGGACGCCGTAGGCACGCGCGAAGTAGCCGAACGCGTCGTGCGAGCTGACGACCTTGCGCCGCTCCGCCGGTATGCGTGCGAACCCGCTGCGGATGTCCGCGTCGAGGGCCTTGAGTTCGGTGGTGTAGCGCGCGGCATTGGCGTGATACACGTTTGCGCCGGCGGGGTCGATCTGCGCGAGGGCGTCCGCGATGTTGGCAACGTAACGCTGCGCCCTGCTCGCGTCCTGCCAGGCGTGCGGGTCGACGGCATCCTGGTGCGTCCCCTGGCCGTGCCCATGGGCATCGTCGTGCTCGTTGGCGGTGGCGATAGGATCGATGCCGTTACTGGCGATTAGCACGGGGCCTTTGTATCCGGCCGTTTGCGCGAGGCGCTCGAGCCACGGATCGAAGCCCAGTCCGCTGACCACGACGAGATGCGCGGCGCCGATGCGTCGTGCGTCGGAAGGGCGGGGCTGGAAGTTGTGTGCGTCCTGATCGGCGCTGACCAGCGGTGTGACCTTGACGCGGTCGCCGCCGACCTGCCGGACAAAATCCCCGAGAATGCTGAAGCTCACCACTACCTCCAGCGTTGCGGCGCGCAACGGTTGGCTCGTAAAGAGCAGGGCGAGCAGGGCAAGTAGCGGTAGCTTGAAATGGCGCATCGACCAGATTCCGGGGGCTGGGGGAAATCAGGGGCTCAGGATTCGAGATGGGGGCGACGGTCGAGTCGTGCGCCGATCATGCCGCCAGGGGCGAGGGCGAGCGAGAGCACGTAGATCACGCCGGCCACGAGAATGATCGCCGGGCCGGCCGGGACGTCGGCGTGGAAGGATGCGAGCAGTCCGCCGACGCCGCTGATGAAGGCGATGGCGATCGCGAGTCCAAGCATCGCCGGCAGGCGTTTGACCCACAGACGGGCTGCCGCGGCCGGCAGGATCATGATGCCGACCGCCATCAGTGTGCCGAGGGCGTGGAAACCGCTGACGAGGTTGAGCACCACCAGCACCAGAAAGCCGTAATGCGCCAGCGGGCTGGTCGCACTGACCCCGCGCAGGAAGGCGGCATCGAAACACTCCAGCACGAGCGGTCGGTACAAGGCGGCGAGCGCGAACAGGGTGACGGTGGAGATTGCGCTGATGAGTAGCAGCGAGGCATCGTCGAGCGCCAGCACCGAGCCGAACAGCACGTGCAGCAGGTCGAGGTTGCGCCCGCGCAGCGACACGATCATCACGCCGGTGGCGATCGACAGCAGGTAGAAGGCAGCGAGGCTGGCGTCTTCCTTGAGGATCGACGAACGCGCAACCAGACCGGCGCCCAGCGCCACGACCAGACCCGCGATGATGCCGCCGATCGTCATCGCGCCGAGTGACAGGCCGAACGCAAGGTAACCGAGCGCAGCGCCCGGCAGGATCGCGTGGGCCATCGCATCGCCCATCAGGCTCATGCGTCGCAGCATCAGGAACACCCCCACCGGCGTGGCGCCCAGGGCGAGCGCCAGGCAGCCGGCGAGGGCGCGGCGCATGAATTCGAACTCGGTGAACGGTGCGAACAGTCCGCCTTCGATCATGCGGCCTCCGCTTCGGGGCGGTGGCAGACCGCCGCGGCTTCGTCGAACTCGGAGGCGAGGCGGCGCGCGGTGGCGAGGCGCTCGGGAGTCAGTACGTCGGTGGTGGGGCCGAAACCGAGAGACTCGCGCGCGAGCAACAGACATTCGGGGAAATGGCGTCGTACCAGTTCGAGGTCGTGCAGCACGGCGAGAATGGTGCGGCCTTCGGCGTGCCAGTCGAGCACCAGTGCGATGAGGTCCTCGATGGTGCGCGCATCGATGGCGTTGAAGGGTTCATCGAGCAGCAGCAGCGAGGCATCCTGCAGCATCATGCGCGCAAAGCGTGCGCGTTGCAGCTGGCCGCCCGACAGCGTGCCGATCTGGCGCGTCTCGAATCCCGACAGTCCGACGGCGGCGAGTGCGGCACGCACGCGTTCGGCCTGGCTGCGGCTGAGCCCACGAAAAGGGCCGATCTCGCGCCACAACCCCATCGACACCATGTCGAAGACCGATACCGGGAAGCTGCGGTCAAGTTCGCTTTGCTGCGGCAGGTAGGCAATCCCGCCGGGCGCGGTATGCATGCGGAAGCTACCCTGTAGCGGCGCAAGCTCGCCAGTGAGCGCCTTGAACAGGGTCGACTTGCCAGCCCCATTCGGCCCGACGACTGCAACCAGCGCGCCGGGCGCGATGCTGCAGCTGAGGTGGTGAACCGCAGGGTGACGGTCATAGCCGAGAGTCAGATTGTCCAGTTGCAGGACGGCTAGCGGCTGTGTCATGCGATGGCCCATCCGACCGTGATCCACAGCAGTGCCGCCGCCGCCGCCGCCAGTGCGACACGTGCGTTTACGCCGAGCACCAGGGCGGTGCCGGGGAAGGCGGGGGCGAGGGCTGCATGGGTCTGGTGATCGTGATGATTATGGTGGCCATGAGCGTGTTGCGGGATGCTGCGAGGTTTGGGGGCCATGATCGGCTCGGTTGGGTGACAGTGAGGCGCTCGGGTGCGGCGAGGGCAGTGCGTCGTCGGGGGAGGGCGGCTCAGGTCTTGGCTGCACGCAGCCGGCCGCAGTCGGGGCAGGTGCCGTGGAAGACCAGTTCCGCGCGCTCCGGGCGATAGCCGGCGGGCAACTCGAAGCGTTCATCGGTTTTGATCGATTCAAGGCACAGCACATGCCCGCAGCGGTCACAGTGGAAGTGCGCATGCTGGCTGCCGGTTTCGCCCCCGGCCTTGAAACGGCGGGCGCGGTCGGGGCCGATGATACGGTGGGCAAGCCCCTGCTCGACCAGCCAGTCCAGGGTGCGGTAAAGCGTTACGCGGTCGTGGGGCAGGCCGTCGGCCGCGAGCGCCGCAGCGATGTCGTCATGATTCAGCGAACGCTGGCTGTGCTGCAGGATTTCAAGCACCGCGATGCGCGTGCGCGTGACGCGACCGCCGCAAGAGGCGATCAGGTTGGCGGCAGACGGGTGGGGGGCAGGAGCGGGCATGCCGGGGACCGGATGATGAGATTAATGCAACATTGTAGCATTACGGCCGCTCCGGACTCCCTGCCCGCTTTTTCGCAGATGTTGCTCACGGTGCGTGCCCAGTCTCGCTCTAGTTGCTCAGCAAGAAGGCAAGTTCCCGATGCAGCAGCGCCGGGTCGCCGAGGTTCAGTTCCAGCAGACGGCGCAAATGGGTGATGCTGTCGAGGTCGATCTCCCGGCACACCAGGCCAACGTGATTGTGCTCGGCGTGGACCACCTCGCCTTCCATCCGGATCGTCGTGCCCGCATCGTCGAGGGCGATTTCGAGCAAACAGCGCTCGCCGCGGGCAGGGCTCGGGCCGTCAGGTTTGAGGAGTGCGCCTTTGAGTGAGAGGTCACAGACCTCGCAGTCGCTTTCCATGTTGCCGACCAACAGCCGCGCGCCGCTATGAAAGCGGATGCGCGCGAAGTGCCTGCGTTGTGCCTCCTGCATGATCGATGTCCTTCCAGAATGCATGCGTATTGTGCCGACCGGGGTGGCCGAATTGCCGATTGTGAGATGATGCCGTCGTGGTCGCAAGCGTCATCACGAGCTTGGTCCGGTGCGCGACATGAGCAACCTGTCACGTTCGGGGTTTTCTCTGCATGAGAAAATATTTCGTAACAGCTTTGTTCCTGTTATGAATCCGCATGTACCGGTCGGGGTGACAGCCTTTCTCGGCCCCTTCGATCACACTATGAGACATCCCGTGGCAGAAGCATTCGAACAAAATGGCGGGTTAGGTCTCGCCGAACCCGCTGCAGCGCAGACGGATGCAAACGTCGGCGAGAGTGACCCGCTGCTGGAGTGTCTGCTGCTGGTGGCGCGCGCACACGGTGCGGCGACGACACGTGACGCGGCGATTTCAGGGCTGCCGCTGGAGCGTGGGCGCCTGACACCGACCTTGTTCGCGCGCGCCGCGCGCCGCGCGGGGCTTAGCAGCAAGATGGTGCGGAGTGCGCCGGAGAGACTGAATCCTTCCTTGTTGCCGGCGGTCCTGTTGCTGCAGGGCAATCGGGCGTGTGTTCTGTTGGGGTGGAGCAACGATGGCGCCCGCGCACGCGTAGTGTTCCCCGAACTCGGCGAAGCGGCAGTCGAGCTGTCGCTCGCTGAGCTGAACGCGCGCTATGCCGGCTTCACGATTTACGCGCGCCCGCTGTTCCGTTTCGACGCGCGGACGCCAGAAGTCCGGTCGGTCAAGCGGCATCACTGGTTCTGGGGCGTCATCGCGGAAAACGGCCCCTTGTACCGCGACGTGCTGCTCGCGGCATTCATGATCAACCTGTTCGCCATCGCGATGCCGCTGTTCGTCATGAATGTGTACGACCGCGTTGTCCCGAACCACGCCATGGAGACGCTGTGGGTGCTCGGCGCCGGCGTGCTGATCGTCGTCTTCGGCGATGCGTTTCTGCGGACGATGCGTGGCTATTTCGTCGATCTCGCCGGCAGTCGCGCCGACGTCAAGTTGTCGGCGGTGATCATGGAGCGCGTGCTGGGCCTGCGTATGGAGCAGCGACCCGAGTCGGCGGGCTCCTTCGCAGCGAACCTGCGCGCCTTCGAGTCGGTGCGCGACTTCATCAGTTCGGCGACCGTCGTTGCATTCATCGACGTGCCCTTTGCGCTGGTCTTCGTTCTCGTCATTGGCTGGATTGCCTGGCCGCTGGTGCTTCCCTTCGTCGTCGGCGTCGCACTGCTGCTGGTATACGCGATGACCGTCCAGGGGCGGATGCACGAACTCGCCGAGACGACCTATCGTGCCGGTGCGCAACGCAATGCGATCCTCGTCGAAGGTCTGGTTGCGATGGAGACGGTCAAGGCGCTCGGTGCCGAGGCGCCGATCCAGCGTAAATGGGAGAAGAGTGCGGCGCTGCTCGCCCGTGTCGGGGCACAACTGCGACTGCTGTCGGCCACGGCGATGAACGGCGCTGCCTGGGTGCAGCAGGCGGTGAGTGCCGCGATCATCATCCTCGGCGTCTATCTGATTCGCGACAACCTGCTCAGCATGGGGGGGCTGATCGCCTGTTACATGCTGTCGTCGCGCGCCATGGCACCGATCGGCCAGGTTGCCGGCCTGCTCGTGCAATATCACAACGCTGCGACGGCGCTGGCGTCGCTCAACACCTTGATGCAGCAAGAGGTCGAGCGCCCCGAGGATACGAACTTCATCAGCCGGCAGTCGTTCCGCGGCGAGATCGAACTCCGCGACGTCAGCTTCCACTATCCGGGACAGGACACCGAGGCGCTGCGCAATGTGTCGCTGCGGATCCGTGCCGGCGAGCATGTCGGAATTCTCGGTCGCGTCGGCTCCGGCAAGACGACCCTGGAAAAGCTGATCCTGGGACTCTATCGTCCGACCGCCGGCGCCGTGTTGGTCGATGGCATCGACGTGCGTCAGCTCGATCCGGCGGAACTGCGCCGTCATGTCGGCTACGTCCCGCAAGATGTCACCTTGTTCTACGGCACGCTGCGCGAGAACATCACGATGGCGGCACCGCTCGCCGACGACGCCGTTGTTCTGCACGCAGCGGAGACCGCCGGCATCACCGAGTTCGTCAACACGCACCCGCAGGGGTTCGATATGCAGGTCGGCGAGCGCGGCGCGTCGCTGTCCGGCGGGCAGCGACAGGGGGTCGCGATCGCGCGCGCGATCATCAGCGATCCGCCCATCCTGCTGCTCGACGAGCCGACGTCGTCGATGGATTTCTCCAGTGAGGAGGAACTCAAGCGACGCTTGAGCGGTTTTGCGCAGGGCAAGACGATGATCGTTGTCACTCACCGCACCTCGTTGCTCGAGCTGGTCGATCGCATCGTGGTCGTCGACGGTGGCAGAATCGTCGCGGACGGTCCGAAGAGTCAGGTTGTCGAAGCGCTGCGTCAGGGTCGCATCGGGAGGGCAGCGTGATGGGCGATTCGGGGCAAAGGGCATTCGAACGGATCGGGACGTTGTCGGACCGGGTGTCCAGACCGGCGCGTCCTTTGTTTGAACGGTTTTTCGCGCGCCTGAGTCCGCCCGCGCAGGATGAACGTCTGGACTGGTCCGGTGATGCCGACTGGGCTCGCATCCAGCAGGAACCCTTGCGTGCGCGCCTGCTGTTGCGCGGCCTCATGGTGGTGGTCGTTCTGCTGGTGTTGTGGGCGGGCGTTGCGCAGATCGACGAGGTGACGCGCGGCGAGGCTAAGGTGATTCCCTCCTCGCAGGTGCAGATCATTCAGAGTGTAGACGGTGGCGTCGTCGAGGAAATGCCCGTGCGTGAGGGGCAGATCGTCGACGCGGGCGCGCTGCTGTTGCGCATCGACCCGACCCGCTTCGTCTCATCGCTGGCCGAGAATCGCTCGCAATATTTCGCGCTGCGGGCGAAGGCGGCGCGACTGGAAGCACTGACGGGTGGAAAGGCCCTTGTACTGCCGCAGGACGTCGTGCGCGAGGTGCCGGAAATCGCGGCGCATGAGCGCCGGCTGTATGACTCCAGTGTCGCCGAGATGGATGCGCAGATTTCGATCGCGCGCCAGCAGCTAACGCAGCGCCAGCAGGAACTGGTCGAAGTGCGCGCTCGCCACGATCAGTCGATTCGTGGCTACCAACTCGCGATGCAGGAGCTTTCCGTCACGCGCCCGCTGGTGCAATCGGGGGCGGTGTCCGAGGTCGAGATCCTGCGCCTCGAGCGCGACGTGTCGCGGCTGCGTGGCGAACGGGACCAGGCTGCCGCGCAGATATCGCGCATCCAGTCGGCGATCTCCGAGGCGATGCGGAAGATTCAGGAAGTCGAACTGAACGTGCACAACGTGATGCGCAATGAGCTTTCCGACACGATGGGCAAACTCGGCACCTTGACGGAGGGCAGTCGCGCGCTACAAGACCGCGTCAAGCATGCTGAAGTCCGCTCGCCCGTCCGCGGTACCGTCAAGCGGCTGCTGGTCAACACGGTCGGCGGCGTTGTACAGCCCGGCAAGGAAGTCGCGGAGATCGTGCCACTCGACGATGCGCTGATCCTCGAAGCGCAGATCAAGCCGAAGGACATCGGCTTCCTGCGGCCGGGGCAGGCGGCGCTGGTGAAATTCACCGCGTACGACTTCGCGGTATACGGCGGGCTCGACGCGGTCGTCGAACACATTGGTGCCGATACCGTTACCGATGAGAAGGGCAACGCGTTTTATACGGTCCGTGTGCGCACGCAGAAATCCAGCCTCGGCGAGAACCTGCCGATCATCCCCGGCATGGTCGCCGAGCTCGACATCCTTACGGGCAAGAAGACGATTCTTTCCTATCTGCTGAAGCCCGTCCTGCGGGCCAAGGCCAATGCGCTGTCCGAACGATGAGCCAGAATTTCTTCCTTTGCTCTGCCACGGTCCAGCCCTCGACGCGCTGGCTGGACGCATTTCCCGCGGGCGTTTGCCGGGAGCTCGATACGCTCCTTGCTGCGGCACGCCCATTCGACGTGATCTGGGTGGACACGGCACATGCCGGCTGGGGGACCTTAGTCATGAACCTGAGCCGCCGCTTGCCGGAATGCCCGCTGATCGTCATCAGCATGACCCCGGATGGCGAGGAGGCCTTGGCGGCGCTGGATCATGGGGCACGCGGCTACTGTCACGCGATGTCCGTACCGATGATGCTGCGCGACGTGGAGCTCGTTGTCCGCCACGGTGGCTTGTGGGTAGGGCCGGAGCTGATGACCCGCGTCATCGGCGCGGCGATCCGTACGCTGGCGGCGCCAAGCGACGCCAGCGCGTCCGCTCTGTCGGCGCGCGAGATGGAGGTTGCGCGCAAGGTCGCCGCCGGGCTTAGCAACAAGGAGGTCGCGGCCCGGCTTGGTATCACCGAGCGCACCGTCAAGGCGCATCTCGGCGCGATCTTCGAAAAGCTCGGCGTGCGCGATCGCCTGCAGCTGGTGCTGCGACTGTCAACCCAACGCGACGTATCTCTACCGGTGCAATGATGATCTTCGTGAAACGCGGGGCGAATGGCGAAGTGATCGCGGTGAGTCGCGAGCCGCTTGCCAATGCCGAGTCCAGGGAAGGTGGCTGGAGTGCGGTGAGCGGGGATGAGGCGGAAGTGCTTGCTTTCAGCCGCATCATCAGCGATGCGGCGAATCCCCTGGAGTCTTCCGATCTCAGTCTGGTGCGGGTGCTCGAAGACCTCATCGAGCTGCTGATCGAGCGTTCCGTGATCCGCTTTACCGATCTTCCATCCCCCGCACAGCAGAAGCTGATGGAACGCCGTGGCGCGCGGGAGGCGCTGCAGCGCATCAGTCTGCTTGATGATGATGGAGTCATCTGAGCCCGCCTGGCGCTGCGCGAATTCTCCCCGCATGCCCGGGCGCTCGGATGCCGCGCGTCCGGGACAGGACCGGACGCACTGGCGTTTCGCGGGGGCGCGAAAGTCACACCGCCGGTCCGGTCATGGCATCGACTCCAAAGTCCGGCAATAGCCTCTTCTCCGCGTCAGAACTGACCCCCTCGGCGATCGTCACCAGGCCGAGTGAATGCGCGATCATGCACAGCCCACGCAGGAATGACTGATTGCCGGCGTTCGTATCGATTCCGCGGATCACCGCAGCATCGATCTTGATGTAATCAAGGCCCAGTTCGTGCAGCTCGGCGAGGTGGGCGAAGCGTGCCCCGACATGTTCGATGCCAAGCTTGCACCCCAGTGGCCGCAATGCAACGCACAGGGCGCGGAATTCCCCCAGGTGACGCACGACACCGTACTCCGGGAGCTCGATCCACAGCTTCGGTGCGGCTTGCGGGGCGGCCTGCAGCAGGCCGAACAGCTCACCGCGGAAGGTCGCGTCGCACAGCGACTCCGGCGACAGGTTGATGCCAAGTTGCGCGCCGCTTGCGGAGATCTCCTGCAGGGCGGCGCGGACGACTGCGACGTCGAAGCGGGGCATCAGGCCGAGGCGGGCGACCCAGGGCAGGAAATACCCGGCGGCCTGCCACGCGCCGTTGAGCATCAGCCGGATCGGAGCCTCGTCATGCAGCAAGCGGCCATCGCTGGTACGCACGGGGTAGCGCCCCAGACGCACGCCGTCGCGTTCGATCGACGAAGTCAGCGCATTGCGCCATGCCTGGAGATCGTCATAGGGCGGTGATTTGTCGATACGTTCGGCGACCCTGATGGCCCGATCGCCGGACTGTTCGGCGGTGGCAAGGGCGCCGTCGACACGGGCGAGCAGGTGCGAGCGCGATTCGCTGGCCGCATAGGCGCTCGCTGCGATCGGCAATGCCACCGTGTGGCCTTCGGGGCGGGCATCGAGCGCAGCATGCAAGGCCTGTCCGACGCGTAAGGCGAGGTCACCCGGATCCTCGCAGCCGGGCGCGAGCAGGGCGAAATCGCTGCCGTTCATCCGGCCTGCCTCCCAGTCCGGATGCTGTGCGGCGAACTCGCCGACGTGTCGCGCAATATCGCGCAGCAGGCTGTCGGTCGTTTCGCGGCCGAGGCGCAAATTCAGCGCAGCAAGATCGCTGAATCGGGCAATCAGCAATATTCCGGCCGCGTGGGCGTCGTCACGGGCAAGCGCTGAATCGATCAGGTTGAGAAACTGGCCGCGATTGACCAGTCCGGTCATATCGTCGTGCTGGGTCTGGCGGCGTAGCTGCTCGAGCCGCCGTGACTCTTCGGCGAGCATCGTCCGCACGCGATCGGACAAAGTGTTCATCGCGCGCACCACGCTGCGGAATTCCATGGTGCCGGGCTCCGGCGTCGTCACGAATCGCCGGCCGCCGATCGCTTCGGCCTGTTCGACCACCTGCCCCAGCGGCCGAGTGATGTGTTTGATGATGAGCGTCCCGATCAGCCCGGTAAGTGCCCCGCCGATGACGAACCACAGCAACTGCTGCAGCGTCCCGTCCCACAGTGCCTCGTAGGCGTAACGCTTGTGGCTGTCCAGCGTCAGCGTGCCGAATTGGTGCCAGCCGTCCTGGACCTGCGCGATGCCTGGCCGGGCATTGATCGGGATCAGGCGGCTGAACCACTCGGGCGCGCCGTCGAGCGTGCCGGAAAATTCACGCTCGACGACGACCTCGCCGCTCGGGCTGGTGAGACGGATCAAGCGGTAGTGGCCGGCGTCGAACTGCGCCGCGACCTGCAGTTCGACGGTCACCGGATCCTTGGGCATCTGCGACAGCGACAGGGCCAGCGATGTCGCGTTGTCGAAATTCTTCACCTGCAACTGTTGCTCCAGGTAATGCCTGGCCGAGAGGGTGCTGACCACAAGGCTTCCGCCCAGGGCCAGGGCAGTTATCACCGCGATGGCGATCCATAGCTGTTTGATCAGGGACATGACAAGTGACCTCCGGATAGCGGTGGGCGCTGCGGGCAGGCGGTCCTCATCACAGACCCTCCTGCTGCATGCGTTCGAGAACGCTGCGCCAGCGTGAAAGGCGCGTGGTGGGGTCTGCCGACGAGGTGCTGGCGCCGCTTACCCACAAGCCTTCGCTGTTGAAACTGAATATCGGAAACAGATCCGGTCGGCGTGATGCCGTTCGGATGTCGCCGATCAGATTGTCGAGAACCAGCGGCTCCGCATCGGGTGACGGGTAATAGCCGAGCACCATATGTGCTTGTGATACGCCGCTTCCCGGGGCACCCACGATGGCGCGCACGTAGATCAGCCGCAACTTCTCGGCGGGGACGCCGAGGAGGCGCAGGCTCATGTATTTGGCAATCGAAAAGTCCTCGCAGTCACCGGCGCGGCGCGCCAGCGTTTCCAGCGGGGTGGCCCAGTAATCCTTCTGCTTCCATATGGCTATGTCGTCATCGAAGGCAGTGCGCCGGTTGAGAAAGGTATTGACCCGCTGAAGCTTTTCCAGCTCGTCGAGTGTGCCCGCGTCGGCCACCATCGAGCGCCATGCCCCAACCGCTTCCGCCGCTCCGGCTCCGTAGCGCTCGTGAGCCAACTGCTGCATGCGGTCGAGGTCCGGCGCCGCCATCGACACGCCGACGATCACCGCAGCCGGCCCGGCCAGAGCGCGGACGAACCAGCGCCACCCGCGGGCAAGGCCGGGCAGGTGGCGATTTCGGCACGAGCAAGGGGGGGCTGGCATCGAAGCGGGTGTTCCTAGGGTCCGCCGCATTATCGGCTATCGGCGCTAGCCAATGCGTCGTCGCGGGTCACTATCCCCGAATTTATCGTCATGAGTGTTGCGTAGTTGGCGTTCATGAATGCAACGCCCGGTTAACATTCACTTACAAGATTGATGCCACCCGACCTATTTGATGAATCTGGAGTTATGCTTATGGCATCGAATGATGCGCAGGAGGTTGTATGAATAAATTTCGATCCGTGATCGCGGCCGCCATTCTGGCTGCGCTGCCGATGGCGGCAACGAGTGCAGCACCCGATGCCTTGCGCGACGCGGCGCGCAGGGCCGTGGTGACCAATCCCGAGGTGCAGGCCACGTGGAATGCCTTCCGCGCGGCCGTCGAGGATCAGGGTGTCGCACGCGCGGGCTATTTGCCGCAGGTCGATGCAAGTGCCAGTGTCGGCCGTGAAACGCTGCGGCGTTCCGGGCAATCGACGGACACCTTCACCCATCGCAATCTGACGCTGTCGCTGAACCAGATGGTTTATGACGGTTTTTTTACGCGCAGTGAAGTGGCACGCATGGGCTACGCAAAGCTGACGCGCTACTACGAACTCATCGAGATGTCGGAAAGTGCGGCGCTCGAGGCGCTGCGTGCCTACAGCGATGTTCTGCGCTACCGCGAGCTCACGCGACTCGCGCAGGAAAACTACGTGCAGCACAGGCAGACCTCCGACCAGATTGGCGAGCGTGCCGGGGCGGGGGTCGGGCGCCGCGTGGACCTCGAGCAGGCAACCGGCCGTCTCGCGCTTGCCGAGTCGAATCTGCTGACCGAAGTGTCGAACCTTCATGACGTGAGCGCCCGTTACCTGCGCATCGTCGGCGAAATGCCGCAAAACGATCTGCCGCGTCTGGAGGCCGGCACCGAGTTCGGCAAGATCCCCGCCACGGCGCAGGAGGCATTGCGTGTTGCGTTCAATGGCAGTCCAGCGCTCAATGCCGCGGTCGAAAATGTCCGAGCCAGCCAGGCGCAGATCGATTCCCGGCGGGCGGCCTTCCATCCGCGTCTCGACCTGCGCGCGCGCCAGGCCCTCGATCACAATCTCGACGGCTTCGACGGGCACTCGCGAGAAGGCGTTGTCGAACTTGTCCTGAGCTACAACGTCTTCCGTGGCGGCGCCGACGATGCGCGCCTGCGCCAGGCCGGTGACCTGAACAATCAGGCCAAGGATCTGCGCGAAAAGGCTTGCCGCGACCTGCGTCAGACGGTGTCGATCGCCTACAACGACGTGCGGCGCCTGCAGGAGCAACTGCGTTACCTCGATCAGCACCAGCTTTCGATCGAAAAGGCGCGTGAAGCCTATCGTCGCCAGTTCGATATCGGCCAGCGGACCTTGCTGGACCTGCTCGACACCGAAAACGAGCATTTCCAGGCACGGCGCGCTTACGTCAATGCGCGCTACGATCAGATGATCGCGCAGGGACGCGCCCTGTCTGGCATGGGGCAGTTGATGAGTACGCTGGGGGTTGCGCGCGAGGATCTTCCTGCCGCTGCCGACATCGGCCAGGACCGTAGCGCGATCGACCCCGAAACCGTGTGCCCGCCGGACGCACCGCAGCCGCTCGAGATCGACAAGGCTGCGTTGTTGTCGGAAGCGCTGAAGGCCGCTGGAACGGCACCGTCGCGCGGCAAATGAGGTCTCAATCGGCCGCCAACGTCTGATCGGGCGTTGGCGGCTGTTCAGGTACTGAAGCCGGCGGGCTCGCCACCGGCTTCGATTGATGCGCCGCGATCCCTTACAATCGCGCGCATGAATCAATCGAATTCCCCCGCGCACGGCGCCGAATCCTCGCCACTCGGCAAGCCTGCCGACTATTGCGACACCTACGCCCCCGATCTGCTTTTCCCGATTGCGCGCCAGATCAAGCGCGCTGAAATCGGCATCGTTGCCGACAGCTTGCCCTTTGTCGGCGAAGACCTCTGGAACGCCTATGAGCTTTCGTGGCTCAACCCGCGCGGCAAGCCGATCGTCGCCATCGCAAGCTTCCGTGTGCCGGCAGATTCGCCGCGGCTGATCGAGTCCAAATCGCTCAAGCTCTACCTCAATTCCTGCAATCAGAGTCGTTTTGCGGACGCCGACGTGTTGCGCGTCACCTTCGAGCGCGATCTTTCGCAAGCCGCCGGTGCGCCCGTGACGGTTGACCTTCAGCCGCTGTCCTTGCACCCGGTCCGCGTGATCGCGCCACCGCCGGGCGAATCGCTCGACGAGCTGGAAATCGACATCGACACCTATCAGCCGTCGCCGGATTTCCTCATCGCCGCGCAGGACGGGCCTGAAGTGAGCGAGACGCTCCACTCGCACCTGCTCAAGTCGAACTGTCTGGTCACCGGCCAGCCGGACTGGGGCTGCATCGTCGTCCGCTATACCGGACCGGCCATCGATCGCGCCGGATTACTGCGCTATATCGTCTCCTTCCGCAAGCACAACGAGTTCCACGAGCAGTGTGTGGAGCGGGTCTTCTGCGACATCCTGCGCCGCTGCAAACCACGCGAACTCGCCGTGTGGGCGCGCTACACCCGCCGTGGCGGCCTCGACATCAATCCTTTCCGTTCCACCGGCGAATTCCCGCCGCCCGACAATAGCGCCGAACTGCGGCAGTAGCGTGCAGCTGGCGACGTGCCGAGGAAAATCGCAGGTTCGCAGACCACGCAACCGCCGACAGGGAATGTGTCGCCCGCATTTTGAGTTAGCATCATCGCTTTTTGGAGTGAGGTGTGAACGTGATCGGCTCAGCGGCAAAAATCAATTTCACCCGAACGCTCGCACTGGCGCTTGGCGCCGTCGCGTACCTTGCAGCGGCTTTGCCCGCTCAGGCCGAGCGTCCGATGGTGGTGGATGATGCAGGTACCCTCGACAAGGGCGGCGCGAAGCTGGAGTTCGGGTGGTCGCGCGACGACGAAACCCGCGGTTTCGATGCTGCGGTCGGTTACGGTCCGATCGAGAACCTCGAGGTCGAGCTCGCGCTAGCCCAGGCGCGTGATCACGAGCCCGATCCGTCGGTGCGCCTGCGGGCCGTCGGCGCCGCGCTCAAATGGGTACCCTTGCAGGTCGAATCAGGCCTGTCGGCCGGACTGAAGCTCGAATACGCCCGCGAACGCGCGGATCTCCGCGACGCACCGGATGAGACCGCGCGCGCCAGTGCCGTGACCGGCCTCGCCACGTGGAATTTCGCGTCGGGCCAGCGCGTGCATCTGAACCTCGGCCGCGAGTGGGTGCGGGTCGACGGCGATACCGATGACGCCAATACCTGGGGTGTCGGCTTCGAGCATCCGTTGACCGGGACCTTTACCGTTGCCGCTGAAGTTTTCGGCGTCGAGGACACTGCCCCTGACCGGCAGATCGGTGTGCGCTACGAGGTTGTCGAAGGCGTGAAGCTGTCCGGGGCGGTCGGGCGCGGCAACGATCGCAGTTTTGCCAACGTCGGCGTCGCCTGGGAGTTTTGAGCGGCCCGTGCCGGGGTGGAGGCAGCCGGAAAACTGTGTGCGTGTCGTGTCAACGTTGGGCTAGGGCGCAGCGTTGAATGCAGGAGTCCAGTCCATCGGTTGTCGCGACTCACCTTATCGTTGAGCAACAAGGTGTTGTCCGGGTAGTCAAGGCGGTGATGCTTGGTTTAATATCCGGCCGGTTTTACACCACCATCAAAAGGAAAAGAGCATGAAAGTTTTCGTTGCTGCCGCGGTTGCCGCGGGCCTTCTCTCCGCCGCTCCGGCGTTCGCCTCTGCTGATCTGGCCAAGGCCAAGAACTGCCTGGCCTGTCACGCTGTAGACAAGAAGCTGGTTGGCCCGGCCTACCAGGAAGTTGCCAAGAAGTACGCCGGTCAGGCTGACGCGGTTGCCAAGCTGGCCGAGAAGATCCAGAAGGGTGGTTCCGGTGTGTGGGGCGCGATGCCGATGCCGGCCAACCCGCAAGTCAATGCTGAAGAAGCCAAGACCCTGGCTGCCTGGGTGCTGTCGCAGAAGTAATCGGCACTCGCTGCCACAAAAAAAGCCAGCCTTGCGGCTGGCTTTTTTTTGCCGACGTCTTTCAGCGTCGGGGTCGTCGTCCCCATTCAGGATTGCATGCTGTCCGCAAATCCCAGCGCACCGACGATCGCACGGTTGATCTGCTCGGGGGCGAGTTGCAGTTCGGCGGCCTGCTTCTGTAATTCAGTGCAATCGAAGGTTTCGCACAGGCGTGCGAGCTTCAGGAAGGGGGCGTAGGGGCCCTGATCGAAGAGCAAGGCGTCAGTGATCGCAGCGGGCAGATTCATCTCGTCCAGCACGCTTTGCATCGATGTGCCGAGCAGTACGTTCAGCAGCGAGAAGGCGCCGGTGATGAACAGGTTGTCGTGCTCGGATTTTTCGAAGAACGGCACGCCGACTTGTTCCATGAAGCGTCCGCGTGCGATGGAGGTCTGCATCATGGCCGGTGCGCCGGGATCGCGATTGGCGCTGACCAGCAGCAGGGACAGCCACTTGTTCAGATTGGCGTAACCCAGAATGCTCACCGCGTGGCGAAAGGACTGGATCTCGCAACTCAGGCCGAAGCCCGCGGAGTTGATGTAGCGCAGCAACTTGTAGGACACCGCGACGTCCTGCCGCAGCACAGCCTCGATCTCGCGAATTTCGGCATTGTTGCGCACCAGGCTGATGAGCCGCACAATCTGCGCGTGCCCCGGGGAGAGTTCCGTGGATGCCGGGTTGCCGTGCAGAAAAAACCACCCGGAAGCACCGTCGTAGCCCGCCTTGACGGCTTCCTGAAATGCGCTGACCTGCGGCAGGCCCCAGGCAAGGGTGATCCCCGGCGAACCCGCCGGGGTCGGATGCTTGCGCCGATCCATCAACACGAAGCGCCAGTCGCAATCCGCGGGCAGGGGGGGGCCGGGTGAAAACCAGCTCAGGCACATGCTCACGCCGGCGTCACGCAACTGCGGCAGCAATGCCTGCGTTTGCGGGTGGGCGAGCGCCTGCGCGGGGATCTCGATCATCGCGTTGGGCGGGGCTTGCCACTTCATCAGTTCGGGGGTCGGAACCAGCCGTCCGAGGCACACAAAGACCGTGTGGTGCGTTGGCCAGATGTCGCTCAGGCTGTTGAGCGTGTCCACCACCGCGGCGATGCTCGGCCCGTGCGCAATCAGCCGGTTGGCAGTAATTGCGCGGTTCTGGTTGACGACGGGTTCGCGGGTCAGGATGGTGGTCTGGGTCATGGTCTCAGCGAGCCGGGTCGGAGGCAAAGGTGAAGGCGTCGGCAAAAAAGTCATCGGCGCCCAAGCCGCATCGTTCGATCAGGTCGCGCCGGGCTGCATCGATCATCGCCGGGGCGCCACAGGCGTAAACCTCGTACGCGGAAAGCTCGGGCAGGTCTTCGATGACGGCGTGGTGGACCAGTCCCGAACGTCCGTGCCAATCGTCGGCCGGGTCCGCCTCGGACAATACCGGAATGTAGCGGAAATCGGGTAGCGCGGATTCCCACGAACGCGCCAGACCGTCCATGTACAGGCCGGCGCGATTACGTGCGCCCCAGTACAGAGTGATCGGGCGTGTGAGGCCGACATGGAGCGCATGCTCGATGATGCTCTTGATCGGCGCGAAGCCGGTGCCGCCCGCGATCAGGACGATTGGCCTGGCGGAATCCTCGTGCAGGCCGAAGCTGCCGAGCGGGCCTTCGAAGCGCAGGATGTCACGCTCCTTCAGGCCGCTGAATACGTGTTCGGTGAACTGACCGCCCGGGACAAGCCGGACGTGGAGTTCCATGTGATCGCCCTGATGCGGTGCATTGGCGATCGAGAAGCTGCGGCGACGACCGTCGGCGAGGAGAAAATCGACATACTGGCCGGCATGGAAGCGGAATGCCTCACTCGCCGGTAGCTTCGCCTCGATGACCATCACGTCCGGTGCGGCACGCGTAAGGCGCTGCACGCGGCATGGCAGTTTCTTGACGGGGATGGCGCCGGCACGGCTGACGTTGCGCGCTTCCAGCACAAGGTCGGAACGAGCATGCGCGCGGCAAAACAGGGTCATGCCGGCCGCGCGATCGGCGTCGCTCAGGGCGCCCGCCGAGACGGTGCCGAGATCCACCTCGCCACTGATGAGCTTGCCTTTGCAGGCTCCGCAGGCGCCGTCACGGCAGCCGTAGGGCAGAACGAGTCCGGCGGCAAGTGCCGCCTCGAGAATGGTCTGGTCTTCTGCGGCGGAAAAGCGCTGACCGCCTGGCTCAAGTGAAATCTGGAACGGCATCGGGCGTGAGATAATTAATTCATGAAAAGAATATTGATCGTCGGCTGCGGTGACGTCGCCCGGCGCGCGATACCCTGGCTGGTGAAACGTTTCAGGGTGTTTGCCCTGGTTCGACGCGCGGACGCCGCTGCCGAACTCAG
Source organism: Aromatoleum diolicum (assembly GCF_012910955.1). Lineage (GTDB taxonomy): Bacteria > Pseudomonadota > Gammaproteobacteria > Burkholderiales > Rhodocyclaceae > Aromatoleum > Aromatoleum diolicum. The sequence goes on from NZ_WTVQ01000004.1 coordinate 100,855, forward strand.
AGCGCTTGGTGCAACGCCTTTGCTGGCCGATCTTGATGATCGCCGCAGTCTGCGCCGTCTCGCGGGGGTGGCCGATGCGGTGCTGCATTTTGCCCCTCCTCCCGACCGCGGGTCGCAGGATATGCGGACAGCCAGGCTGGCGGCGGCCTTGACGCGCGCAAGGAGTCTACCACAGCGTTTGATCTACATAAGTACGACGGGCGTCTATGGCGATTGTGGCGGCGCCGCAGTGAGCGAAGTCCGGCCCTGCCGGCCGCAGACGGACCGCGCGCGCCGTCGCGTCGATGCCGAAACCCGGCTGCGGCGTCTTGGCGCGCGCAATGGCATGATGGTGAGTGTCCTGCGCGCCCCCGGCATCTATGCGGGCGACCGCCTGCCGCTGGCACGCCTGCGGCGCGGTGAGCCGGTGCTGTGCGCGGACGAGGATGTGCACACCAATCACATCCATGCGGAAGACCTCGCGCACCTTGCATGCCTGGCGCTGTTCCGCGGACGTGCGGGCCGCGTCTACAATGCCGTCGATGATACGTGCATGAAGATGGGCGAGTATTTCGATTTTGCTGCCGATTTTTTCGGACTGCCGCGCCCGCCACGGCTGCCGCGTCGCGAACTGGCAACCCGCTTGTCGCCGATGGCGCTGTCCTTCATGTCGGAATCGAGGCGGCTGAACAATGAACGTATCCGGCGGGATCTGCGTGTCCGCCTCAAGTATCCGACCGTGCGCGAAGGGTTCGCGGCGGCGCTCAATAATTCTGGAGGAAATGTTTGATGCTGGTTGTCAAAGCGCTGCACATCGCGTTCGTCGTGAGCTGGTTCGCCGGGCTGTTCTATCTGCCGAGGCTGTTCGTGAACCATGCAATGGTCGATGATGCCGCGACCCGTGAGCGCCTCGCCCTGATGGAATACAAACTCTATCGCTTCATGACGCCGCTCGGCATACTCGCTGTCGGCCTGGGCTTCTGGTTGTGGTTCGGCTTCGGTTTTGCCGGTGGCTGGCTGCATGCGAAGACGACACTGGTCGTTTTCCTGATCGCCTACCACCTGTATTGCGGCAAGCTGATGCGCGATTTCGCTGCAGATCGCAATACCCGCAGCCACAAGTGGTACCGCGTGTTCAACGAGGTGCCGGTGCTGGTGCTGTTCGCGGTCGTCTTTCTCGCCGTGTTGAAGCCGTTCTGATACGCATGGTCCGGGGCAGGGCGGCCCAGGCCGCCCGCGCCTGATGCGGTGCATTCCCGCCTTACTCCGATTCATTAGATTCATTATTCTTGCCCCGGTCTCCCGCTATGTCCGAATCCTTCTTTTCCCCCTGTCCGCGTGGTCTCGAGCCGATGCTCGCCGAAGAACTCGCGACGTTTGGCGCCACGGCGATCGAGCCGACGCATGGCGGCGTCGGCTTTGCCGGCGACTGGTGCGTGTGCTATCGCGCGAACCTCGAGAGCCGGCTCGCCACGCGTGTCATGTGGCGCCTTGCGCAGGGGCGCTACCAGAGCGAGGAGGACATTTATCGCCTCGCTTACGGCGTGACCTGGGCAAAGTGGTTCACCGCCGATGACACGATCCGCATTTATGTGACGGCGAAGCAGTCGCCGCTGAAAAGCCTCGAGTTCGTCACGCTGCGGATCAAGGATGCGGTCTGCGATCACTTCCGAACGGTGACCGGCAAGCGCCCCAGCGTCGATACCGCGAATCCGGCGGTCCGCATTCACGCCTTCCTGACCCGCGACCGCGTCACGCTGTATCTGGATACCTCCGGCGAGCCACTGTACAAGCGCGGCTTCAAGCCGGCGGCAGTCGAGGCGCCGTTGAAGGAGAATCTGGCGGCCGGCATCCTTCGCCTGAGCGGCTGGAAGCCCGGTGAAGTGCTGCTCGACCCAATGTGCGGCAGTGGCACCTTCCTCATCGAGGCGGCACAGATCGCGCTGGACATCGCGCCGGGCCTCGGTCGTGAGTTTGCGTTCGAGCGCTTCCGCCATCTCGACCGTGCCGCTTGGGCGAACGTCAAGAAGGTTGCGGAAGCGCGTCGCCATGCGCCCCGCCGGCTGAAGATCTACGGATCGGACGTCGTCGGCGAGCAGGTGCGGCGAACGCGGATCAATCTGCAGGCGGCAGGGTTAGGGGATTGCGTGACGCTCGATCGTGCCGATTTCCTGAAACTCGACCCGCCGGCCGGTGAGGGCGTGCTGGTGACGAATCCGCCCTACGGCGTGCGCATCGGCGAGGCGGAGGAACTGGCGGCCTTGTATCCGCAGTTCGGTAACGTGCTGAAGAAGCGCTGGAGCGGCTGGCGCTGCTATTTCCTGAGCGGCGACCCGGCGCTGCCGAAACTGTTCGGGCTGAAGGCGAGCAAGCGCACGCCCTTGTTCAACGGCGCACTTGAATGCCGGCTATTCGAATACAAGATGGTTTCGGGCAGCATGCGCCGCAAGCCGGCTGAAGATATCGGCGACGACGCGTTGCCCGGCTGATTTGGCACGGGACGGCAGGTGGCAGCGGCGTTCGCCGCGGAGATCCCTCACGCGGCGCCACCGCTTCCCGTTCGCGGCTAGCGCCACGCCCGCCGGGCCGCGGGTTCGATGCCGCATGGCGCCTCGGGATGCTAGGCCATCCGCGAGGCTTCAGCGCGCAGCGTCCGAGGATTCAGACGATGTCGAGGTGCTGGATGCCGGACACCAGATCCTTATCGCCGTGTTTGCTGTTGAGCTTGATCTGCAGGCGCAGGTCGTTGACCGAGTCGGCATTGCGCAGCGCGTCCTCGTAGGCGATGCGCTCGTCTTCGTAGAGATCGAACAGGCTCTGGTCGAAGGTTTGCATGCCCAGCTCACGCGAGCGCTTCATCACCTCCTTGATGCCCGGCACTTCGCCCTTGAAGATCAGGTCGGAGATCAGCGGCGAATTCAACAGCACCTCGACCGCCGGCACCCGGCCCTTGCGGTCTTTCAGCGGCAACAGGCGCTGCGAGATCAGTGCGCGCAGGTTCAGCGACAGATCCATCAGGAGCTGTTGGCGGCGGTCTTCCGGGAAGAAGTTGATGATCCGGTCGAGGGCCTGGTTGGCGCTGTTGGCGTGCAGCGTTGCGAGGCACAGGTGGCCGGTTTCGGCGAACGCGATCGCGTGATCCATGGTCTCGCGGTCACGGATTTCGCCCATCAGGATCACGTCGGGTGCCTGCCGCAGGGTGTTTTTCAGCGCCGCTTCCCAGGTGTCGGTGTCGATGCCGATCTCGCGTTGCGTGACGATGCAGTTCTTGTGCTGGTGCACGTATTCGATCGGATCCTCGACGGTGATGATGTGGCCGTAGGAGTGTTCGTTGCGGAAGTCCACCATCGCCGCCAGCGAGGTCGTCTTGCCGGTGCCGGTGCCGCCGACGAAAATCACCAGTCCGCGCTTTGCCATGGCGACGTCGCGCAGCACCGGCGGCATGCCGAGTTCCTCGAAATTCGGGATCTTCTGCGCGATGGTTCGCAGTACCAGTCCGACCTTGCCCTGCTGGATGAAGGCGTTGGCGCGGAAGCGTCCGATGCCGGCAGGCGAAATGGCGAAGTTGCATTCCTTGGTGGCTTCAAACTCGGCCGCCTGGCGATCGTTCATGATTGCGCGTGCCAGTTCCGAGGTGTGCTGCTGCGTCAGTGACTGGTTCGACTGCGGGACGATGCGCCCGTCCTGCTTGATGGCAGGCGGAAAGCCCGTGGTGATGAAGAGGTCCGAACCGTTCTTCTGCACCATCAGCCTGAGCAGATCGTGCATGAATTTGAGTGCCTGATCGCGTTCCATGTGTTGCGCTCCAGCAGAGTGTTCGGCTTGTGGCGTTGGTCGTCGAATTATCGCCGCTCAGGCCGGTGCATGGGAATGCTGCTGCGAGAGCGGAACGGGGAACGGAGGCGTTCCGGAGCTGGTGCGCCGGCAGTGCCGCCGGGGGGTCAGGCGAAATTGTCCTTGTTCTGCGCACGCAACTTCGCTTCGGCGCCCGAAATGATGTTGCGTCGCACCAGGTCGGCGAGGTTCTGGTCCAGCGTCTGCATGCCCACGTTCTGGCCGGTCTGGATCGCCGAGTACATCTGCGCGATCTTGTTCTCGCGGATCAGGTTGCGGATCGCCGGGGTGCCGACCATGATCTCGTGTGCGGCGACACGGCCCTGACCATCCTTGGTCTTCAGCAGGGTCTGCGAGATCACCGCGCGCAACGACTCGGACAGCATCGCGCGCACCATGTCCTTCTCGGCGGCGGGGAAGACGTCGACGATCCGGTCGATGGTCTTGGCCGCGGACGAGGTGTGCAGGGTGCCGAACACCAGGTGACCGGTTTCGGCGCCGGTCAGTGCGAGGCGGATGGTTTCAAGGTCGCGCAATTCGCCGACGAGAATCACGTCCGGGTCTTCGCGCAGCGCGGAGCGCAGTGCGTTGTTGAACGACAGGGTGTCGCGGGCGACCTCGCGCTGGTTGATCAGGCAGCGCTTCGATTCGTGCACGAATTCGATCGGATCCTCGATCGTCAGGATGTGGCCGTATTCGTTCTCGTTGACGTAGTCGACCATCGCGGCGAGCGTCGTTGACTTGCCCGAACCGGTCGGCCCCGTCACCAGCACGATGCCGCGCGGCTGGTTGGCGATTTCCTTGAAGATCTTCGGCGCGTTCAACTCTTCGAGTGACAGTACCTTGGTCGGAATCGTCCGGAACACGGCGGACGCGCCGCGGTTCTGGTTGAAGGCATTGACGCGGAAGCGCGCGAGGTTCGGCACCGCGAAGGAAAAGTCGCATTCGAGCACTTCCTCGAACTGTTTGCGCTGACCGTCGTTCATGATGTCGTACACCATGGAATGCACGTCCTTGTGCTCCATCGGCGGCAGGTTGATGCGCCGCACGTCGCCATGAACGCGGATCATTGGCGGCAAACCCGACGAGAGATGAAGGTCGGAAGCCTTGTTCTTGACCGCAAAGGCGAGCAGTTCGGTGATATCCATTGGGTTGTCGCAGAGTTTCGGTGGAGATGGCGAGCGGAAAGGCCTGCTGGTGGGCGGTGCTATACTCGCCGGGCCGGATTTTCGAGTGCAGTTCTGCCGTTATATGACATCAATCTCTGCCAACTTGCAAGCCGTGCGCGCGCGCGTCGCGGCTGCGGCAACCGCCGCTGGACGCCACCCGGACGAGGTGATGCTGCTCGCGGTGAGCAAGACGTGGCCGGTGCAGCGCGTGGCCGAGGCGGCGACGGCCGGACAGCGGATGTTCGGGGAGAACTATGTGCAGGAAGGCGTCGACAAGATTGTCGCGCTGGATCTGCCGGGGCTCGAATGGCATTTCATCGGTCCGCTTCAGAGCAACAAGACCCGGCTTGTCGCAGCGCATTTCGACTGGGTGCATTCGATCGATCGCCTGAAACTCGCCGAACGGCTGTCTGCCCAGCGCCCGGCGGATCTGCCGCCGCTCAATGTGTGCATTCAGGTGAATGTGAGCGGTGAGGCGAGCAAGAGCGGTGTGGCGCCCGCGGAGGTCGCTGAACTGGCCGCAGCGGTGGCGGCCTTGCCTGGTGTGCGCCTGCGCGGCCTGATGTGCATTCCGGAGCCGGACGGGGATGAAGCGCTGCTGCGCGAGCGTTTCGCCAGTTTGCGCCGCCTGCGCGATATGCTCAATGCCGCGGGGCTTGAGCTGGATACGCTGTCGATGGGGATGTCGCACGACCTCGATCTGGCGATTGCCGAAGGGGCAACCATGGTGCGGGTAGGAACCGCGATTTTCGGCGCACGGACGGTGCGCGAGGGATAAACATGACGGAACGGATCAGGATCAGTTTCCTGGGTGGCGGCAACATGGCGACGGCGCTGATCGGCGGCATGCTGGAGCGCGGTTTCGGCGCGTCCGACATCCAGGTGGTGGATCTGCAGGCGGATAGTTGCGCGCGGCTGGCAAGCCGCTTCGGTGTGCGCGCGGTCGGGGCGGTGGACGATGCGCTGCTCGACTGCGACGTGTTGGTGCTGGCGGTGAAGCCGCAGCAGATGCAGGTCGCGCTCGCGTCACTGGCCGGGCGCATTGCGCGGCCGGTGGTGGTGAGCATCGCGGCGGGTCTGCGGGTGGCCGATCTGAGTCGCTGGATGGGGGGCTACCGTCGGCTGGTGCGGGCAATGCCCAACACGCCAGCGCTGATCGGTGCCGGCGTGACCGGCCTGTATGCCGACCCGTCCGTCGATGCAGCCGGACGCGCCGCGGCCGAGCGCGTGCTCGCGGCGGTCGGCAGCACGGTCTGGATCGGCGAGGAGGCGCAGATGGATGCGGTGACAGCGGTGTCGGGCAGCGGTCCGGCCTATGTCTTCCATTTCATCGAGGCGCTCGAGGCTGCCGGGGCGTCGCTCGGCTTCGACGCGGCAACGGCTCGCCGGCTGGCGATCGATACGGTGCTCGGCGCGGCGAAACTGGCGGCGGACTCGGACGAGGGGCCGGGCGTGTTACGCGAGCGCGTCACGTCGAAGGGGGGCACCACCGAGGCGGCGCTGGCGAGCATGGCGGCGTCGGGCGTGTTCGATGCGATCGTACGCGCGGTGCATGCGGCCGAGGTGCGCGGTCGCGAACTGGGCGAACAACTCGGCAAGGATTGATGCGCGATGCTGGGAAATGTTCTGCTTCTGGTTCTCGACGCGGCGTTCAGCTTCATCACGCTGATGCTGCTGGCGCGCTTTTTCATGCAGTGGCAGCGCGTGTCGTTCCGCAACCAGATTGGCCAGTTCGTGGTGGCGACGACCGACTGGGTGGTGCGCCCGCTGCGGCGGGTGATTCCTGGGCTGCTCGGGTTCGACATGGCAAGCCTGATTCCGGCGTGGATCTTTCAGACGCTGTTCGTGTTCATCGAGCTATCGCTGCGCGGTGCGCCGTTGAGCGGCAACATCGGCGGCTTGCTGCTGGGCCTGTGGGGGCTGGGCTTGCTGGAACTTGCGCGGATGGCGATCTATCTGGTGTTCGGCGTGGTGCTGATGTCGGCGATCCTGTCCTGGGTGAGTCCGCATTCGCCTGCGGCCCCAGTCATGCACAACCTGTCTGCGCCTTTCCTGCGCCCGTTCCGGCGCATCATTCCGCCGATCGCGAATGTCGATCTGTCGCCACTGGTGCTGCTGCTGGTGCTGCAGATCGTGCTGATGCTGCTCGGGGGCCTGCGCGGCAATTTTGCTTCGCTGCTGATGGGATGAGCCGCGGTGATTGGCTGCGCGAGGTGCCTGACGGCAGTCTCGTGCTGACGCTGCACATCCAGCCGGGGGCGAAGAAGACCGAGTTTGTCGGCCTGCACGGTGAGGCGATGAAAGTGCGGCTCGCAGCGCCACCGGTCGATGGCAAGGCGAATGCCGCGCTATGCGCGTATCTCGCCCGGTTTTGTGGTGTCGGCCGCTCGGCGGTGACGCTGATCAGCGGCGAAGCCTCGCGCGCCAAGCGGGTGCGCATCGACGGGCCGGAGGGTGAGGCGATCGCCCGCCTGCGTGCCCTTGGATAGATCCTTGTCTGCGGGGCGCAGGGCGGGCGTGGGCGTTCACCGGAGTTCGTGCATCACCTGCCCTTCGACCAGCGTGTAGTGCACGCGTCCCGGCAGTTCGAGGCCGAGGAAGGGGGTGTTCTTGCCCTGGCTGCGCAATTGGTCGCGGCTGACCTTGGTATGCGCAGCGGGATCGAACAGGCACAGGTCGGCGCGCGCACCTGGTGCGAGGTGCCCGGCCTTGGTGATGCCAACGATGCTGGCCGCATCCGAGGTGACGCGGGCGAGCGCCTTGACCAGCGGCAGACCGGCTTCCTGCGCCCATTTCAGCGTCAGCGGAAGGAGCAGTTCCAGCCCGGTGGCGCCGGGTTCGGATTCGCTGAATGGGGTCAGCTTGCCGTCGTCATCGACCGGTGTGTGGTCGGAGCACAAGGCGTTGATGCGACCGTCCGCGAGGCCCTGACGCAAGGCATCGCGGTCGCGCTGGCTGCGCAGCGGCGGCACCAGGTGGCAGTTGCTATTGAAGTAGCCGATGTCCATGTCGGACAGGTGCAGGTGGTTGATCGACACGTCGCAGCTGATGTCCATGCCGTTGGCACGCGCTTGCTCGACCAGCGCCAGTCCTTCTGCGCTGGATAGCCGGGTGATGTGCAGGCGAGCGCCGGTGACGCGTGCAAGCTGGATATAGGTGTACAGCGCGACGGTTTCCGCGGCGACCGGAATCCCGGGGAGGCCCAGGCGCGTGGCGACTTCGCCGTCGTGCGCGACGCCGCTGCGTGACAGGAACGGCGCGAGCGGCTGCAGCCAGACGCGAAAATCGAAGGTGGCGGCGTATTGCATCGCGCGCATCAGCACGCCGTTGTCGACGATCGGCACGTTGGCCTGGCTGAAGGCGACGCAACCGGCTTCGACGAGTTCGGCCATCTCGGACAGGCGTTCGCCCTTGAGTCCGATGGTGAGCGCTCCGACCGGATACACGTGCGCGCGGTTGAGCTTCTTCGCGCGGTAGCACAGCATTTCGACGAGGCCCGGTTCGTCGAGCGCCGGGTCGGTATCGGGCGGGATCGCCAGGCTGGTGACGCCGCCGGCCATCGCCGCGTCCATCTCCGATTCGAGCGTCGCGCGGTATTCGAAGCCGGGTTCGCGCAGGCGCGCGGCCAGATCGATGAGGCCCGGTGCGACGACGAGGCCGTGTGCGTCGATGGTCCGCTCGGCGGAAAAGCCGTCCGGGGTATGGCCGAGTGCGACGATCTTGCCGTCGGCAAGGTACATGTCGCGGGTGTCGTCGAGTCCGTTGGCCGGGTCGATGATGCGGCCGTTGGTGATGCGAATCTTCATTATTTGTTGCCCCCTTGCTGACCGGCCAGCATGCTCATGACGGCCATTCGTACCGCGATGCCGAAGGTGACCTGTGGCAGGATCACGGCCTGCGCGCCGTCGGCGACCGAGGAATCGATTTCAACGCCGCGATTCATCGGGCCGGGGTGCATCACGATCGCATCCGGTTTGGCCAGCGCCAGTTTCTCGGCGGTCAGTCCCCACACCTTGTAGAACTCCTGCGGCGTCGGCAGCAGCGCGCCGTTCATGCGTTCGTTCTGCAGGCGCAGCATCATCACGACGTCGACGCCCTTGAGGCCTTCGCGGATGTCGTGGAACACGCGCACGCCAAGGCGTTCGACTTCTGTCGGCAGCAGTGTCTTGGGGCCGATGACGCGCACTTCGGGGACGCCCAGCGTGGTCAGCGCGCTGATCTGCGAGCGCGCGACGCGCGAATGCAGCACGTCGCCGACGATCGCCACGGTAAGGTTGCTGAAGTCGCGCTTGTAGTGCCGGATCGTGTACATGTCCAGCAGCCCCTGCGTCGGATGCGCATGGCGACCGTCGCCGGCGTTGACCACGTGGATGTGGTCGCGGCCGGTGGTCTGCAGGTGTTGAGCAATCAGGAAAGGGGCGCCGCTGGCCGCGTGGCGCACGACGAACATGTCGGCCTGCATTGCGCACAGGTTGTCGACGGTGTCGAGCAGGCTCTCGCCCTTGGCGGTCGAACTGGTCGATACGTTCAGATTGACGACGTCGGCCGACAGGCGCTTGGCGGCGATCTCGAAGGTCGTTCGCGTGCGCGTGGAATTCTCGAAAAACAGGTTGAAGATGCTCTTGCCGCGCAGCAGTGGCAGCTTCTTCACTTCGCGCTCGGCCACTTCGGTGAAGGGCGCTGCGGTGTCGAGGATTGCGATCAGCACATCGCGCGGCAGTCCGTCGATGGTCAGCAGGTGCTGCAGTTCGCCATGTTTATTGAGCTGTGGGTTATGCATCGATCAGCCTCAGGGTGAGCGCGCCCGCGGTGTCGGTTTCGAGCTGCAGGCTCTGGCTTGCGGGCAGGGGTTGGGGCAGGGTCAGGGCGCAGTAGCGCGCGGCAATCGGCAACTCGCGGCCGCCGCGATCGACCAGCACGGCCAGTTCCACCTGCGCAGGGCGGCCGAAGTCGAATAGTTCATTGATGGCGGCGCGCGTCGTGCGGCCGGTGTACAGCACGTCGTCGACGATGATGACGTGGGCGCCTTCGACGTCGAACGGGATGTCGGTGCGCTTGGGTTGCGGGTGCAGGCCCTTGGAGCCGAAATCATCGCGGTAGAACGACACATCGATCGAACCCGGTGGCTGGGTCAGGCCCAGTGCGCGGTGCAGGCGTTCTGCAAGCCATACGCCGCCGGTATGAATGCCCACGAGGGCAGTCGCCGGCGAGACGTGCGGCCGCATCTGCTCGACCAGGGTCTGGAAGAGCGCTTCGGCGTCAAGTCTTTGCATGTTGGTGGGTGTCCAGGAAGTGTTGCAGGATGATCTGTGCGGCGACGGCGTCGAGCACTGGTTTGCGCGCGCGCCAGTCGCGCTGGCCGGCCGCTTCCAGCATGCTTTCGGCCGCGGCGGAGGACAGGCGTTCGTCGCTTTCCATCACCGGCAGGCCGTAGCGGCCACGCAACTGGTTGGCGAAGCGGCGGCAGCGTGTGGTGAGTTCATGGGGGGTGCCGTCGAGATGGCAGGGGCTGCCGACGACGAGGGCCGCCGGCCGCCATTCGGCGAGGAGTTTTTCGATCGCCGCAAAACGCGGGGCGCTGGCTTCTCCGCTGATCGTGACAAGCGCGCTCGCCCGGCCGGTTTCAAGCTCACCGACGGCGACGCCGACGCGCGCGAGGCCGAAGTCGAAGCCGAGCAGGGTGCCACGGGCGGGGAGAGCGGTGGGTGTTGGGGCCGGGGCCTCAGGCATGCCCCACAATCTCGCTGAGGTTGGCGAAGTCGATGCCGAGTTTCTGCATGGCGGCCGCGAGGCGCTCCTCGGGCGGCAGTTCGAAGACGATGGCGAGATCCGCCGGCACGGTGAGCCAGGCGTTTTCGGCGATTTCCTGTTCCAGCTGCCCGGCGGTCCAGCCGGCGTAGCCGAGCGTGACCAGCACCTCGGGCGGTTCGCCGCGGCTGCCGATGGCCTGCAGGATGTCGCGCGAGCTGGTGAGCCCGGCCTCGTCCATCACCTTGAGTGTGGAATGCCAGTCGCCCGCCGGCCGATGCAGCACGAAGCCGCGATCGGTCTGCACCGGGCCACCGAAATACACCGGTTGTTCGGCAAAACCCTCGGCCTCGAGCGGCAGTTCCACGCGTTCGAACAAGGTCGCGAGCGTCATGTCGATGGGGCGATTGACGATGATCCCGAGGGCTCCCTGATCGTTGTGTTCAGCGATGTAGGTGAGGGAGCGCACGAAATTCGGATCGGTCATGCTCGGCATGGCGATCAGGAAGTGGTGCGTGAGGTTCGAGGTGATTTCGCTCATGACTGCATTTTAGCCGCTCGCGTGGGCTGGTGAGCAGGAACCTGCGCATGAAGTCTGCGTCAGAATGCCACTTTCCCCCCCGGTGCTTCTCGATGCGCTCTGCCCTCGTCTGGTTTCGTCGCGATCTGCGCAGTTTCGATCATGCCGCGCTGTATTACGCGTTGCGGCGTTTCGAACGTGTCCATTGCGTGTTTGTATTCGACAGGGAAATCCTCGACGCGTTGCCCGACCGGCAGGACCGGCGTGTCGAGTTCATCTGGCGCAGTGTGCAGGAACTCGACGCGGCGCTCGATCGCCTTTCACGGCAAAGTGGCGGAGCGGGCGGGGGCTTGTGCGTGCGCCACGCGCGTGCCGATGAAGCGATTCCGCGGCTGGCGCGCGAGCTGGGCGTCGATGCGGTTTATGCCAATCGCGACTATGAGCCCGCAGCCCGCGCGCGCGACCGGCGCGTGGCGGAACGGCTTGCGGCAGTTGGCATCGCGTTCGAGGATTTCAAGGATCAAGTGATTTTCGAGCGCGACGAAGTACTCACGCAAAGCGGACAGCCCTACAGTGTGTTTACGCCCTACAAAAATGCTTGGCTGAAGAAACTCGACGGCTTCTACACGCAGTCCTATCCGGTGGCGCGCTACGCCGCGCGGTTTGCCCCGAAGGCCGAGGGCGAGCGCATCCCCGATCTCGCCGCCCTCGGTTACGAGCCGACGAATCTCGCCGGGCTGCGCCTGCCCGTGGGCATGTCCGGCGGCCGCAAGCTGTTGGATGATTTTGCCGCCCGCATCGGGCGTTACCGGGAAACTCGCGACTTTCCGGCGGTGAAAGGGGTGTCCTACCTGTCGCCACACCTGCGCTTCGGCACGGTGTCGATCCGGGAACTCGCGGCCTTCGCGTGGGCCGAGGGCGGAGCCGGCGCCGAGACGTGGTTGAGCGAGCTGATCTGGCGTGATTTCTATCAGATGATCCTGTGGCATCACCCGCGCGTCGTCGACGCGAGCTTCAAGCCGGAGTATGAGCGCATCGTTTGGGATGACGCGCCGGAGCTGTTCGCCGCGTGGTGCGAAGGACGCACCGGTTATCCGATCGTCGATGCCGCGATGCGCCAGCTCAACACGACGGGTTATATGCACAACCGCCTGCGCATGATCGCAGCATCCTTCCTGACCAAGGATCTGGGCGTGGATTGGCGCCGTGGCGAACGCTACTTCGCGGACCGGCTGATCGACTACGATCTGGCCTCCAACAACGGCGGCTGGCAGTGGGCGGCGTCGACCGGTTGTGACGCGCAGCCGTATTTCCGCATCTTCAATCCGGTGACACAATCGCAGCGCTTCGATCGCGAAGGCGCCTTCATCAGGCGCTATGTGCCTGAACTCGCGCGCGTGCCGGGCAAGTTCATCCATGCGCCCGCCAAGATGGGAGCGGCGGACCAGGCCGCGTGCGGCGTCCGCATCGGGCACGATTATCCCGCGCCGGTCGTCGATCATGCGGTTGCGCGCGGGCTGACGTTGACTCGCTTTGCGGCTGCGCGGATGTAGGAACGGGGAGGTGGGGGCTGCCCCGCCACGCCCGGCGGGGGGCGACGCTACCCCTTCGCCTATCGGCCGCAATTGCGCGGCGATCAGGCCGCCACGTGCGCCTTTGCGGTGTAGCTCCGTAGCAGCCCGAGCAGTTCCCCTTCCTCGTAAGGCTTGCCGAGGTACTCGTTGGCGCCCATCTTCTCGGCGAATTGACGGTGCTTGTCGGCCAGCCGCGAGGTGATCATGATGACCGGCACACTACGCGTGCGTTCGTCGGCGCGGATATTGCGCAGCAGATCGAACCCATCCATGCGTGGCATTTCGATGTCGGAAAGGATCACGTCGGGCACCGTCTCGATCAGCCGCTCCAGGGCGTCGACGCCGTCCTTGGCGGTGATGACGCGATAGCCTTCGCGCTCCAGCAGACGCCCGGTAATCTTGCGTACCGTCAGCGAATCGTCGACCACCATGACGGTCGGCTGATGTTCCGCCTGCGCGGTTTCCAGCGGCTCCAGCGACTCGACAGCGGTGTCGCGCGCCACCGTTTCGCCCGCGATCAGCCCGCGGCTGGCCAAGGCGACCGGGTTGAGAATCAGCACGATCTCGCCGTCGCCCAGCACCGTGGCGCCGGATATCCCGACGATGCGCGCGAGCTGCGGCCCGGCGTTCTTGACGACGATTTCCTGGTTGCCGCGTAGCGCATCGACGTGCAGCGCCAGCGTCTGGGCACCGGCGCGCAGCAGCAGCACCCAGTTGAACCGCTGCTCCTCGGGCAGGCTGACGCGGTCGCCCAGCAGGCGGGGCAGGTAGCGGTAGTTGAAATGCACGTCTTGCCAGTCAGTGCCGCCGGCCTCGCGCAGCGCGTGCAACGCGTCGACCTTCAGCTCCTGCACCTGCGCGATCATGCTCGACGGGATCGCATAGCTGCGGCCGCCGGCACGTACCAGCAGCGCCTGGGTCACCGCAAGGGTGAGCGGCAGGTAGATGCGGAACTCCGTGCCCTTGCCATGTGCGGCGCGAATGTCGATGCGACCGCCCACTGCGGCAGTTTCGGACTTGACTACGTCCATGCCGACGCCGCGCCCGGACACCGTTGATACATTGCTGGCGGTGGAGAAGCCGGGCAGGAAGATCAGGTTGGTCAGGCGCCGCTCGTCCGCAACTTCGTCGGGGCCGAGCAGGCCGCTGGCGCGTGCGCGCTCGGCAATGCGTGCGTAGTCCAGGCCGGCGCCGTCGTCGGTGAGACTGATCGCGATTTCGTTGCCTTCCTGGCTGACGCTCAGGGTGATCTGGCCGATCTCGTCCTTGCCGACGGCTTTGCGCACATCCGGGCTTTCGATGCCGTGGGCGAAGGCGTTGCGCAAAAGATGTTCGAGTGGGGCGGTGATGTGCTCGAGCACACTGCGGTCGATTTCAATGCGGCCGCCGCGCAGGTCGAGGTTGGCGCGCTTGCCCAGATCCTTCGCGGTCTGCCGGGTGACGCGGTAGAGGCGGTCGGCAAGGCTGTCGAAGGGCACCATGCGCACCTGCATCAGCGCCTGCTGCAGGTCGCGCGACATGCGTGCCTGGCTGTTCAGTGCGAGCTCGGCGCCGTCGAGGTTGCGCAGCAGGCTCTGCTGCACCGTGGTGACGTCGCCGACGCTCTCGGCCATCATCCGCGTGAGTTCCTGCAGACGCGTGTAGCGGTCCATCTCCAGCGGGTCGAATTCGCCCTCGTGCGTGCCGGTGTGGGCGATGCGTGACTGCATCTGCACGTCGGCCTGGATCTCGACCTCGCGCAGCTGGTTGCGCAGGCGGATGACGTTTTCGGTGAGGTCCAGCAGCGAGCGGCGCAGGGTGCGCAGCTCGCCGGCAATGCGCGTACGGGCGATGCCGATTTCGCCGGCCTCGTTCACGAAGCGGTCGACGGTGTCCGCGCGGACGCGCAGGGTAGCCGTAGCGCTGCCCGATTCCGTCTCGGCGGTTGCCGCTTCAACGGCCGCGACCGCCGTGCCTGCCGTTTCCTCCGCGACGGTGCTGACGGCCGCGCCGGTTCCCGTCAGCGCCGCAATCAGTTGTTCGGCATGATCGAGGCCGCTGATCAGGTCCTCGATCAGTGCGGCGGGTTCATGTTCTGCGGAGCGCGCGGCTTCGAAACGCGACTCGAGCTGGTGTACGTGCTCGCCCAGGGTCATCGCCCCGGCCATGCGCGCGCTGCCCTTGAGCGTATGCAGCAGCCGTGCGATAGCCTTGGCGTGGTCGCCGGCGACGGCACCGCTGCGCCAGTTGCGCAGCGTCGCATGAAGTTCCGTGACCAGTTCGTTGCCCTCTTCGAGGAAGATCGGCAGCAACTGCTCGTCTAGGTCGTCCTGGACCGGGGTGGCAACCGCGGGCGTCGCGGCGGGTTCGGCGGCTTGCGCCCCGGCGGGGAAGGCGTCCGCAGCACCGGCGCCTTCCATGTGTTCCGCTTCGATGTCGATGTCGGTGTCGAGCGGGATCGTGCGTCCGATGCTGTCGAGTTGCTCGATCAGTTCGGGCACAACCAGCGGCATCTGGCGCACGGCGACCTGGGCGAGCATCGCCTCCAGCGTATCGTTCGAGCTCTTCAGGACCGCCGCTTGTTCCATGGTCGGCGGGTGTGCGCCGTCGCGCAGACGCTCGATGGCGTGCTCGAGCGCGCGCGCGAGGCCCTGCACACTCATCACGCGGGTGGTCCCGGAAATGCCCGCGAGGGTGTGCGCGGCACGCAGGGTCACCTCGGCCGGCACCAGTGTCGGATTGATCTCGAGTCGCGCAAGCTCGGTGTGCAGGATGGCAAGGTGATGCCGCGCTTCGCCAAGGTACAGGTCGTAGAGCGGCCGACTGACCTCGATGTTGCCGATGCGGACGACGTCGCGCTCGCCAAGGGTGGCCAGATCTTCCGCCGCTGCGGGCTCGGCGACCTCCGGGGGCATTGCTTCCGCTTGTTCCTCCGCAGGCAATGCGGTGGCGGCTTCCGCTGCGATTTCCGCCGTCGGCTCGAGTTCCTGCTGCCGAGGCATTTCATCGGCAAGCTCGAAATCCGTCAGCCATTCCGATCCCGCCTCGATGGCCGGCTCGTGTGCGGTGCCGAGCATTTCCGACAGAGGCGCTTCGTCGAGCGTTTCGGCCCTGTCGACGTCTGCGGTCAAGTCAATCGGCTGAGGAGTCTCTTCGCGAGCGACTTCCGGCGCAAACGCCTCCACCGGCTCGAGATCCTCGAGCGAAATCTCTTCCGGGAATTCCTCGTCGAGTGCAAGCTCTTCCGGCAGGGCCTCGATGTCGATGCGCTCTGCGCCGCTGAACGGCAGGATCTCGCCGCTCGCCGCCCGTTCGAGTGCGTGGACCTCGAACGGGGTTTCCGCCGCTTCCCCTGCTGCTTCGGCTTCCGCGGCTTGCTCCAGCACCGGCGCAGACGGGGCTGCGGGGGCGAGCGGCGCAGGTTCGATGATCGCCGTTTCGCTGCTGCGCAGCCGTTCCGCCTCGGCCATCAGCTCCGACACGTCGCGCGCCTGGCTGCCGCCGGCTTCGAGTTCGTGAACCCATCCGGAGAAGGTGTCGTACGCCGCGTCAATCAGGTGGTGAAGTGCCGGGGACGGCGGCCATTCAAGCTGCAACCAGCGGTTGAGCGTCTGTTCCATGCCCCACGCGGCTTCGCCGAGTTCGAGCAGGCCCACCATGCGGCCACTGCCCTTGAGCGTGTGGAAGGCACGGCGAATTGCGATCAGATGTTCGTGGCTGTCAGATGCAGTGCGCGACAGTTCGAGCTGTTCGCCGATGGTGGCGAGGACCTCGTGCGCTTCCTCGATGAAAATTTCGAGCAATTCGGCATCGATTTCTGCCGCGCTGGCCTCCGCCGGTTTCGGCGGCGCGGGTGGGGCAGCCGGCATGGGCGCCGGGGCGACGAGGATTTCCGGCGTGGCTTCGGGTGCGGGTTTCGCGGCTTCGGCGCTGCGCGTGTCGCCGGACGGCGCTTCCGTTTCCGGGGTAGCCACCAGCACGGCCTCGAGTGGCACGAATTCGAGCGTGTGCTCGGCTGGCTCCGCTGCAATCGTCTCCCGGGGACGCTCGGCGGAGACTTCGACGACCGCTTCGGCTGGCATTTCCGGCGCTTGCGCGACGGCCGTGGCGGCGGGCGTGAGCGGTGCCGCGGCGGACGCCGGTGCCGTTGCCGGCGCGGGTGGTGCCGTTGGGGTCTCGGCGAACTGCGGCAACTCGATGGTGATCGGCGGCGCCTCTTCTTCGACGATCGCACGGGCGGCAGCAGCCGGGTCGAGGAAGCGCTGCAGGTTGGCGGGCCCGTGCTGCAAGGCCTGGACGTAGAAGCCGAGCGCCGACAGGCGCTGCGCGAGGGCTTCGAACTGCCCTGGTTCAGGCGCGACGTCGCTTTGTGCGAAGCGGGCGACGGTGGCTGCGGCGTCGTGCACCAGCGCGATTGCCTGCTCGTCGCCAAGCAGGGTCAGGGCACCTTCGATCTGCTTCAGCGGTGTTGCCAGGTTGGCCAGCGGGGCGCGCTTCTGCTGGTTGCGGAAGTAGTCGTCGAGGATCTGTTCGACCTGCGCGAGGCTGGAGAGGATCTCGCGCGACAGTTGTCCGAGCGCCTCGCGTTCCTGCATGCGACGGGCGGTTTCGACGGTCTGCGAATGCTCGGCTGCTCCCACCTCCTCGCCGCGCATCAGCGCGCCGAGGCGGCTGACGGTGTCGGTCACCTGGGCGGAAAAGCCGGAGTCGGGCGCACCTCGCTCGAGCGCCCCGTCCGCGAGCAGCAGCGCGGTCGCAACTTCAAGCGCGACCTGGTCGGTGCACAGTAGCGGATCCTTGCGTAGCCAGCGTATGAATTCGAAGAGGCTGTCGAGCAGGCGGTCGAGCGCCGGGCGTCCGAGCAGTGGCGCCCGCGCGGCCAGATCCGACAGATGGCTGGCGAAGTGCGGCAGCGCGGCCGCGTGGCCTTCGGAGAATTCGTCCCAGGCCTGCTTTGCGCCGGCCATCGCCGTTTGCAACGACTTCAGCAAGGGGGCGAGCGGCGTCGCACTGACCGAAGCGCCAGCTTCCGGGATCAGTGCGTCAAGATGCCAGGTGTTGCGTATGGCCTGTTGCTGCACTGTGCGTGCCGGCGCCTGGCTGGTCCAGTAGAGCAGTTCGCGGATCAGGCGTTCGGGAACTGTGGCGGGAACGTCCGCCAGGCGCTTGAGCTGGGCGTCGAGCTGCGAGCACAGACGCTTGACTTCAGGTTGTACGGGCAGATCGCCATGTAGCAGCGTTTCGAGAAAGGCTTGCGCCGCATACCACAGGTTAGTGACCGGGGTGCCGGTGTGGAGTGCTTCGATGCTCTTGACCGCATTGAGCATCGCGGTGGGGCCCGCGGCATCGGTCGGGCTGCGCAGCCACTGCAACAGGCCGCGCTGGAATTGCGCGCGCTGCATGCGCAGCTGGTTCTGGCGCGCGTCTTCGGATAACTCGATGACCGCAATCTGTCGCCGCGGTGGTCGCTGCGACAGATCGGGAAAGAACAGCTCCGCGGGTGACACCGGATCGGTGCTGCGGATGGCGTGGATTTCCCGGTAGAGGGAGAGCAATCGTAGTGGCTGGTCCAGCGTGCCGTGCACCAGTTCTTCGAGATAGTTGCCGATGGTCGCCAGCGCACGCCGTGCCAGGGCGAGTGTTGTTGCGTCGGGCGCACGTTCGCCGCGCGCCAGGGCGCCGAGCGACTGATCCAGCGACGATGCAAACTGGGTCAGGCCATCCAGGCCGACGATCGAGAGCGCACCGCGCACCTGATGCAGATGGGTCTGTGCAAACTGGATGCGCGCTGTCGCATCGGACGCGTCGAGCGCCAGTTCAAGCGATTCGTCCGCTCGCGCGAGGGCGAGGTCGATTTCGTTCTTGACCCAGGTGAGTGGGCCCAGATCCAGTTCGATGTGCGTCATGGCCGGTTTCCGAGCTAGGTGCTACGCGGTCAGACCTTGAAGCCCGACACCGAGCCCTTGAGCTCGACGGCCAGATCGGCAAGCTGACCTACCGACACGGCGGTCTGCCGCGTGCCGTGGGCGGTCTGTTCGGTGATCGCGAGGATCTCTTTCATCGTTTCCGCGACGCGCGCGGCGGTTGCTGCCTGATGCTGGGTGTCGCTGGAAATCTGTTCGATGAGGCGAGCGGTTTCGGTCGACACGTCGCCGATTTCGGACAGCGCCTGACCGGCTGCGTCGGACAGTTGGGCGCCTTCCACTACGTCGCGCGTGGCGTTTTCCATCGAACCGACGGCGTCCTTGGTATCGGTCTGAATCGTCTTCACGATCGCCGCGATCTGCTTGGTCGCTTCCGCTGAACGTTCCGCCAGGCGCTGCACTTCTTCCGCAACCACGGTGAAGCCGCGTCCCGCCTCGCCCGCCGACGCAGCCTGGATTGCCGCGTTCAGTGCCAGCACGTTGGTCTGTTCGGTAATGTCGGAAATCAGCTCGACGATCTCGCCGATCTCCTGCGAGGATTCGCCAAGGCGCTTGATCCGCTTGGAGGTTTCCTGGATCTGTTCGCGAATGCCGTTCATGCCCTTGATGGTGTTTTCCACCGCGCCGGCCCCCTTGCGCGCCGAGTCCAGCGAGCGGCGTGCGACCTGTGCGGAACGCAACGCGCGTTCGGACGATTCGGTCATCGAGCGCGCCATCTGTTGCACGGTCTCGCCGACCTCCTCGATCTCGCGCGACTGGCGTTCGGTTGCGCTCAGTAGTTCGGTTGACGTCTTCTGCGCCGATTCGGTGGCGACCGTCACGCGCATTGCGGCATCGTTGATTCGCCGCACCAGCACCGAGAGTTCCTCGATGGTGTAGTTCACCGAGTCGGCAATCGCGCCGGTAATGTCTTCCGAAACCGTCGTGCGCACGGTCAGGTCGCCGTCAGCCAGATCGCCCATCTCGTTCATCAGGCGCAGGATCGCCTGCTGGGCGACGTTGCGTTCGCTTTCCGCGCTGCGCTGCTGCGTTTCCGCCTCAAGCTGGCGGGACGCGAGTTCGCGGTTGTTGACCTTCGCCATCATGCTCAGGACGATCAATCCGACGACGGCAGCGATGGCGATTCCGAGGGTGGCCGGCGTGAAGCCGCTGTAGGCGGAGTTCAATGCCGTCGACAGCTCGCTCGCCCGCGCAGTCAGGGTTTCCGCTGCGTTGAAGATTTCGTTGCCGGCCGCTTTGGCCTGCACCAGCGCCTGGATGTTTTGCAGGATGTCGGTGACCGCATCGAGCGTGTCACCGGCGCCCGCCTCGAGCGCCTGCAGACGTCGCCGCGCCTCCGGGTCGTTGCTGGTTGCGCGCAGCTCGCCGATCAGGTCGGTGAGCGTCTTGGCGTCCTTGCCGAGCACGAAAGCCGTTTCGGGGTCGATGGTCGTGGCAACGAGCAGGGCGTTGGCATTCTTGGCGATGCGCTGGGTTAGCATCATGCCGGTGCTGGCGGCGGCAATGTCGCGCGCGTTGCTACCCTGCAGCTTGAGCTGCGCGAATTGTTCGGCCTGTTCGAACAACGCGTCGTTCTGCTGGTTGATGGCCGCGACCGACTGGTTCAGGGCGAGCAGATTTTTATCCTGTCCGATCAATTGGCTGGCGTGCCCGGATGCCGTGTTCCAGGCGGCGGTCAGGGTTTCAACCTGCGCTTGTGCAGAGGCGGGCGCAGGCGGGAGCTCCCGCCCGTCGATGGTGCCGCCCTTGGCGAGCGCTTCAAGCAATTCATTGAAGCGACGCGTGCCGGCGCGCAACTCGGCGAACGCTTGCTGATTGCCCTGCAGCGACAGCTGCGCAGCCTTGGCGATGCGTTGCGCGAGGGTTTCCATTTCCCCTGCCGCGGCGATATAACTGGTGGCGTTGGCGGAGTCACGGTACTGGTAGTACAGCAGGCTGAGGCCCACCAAGGTTGCCAGGGCGAAGACGAAGGCCAGCGCGCCGATTTTTTCCGTCGCGCTGCGGGCTCCTCCCGGACGGGATTTTGTCGCCGGGGATTCGGCGGCACGGCGTGGCGGGGGCGCTTCCATGATGGTGGTTGCGACCGGTGAGTCTTCCGGATCAGCCTTCTTCTTGTTGCTGAAGTTCAGCTTCGGAAGCTTGAGGGCCATGGTGTGTGCTCCGCGAGATCGGATGGTGGGTTCCGGTGGAAAGTCGGTATTGAGTGCAGTGGTGCCGGCGTCACTCGAGGCCTGCCTGCAGGAAGCCGCGGTGCGCAAGCAGCTTCGGGACATCGAGCTTGAGCCACAGCTGCTCGCGCGCATCTCGCAAGCGCTCCTGGACCCAGGGACGGTCGTCGTGTCCGCTGGTTTCCGGCTGGAAATCGTCCGGGTTGCGCAGGCCGAGCGCGCTCGACACCAGCAGCGCGCAGTTCGTGCCATGGCGTGCGCCGATCAGCAGCAGCCGGGCAGGGCCGCCCGGAGCCGTCAGTGGGCCGTGCTGGAAAGCGGAAAAGTCGACGACGCTGAATAGGGTGCCGCGCACGTTGGCGACGCCTCGAAACCAGTCGTGAGTCAATGGCACGGCTGCGAGTGGCGGCACCGGCAGGATCTCCCCGCTGTCGGTCAGGTTGAGCAGCCAGTTCTCGCGCCCCGCGCTCACCCCGAGCAACGCGCGCCGGTCGCCACTTTGCGCTTCGGCAAAGCGGCGCACCAGGTCCTCCTGGAATTCGCGCAGGCTCTGACGCTTGGCCATCGGCCTCAGCCCAGCGCCTGGATGCGGGCGAGAAGTTCCGCGCCGTCGACGGGCTTGACGAGGTAGTCGTGGGCGCCCTGGCGCATGCCCCAGATGCGGTCGGTTTCCAGCCCCTTGCTGGTGCACATGATGATGGGGATGTTGCGCGTGAGTTCGTCGCGCGAAATCGTGCGCGTCGCCTGGTAGCCGTTCATGCCCGGCATCACCACGTCCATCAGGATCAGGTCCGGCTTCTCGCTCTTGCTGCGGGCGATGGCGTCCTCGCCGCTTTCCGCGGTTACGACCTGGTAGCCCTTGCCGGTGAGCAGTTCGGTCATCGCGAGGCGTTCGGTCGGAGAGTCGTCAACCACGAGTATCTTCTTGATCGGCATTGCTTCGGTGCTCCCGTCAGTGGTCTCAGCCGGTCTTGCGCGCGGCGTGGGTTGCGACCGCCTTGAGCAGGCTGTCCTTGGTGAAGGGTTTGGTGAGGTATTCGTCGGAGCCCACCATGCGGCCGCGGGCGCGGTCGAACAGGCCGTCCTTGGAAGACAGCATGATGACCGGGGTGGCGGCGAGTTGCGGATTCTTCTTGATCAGGGCGCAGGTCTGGTAACCATCCAGGCGCGGCATCATGATGTCGACGAAAATCACGTCGGGATGGTGGTCGGTGATCTTGGCGAGTGCGTCGAAGCCGTCTTCGGCCAGCAACACCTGACAGCCGGAGTGGGTCAGGAATATCTCCGCGCTGCGGCGGATGGTGTTGCTGTCGTCAATCACCATCACCTTGAGTCCGGTCAGATCCATGGCGTCAGTCCCTGGTGGCGAGGTGTTGTCGGACATGCCTCGGACAAGCGCATTGGCGTGCCGTGCAGGCGATGCCCCGTGCTGCCCGGTCTAGCTGCATGGCATGCTGATGTGTCATATTGCGACCTGTTCGATGTCGTGCTTGCTGCCCTTGCATCCAGGACATGTCGAGTCTGGCGGCAGAGCCCCCTGCGGGAGTCCGGAACGATGCCATTGTCGGGAATGCCACTGTTTTCGTCGTCGATGAAGCCGCAGAACAGGCGCATCCAGGGTCCTGAATTGCATGTTGGCCATCTGTGAGCGTGCTGTGGGCGAATTGGCTGTAAAATCCGCCGCATCTTACCGCATTTTTCCTGCCGTGCCAGATCAGGCGGCGCTGTGCATCCGGCAGATTTCAACATGACCCTCGGCTCTCCCGATCTTCCCCCTTCCGTCCTGTGCTTCGCGACCAGCGACGCGACAGGGGGTGGCGGTCTGCAATCGGATGTCCTGACCCTTGCAAGCATGGGGTGTCATCCGCTGTCGGTGCTGGCAGCCATTACCGTGCGCGACACGCGCGGAGTCGATGATCTGCTGGCACTGGATGCCGAAGCGGTGGCCGCCCAGGCGCGCGCGGTACTCGAAGACATTTCCGTACAGGCATTCAAGCTGGGTATGGTGGGCAGCGTGGAGAACGTCGCGGTCATCGCCGAAATCCTGTCCGATTATCCCGATGTCCCGCTGGTGCTGGAGCCCGCGCTGTCGTTCGTGGATGGTGATGAGGCGAGCGGTGAGGATCTGCTTGCGGCGATTGCGGAACTGGTGCTGCCGCAGGTGACGGTGCTGGTGGCGAGTCGGCGCGAGGTACTGCAGTTGGCCGGTGCCGCGCCCTCTGCCGGCAGTGTTTCGCGAGACGAAGCCGACGAGGACGACGGCGAAGACCAGATTGATTTCGGTGATTTCCTGAGTGGCGGCGATGCGGATGATGACGGGCGCGACGCGGGCGATGCCGAGTTGTCCCTGGACGACGCGCTCGAGCGCATTCTCGGCCTCGGGGTCGGCTACGTGCTGCTGACCGGGGCCAGCGAACCCGGGCCGCAAGTCGTCAATGTGCTTGTCGGTCCCGACGGCGTGGTGCGCACCGATGCATGGGAGCGCCTGCCGGGCCGTTACCTTGGCGCCGGGGCAACGCTCGCAGGGGCGCTGGTGGCCGCGCTGGCGCACGGCATGGAAGTGCCGGAGGCGGTGCGCGAGGCGCAGGAATTCACCTGGCAGGCGCTGTCCGCTGCGTATCGTCCGGGCATGGGCATGGCCTTGCCGGATCGGCTCTTCTGGGCGCGACCGCCGGAGGACGACAATGCCTGAACGCCAATTGCGCGGGCTGTATCTGGTGACGCCGGACACCGCGGACAGCGGAGCGCTGCTGGCGCTCGTCGAGCGCGCCCTGCGGGGGCGCCCGGCGCTGCTGCAGTACCGCAGCAAGCAGGCCGACGCGGCGCTGCGTCACGAGCAGGCACAGGCGGTGGCGACGCTGTGCCGGCAGGCGGGCGTGCGTTTCATCGTCAATGACAGTCTGGAGCTTGCGCTGGCTACCGGCGCCGATGGGGTTCATCTGGGCCGTGACGATGGCGAGCTGCGCGCCGCGCGACAGGCGCTGGGGGCGAAGCGGCTCCTCGGCGTGACCTGCTACAACGAGTGGTCGCGTGCGAAGGAGGCCGTCGCGGCGGGGGCCGATTACGTCGCCTTCGGCGCAGTGTTCGCGTCGCCCACCAAACCGGCGGCAGTGCATGCGCCGCTGGACTTGCTGACACGCGCGCGGCGTGAGCTGGGTGTGCCGGTTTCCGCGATCGGCGGCATCACCTTGAACAACGCGCCAGAGGCGATCGCCGCCGGCGCCGACCTGCTGGCAGTGATTTCCGACGTGTTCGACGATCCCGATCCGGGTGCCCGTGCAGCGGCCTATGGCGCGGCCTTCCGGGGTGCGCCGGCTGCCGCGGCGACCTAAGGCGTTGCGCCGCTCATCAGGATCCTTCCTTCTTTCAATTGCCAACCGACGAGTTTCAATCGATATGAACAGCAGAAACGAAGCCCTTTTCCAGCGCGCCCAGAAGACCATCCCCGGCGGCGTCAATTCGCCCGTGCGGGCGTTCCGCTCGGTCGGCGGCACCCCGCGCTTCATCGAGCGGGCGGAAGGGGCGCGCGTATGGGATGCCGACGGCAAGGATTACATCGACTACGTGGGTTCGTGGGGGCCGGCGATTACCGGCCATGCCCATCCGGCGATCGTCGAGGCGGTGCGCGAGGCGGCGCTGCGCGGCCTGTCCTTCGGCGCCCCGACGGAAAGCGAAGTCGAGATGGCGGAACTGATCTGCGAACTGATGCCGTCGATCGACATGGTGCGCCTGGTCAGCTCCGGCACCGAGGCGACGATGAGCGCGATCCGGCTGGCACGCGGTTTCACCGGACGTGACGCGATCATCAAGTTCGAAGGCTGCTACCACGGTCACGCCGACAGCCTGCTGGTGAAGGCCGGCTCGGGGCTGCTGACTTTCGGCAACCCTTCGTCCGGCGGCGTGCCGGCGGATTTTGCCAAGCATACGATCGTGCTCGACTACAACGATCTGGCGCAGGTCGAGGACGCGTTCAAGGCGCGCGGCGGCGAGATCGCGGCGATCATCGTCGAGGCGGTCGCCGGCAACATGAACCTGATCAAGCCGCTGCCGGGCTTCCTCGAAGGCTTGCGCACGCTGTGCACGCAGTATGGTGCCGTGCTGATCTTCGACGAGGTGATGACCGGTTTCCGTGTCGGCCCGCAAGGCGTGCAGGGACTCTATGGCATCACCCCGGACCTGACGACGCTGGGCAAGGTGATCGGCGGCGGCATGCCGGTCGGCGCTTTCGGTGGCCGGCGCGACATCATGCAGCACATCGCGCCACTCGGCTCGGTCTATCAGGCGGGCACCCTGTCCGGCAGCCCGGTGGCGGTTGCGGCGGGGCTCGCGTCGCTGAAGCTGGTGCGCGAAGCGGGTTTCTACGACGCGCTGGCAGCCCGCGCAACGCAGCTGGTCGATGGCCTGAGCGCTGCTGCACGCGAGGCCGGCGTCACCTTCTGCGCCGATTCGGTCGGGGGCATGTTCGGGCTGTATTTCAGCGAGCGCGTGCCGCGCTCCTTCACCGAAGTCATGGCGTCCGATCGCGACACGTTCAACCGCTTCTTCCATGCGATGCTCGACGCGGGCCACTACTTCGCGCCGTCGGCGTTCGAGGCGGGCTTCGTGTCGGCCGCGCACACGGCGGCGGACATCGACGCGACGATCGCGGCCGCGCGCAAGGTGTTCGCGACACTGGGCTGAAAAGGCCAAGCCGGACTGACAAAGGAAAGGGGCGCCGTGGCGCCCCTTTTTTCGGCCGTTGCCAGTCGGCTCAGAGCAGGAACAGCGTCGCCAGGCCGAGGAAGATGAAGAAGCCGCCCGAGTCGGTCAATGCGGTGACCATCACCGAGCCGCCAATCGCCGGGTCGGCGCCAAGCCTCATGCGCAGCATCGGAATTCCGACGCCGGCCGACGCGGCGAGCAGCAGGTTCAGCGTCATCGCGGCGGTCATCACGAGGCCCAGCGATGCGCTGCCGTAGAGCCACCATGCGAGTACGCCAAGCAGGCCGCCCCAGACGAGGCCGTTGAACAGCGCGACGCCGACTTCCTTCTTCATCAGGCGCTGCATCGCGGATTGTTCGACCTGGCCCATCGCGATCGCCCGCACGATCATCGTGCTCGTCTGGTTGCCGGAGTTGCCGCCGATGCCGGCGACAATCGGCATCAGCGCGGCGAGGGCGACAAGCTTTTCGATCGAACCTTCAAACGCGCCGATCACGCGTGAGGCGATGAAGGCGGTGACCAGATTCACCGCCAGCCAGGACCAGCGGTTCTTCACCGAATCCCATACCGACGCGAAGATGTCTTCTTCTTCGCGCAGACCGGCGTTGCTGAGTATCTCGTGCTCGGATTCCTCGCGGATGTAGTCGACGACGTCCGCGACGGTGAGGCGGCCGATGACGCGCCTGTCGGCGTCGATGACCGGTGCCGAGACAAGGTCGTAGCGCTCGAAGGCCTGGGCGGCGTCGTCGGCCTCGTCCTGCGGTTCGAAACTGATGACGTTTTCCTTGTGCATCGCTGCGGTGACCGCCATGTCGGGGTCGTTGATGAGCAGCGATTCGAGCGTCAGGATGCCCTTCAGGTGGTCTTCGCGGTCGATGACGAAGAGCTTGTCGGTGTGGTCCGGCAGCTCGTCGAAACGGCGCAGGTAGCGCAGCACGACTTCGAGGGTGACGTCCTCGCGGACGGTGACCATGTCGAAGTCCATCAGCGCGCCGACCGAGTCCTCCGGAAAGGACATCGCGGCACGCAGCTGTTCGCGTTCCTCGCTGTCGAGCGACAGGAACACGTCCTGCATGACCTCGGGCGGCAGGTCGGGCGCGAGGTCGGCGAGTTCGTCGGCGTCGAGGGTTTCCGCAGCGGCCTTGAGCTCGTGCGGGTCCATCGTCTCGATGAGCGACTCGCGCACGGCATCGGAGACTTCCAGCAGGATGTCGCCGTCGCGTTCGGCCTTGACCAGATCCCAGACGAACAGCCGGTCTTCGAGTGGCAGGGCTTCGAGGATGTAGGCGATGTCGGCCGGATGGAGGCGATCGAGATGATTCTGCAGCTCGGCCAGGTGCTGCTTGTGCACCAGGCCCTCGACCAGTTCGTGGCGCGGCATGTCCTGCCGATGCACAAGATCCTCCACCACCTTGTGGCGCCCGAGCAGTTCCTGCACTTCGCGCAGGTGCTGCTGTACGTCGTCCGGGTGGCGTTCGTCTTGCTCGCTCATCGGCGCCTCCGGTGGGTGTGGGGGATCTGTCGTAAGGCGCGAATTCTACGGACTTCGCGCCGCTCTTGCGACCCCGGGAAACCGAATTTGTTGCAATGCGCAAGCGGCGTTGCGCACCTGCGGCCAACAAGGGGGTTCAGGGTACCTGCGCGTACCCCATGCGTCCGCGGATGCGTGCCGCGTGGGCGGCGAGGCGCGGGCCGAACTGCTTCTCGTACTTGCGCGGATTGGGCAGCATCACCGCGAGCCGTGCGGCCTGATCGGCGCCGAGGCGACTGGCCGGAATGCCGTAGTAACGCTGCGCGGCAGCTTCGCAGCCGAAGATGCCGGTGCCCCATTCGACGACGTTGAGGTAGACCTCGAGAATGCGGCGCTTGCTCCAAACGGCTTCGATCATCACCGTGATGACAGCTTCCTGCGCCTTGCGGAAGTAGCTGCGCGAGGGCGACAGGAAGAGGTTCTTGGCCAGTTGCTGGCTGATCGTCGAGCCGCCGGCAACCGCTTTGCCCTTGCGCTGGTTTTTTTCCAGCGCACGCTGGATGCCTTCCCAGTCGAAACCTTCGTGTTCGATGAAACTATCGTCTTCCGCGGCGATGACTGCGCGCTTCAGGTGAATGGAGATGCGCTCGTAGGGCACCCAGTCGTGACGCAGTTCGATGTTCGGGCGCTTTTCTTGCAACTCGTCGAGCCGCAGGTCCATGAAGCTGGTGGTGGAAGGGTTGAAGTGGTTCCACCACAGCACCAGCGTGAAGATCCACAGCTGATACAACAACACCAGCGCGGCGACCGCCGCGAGCGCCCAGCCGATGCGGCGCAGGGCCGTTTTCATCGACCCTCGATCTGGCGGCGCAGGTCCGCCAGCACGGGCGTCGTATCGGGGCGCACGCCGCGCCACAGCAGGAAGCTTTCGGCAGCCTGCTCGACCAGCATGCCGAGGCCGTCGGTGAGGCGCGCGGCGCCATCGGCACGTGCCGCGGCGAGGAAGGGGGTGTCGCCACGACCGTACATCATGTCGTAGGCGAGCGCCCCCGGCGCATACAGGCCGGGCGGCAGCGGCGGTGCTTCGTCCGCGAGGCTGGCGGCGGTGGCGTTGATGACGACGTCGAACTGGCGTCCGGCGAGATCGGCGAAACCGCAGGCGTCGAGTGGCGCGTCGCCGGCGCGCTGGGCGAAGTCCGCGACCAGCGCCTCGGCGCGTGCGACGGTGCGGTTGGCGAGCGTGAGCCGTGCGGGGCGCGCGGCGAGCAAGGGCAGCAGCACGCCCCGCGCGGCGCCGCCCGCCCCCAGCAACAGGATGCGGCGAGCGGCGAGCGGGCAGTCGAGGTTGTGGGTGAGGTCGCGCACCAGTCCGGCGCCGTCGGTGTTGTCGCCGAAAATGCCGTCGGCGTCGAATACCAGGGTGTTGACCGCGCCGGCCGCCTGCGCGCGCGGCGAATGGCGCCGGGCGAGGGCGAAGGCTTCGAGCTTGAAGGGCACCGTGACATTCATGCCGCGCCCGCCGGCGGCGCGAAACTGTGCGACGGTCGCGGCGAAGGCATCGAGCGGGCCGAGCAGCGCCTCGTAGGTCAGCGACTGGCCGGTCTGTGCCGCAAAGGCGGCATGGATCGCGGGTGACTTGCTGTGGGAGATGGGGTTTCCGATGACGGCGTAGCGGTCCATGACTAGTTCGCGGTGACTCTGTCTGCGTTGGTGAAGGTCCAGGTACGCACGATTTCGACGATGTCGGTGTCGGCGCGGATGTCGTTGGGGAAGGGCGCGAAGGGCGCAGCCAGCAGCAGGATGCGCTTTGCGGCTTCGTCGAGGACGGGTTCGCCGGAAGAGCGCTGGACCTCGACGCGTTCGACCGAGCCGTCGGCACGGATCGCCACATACAGGAGCAGGCTGCCATACAGGCGGCCGCGTGCGGCGTCGGGGAAATTCAGGGTGCCGACGCGCTCGATCTTCTGGCGCCAGTCCTCGACGTACTGCGCGAAGCGGTATTCCTTGGCGCGTGCGCCGATGAATTTCTTGCGCGGACGCTTGGCGTACTCTTCAAGCTTGCGATCGATCTCGGCTTCGAGCCGGGCAACGGCCGCGGCGCTGTCGAGCAGGTCCAGCCCGGACGCGCGGGGTTCGTTGGCAGCCTGTTCCGGCTGCGGCGGGACGGCGGGGGTGCTTGCCGCGGCCTTTTGTGCCGTCAAGACCGCGGGGCGTGCGGTGGCTTGCGGCGTGGTGCGCTTGCGCATCTCGGTCAGCGCGTCGCCTTCGCGTCGCGCATTCTGCGGAGGCAGCGGCGATTTCGCCCGCAGGTCCTGTTCGCTGTTGCCGCCGGCGTCGACGTTGGCCTGGGCGAGCACCTGGGGTTTGTCGGGGGCGCGCGCATGACGGGCGTTAACCAGCACGACTTCGAGGCCGCGGTCGCGTTCGCGCGGCGACGGTCGATCGGGCATGATGAAGCCGGTCGCGAGCACCAGGGCGTGCAGGGCGAGCGAGATGGCGAACGCGCCGGCAAGGCGCGCGTCTCCGCCGAAAAATGCGCCGATGCGCGCACCGTACTGCGCCAGTGCGCCGCCGGCAGCTGCGCCGGAGGAGGTGTGGGAGTGCCTGCTCGCCATGCCTGCGGTGTGCTCAGCTGCCTTCGAGCGCGGAGTCCGCGGCTTCGGCGGGGTCGGGTTCGGCGAGTGTCTCGGCGTAGCGTGCGTGGATGTCCACATCCAGCAGGTCGCTGTTCTCGATCGTCAGGCGCACACGGGTGCCGGAGAGCAGCACCGGCAGCGAGGGCACCTTGACCATCAGCGGAATGCTGTCGAGGCGCACGAGATTGTCGCGCAGCACCTTGCCGTCGACGGCGATGCCCGGTTGCTGGCGCAGCCAGCGCAGGCACCAGTAGCGTTCCATCTGGCGCTGGAAGTCGGCATAGGCGGCGTAGGTGATTTCGAAGTCGCGTAGCGCCGCCATCAGGTCGGCGGACTTCGGTGCGAAGGCGGGCGGCTCGTCGCGCAGCACCGAGATGATCTGCCACTGGTTGACCATGTCGACGTATCGGCGCAGCGGCGAGCTCGACCAGGCGTAGCAGTCGACGCCGAGGCCGTCGTGCGGGCCGGCCGCCGTTGTCATGCGCACCTTGCCGCCGCTTTGCACGCGGTAAAGGCCCGGAATGCCGGCGTCGTCGAGCAGCTTGCCCCAGGTGGAGTTGGCGAGAATCATCAGCTCGGCGACCAGCTTGTCGAGCGGCGAACCGCGGCGACGCTGGCTGATGGTGACGTAGCCGGGGCCGTCGGTGGTGTGCGTCTGCCAGTCGACGTAGAAGTTGAAATCGACCTGGTTCCGGTTGTCCTCGGCCTTGCCGCGGCCGGCTTCGAGCACCGTGGCGAGGTCCCACAGCAGTGTGAGTTCGCGTTTCCACTGGAAATCCGGCCCGTCGCTGTGCTCGTGCAACACTTGTTCGTTGAACAGCGGCTCGATGTCGTGATGACGCAGGTTGGCAACGATGGGGACGCGCTCGACGCGGCTTTCCTGGCCGACGACGGCCAGCGCGGCGGTGAGGTCGAGGTACAGCGACACGGCCGGGCAGTCGCGTCCCGCGGCGAGCGTGAAGGCTTCGACCGCCGCGTCGGGCAGCATGGTGATCTTGTTGCCCGGCATGTAGACCGTCGACAGGCGGCGGCGCGCGATCGCGTCGAGTGCCGAGCCGCGTGCGAAGCCCAGCGCCGGGGCGGCGATGTGGATGCCGATGCGCCAGCCGCCGCCTTCGCGCGGGGTGACCGAGAAGGCGTCGTCGATTTCGGTGGTGGTGGCGTCATCGATCGAAAAGGCCGCGACCTTCGCGAGCGGCAGGTCGGCCGGATCGTGGGGCGGGTCGAAGGTGGGGAAGGCGGTGCCGTCCTCGAAGTATTCGAACAGGAAGCGGTTGTAATGGAAGTCGTAGCTGGAGGCGAGCGCGCCGCACTTGAGCAGCAGGCGCGGCGCGGACAGGCCGGCGTCCACGCAGGCGGCCTCGAAAGCCTTGGTTTCGACGCGGTTGCGGTCGGGGCGGTACAGCAGCTGCGGCAGCATGCCGGCGAGCTCCGTGGGCATCCGGCCTTCGACCAGCTCGGCGCGCATGCGCTCGATGGACTCGGCCTGCTGGCGCTTCTTTTCCAGTCCGGCGAGTGCGGCCTGCAGGATCTCGGCAGGCGCCTTGCGGAAGCGTCCGCGCCCCTTGCGGTGGAAATAGATCGGGGCCGAATGCAGGCGCAACAGGATGCTCGCGGATTCGACCGCGTTCGGCGTGTGGCCGTGATATTCGGTGGCGAACTCGTCAAAGGCGAATTCGTCGTCGCCGCACACTTCCCACAGGAAGGCGGTATCGAGCTCTTCGGCGCCCGCTTCGGCGCGGCTGAGCAGTTCCGCCGGCGAGGGTTCGCGGAAGCGCATCAGCACGTGGTTGCTCTTCAGCTTGACGCGCTTGCCGTGAGAGGTCTCGACCTGCAGGGAAGAGTCGTTATCAGCGAGGATGGTCCCGGCCTTGAAGGCCCCATCCTCTTCGAACAGCAGAAACATCGGCGACCGCCATACATGAGCAAGCCCGACAGTTTAATGGATTCGACCGTCGGGCGCTGAGCGCGGCGCGGCCGTGCGCCGGCTGAAAACGCTAGGCGGCCGCGGCAGCGGTGCTGCGGCTGGTGCGCAGCATATCGACGGAGTAGATCGCGAGCGCCGCCCAGATCATCGCGAAGCCGACGAGCTGGCCTGCATCGAAGGGCTCGCCGAAGGCGAACACGGCGAGCAGGAAGCCAAGGCTCGGGGCAATGTATTGCACGAAACCGATCGTCGAGAGCGGCAGGCGCTTGGCGCCGACGGCAAACAGCATCAGCGGTACGGCGGTGATGACGCCGGCCAGCGGCAGCAAGGCGTCGGTGAGGGGGTCGTCGCCGAAGTGCAGGGTTCCCTGGCTGGCGAGCCAGGCCAGCCAGCCGATCGCGATGGGTGCGGTCGCCAGGGTTTCGACGAACAGGCCGTTGATCGCATCGACCGGGGCACGTTTGCGCAGCAGCCCGTAGACGGCGAACGTCGTGGCGAGGAACAGGGCGATCCACGGCGGACTGCCGACCTGCCACACGCGCCACAGCACGCCGGCGCTGGCGAGTGCGACCGCCGCCTGTTGCAGTGGGCGCAGGCGCTCGCCGAGGACCAGACGGCCGAGTAGGATGCTCATCAAGGGGTTGATGAAGTAGCCGAGGGTGGCTTCGATGAGGCGGTCCACCGAGATCGCCCACACGTAGACCAGCCAGTTGCTGCTGGTGAGCAGCGCGGCAAAGGCGAGCACGCCGATCAGGCGTGGCTGGCTGCGCAGGCGCCACAGGCCGCCGAAGCCGCGCCCGAAGGCGAGCAGTGCGGTGAGGAAGACCAGCGACCACACGATGCGGTGGGCAACAATCTCGCTTGGCGGCACGCTGCCGACGGCCTTGAAGTAGAGCGGCGCGAGCCCCCAGATGACGAAGGCGGCGAATGCGGCGAGCGTGCCCTGACGGCGCGCAGGCGCGTCGATGACCAGCGTGGAATTCATGCCTGAGCGATTGCGACCAGCGCGAGGGCGTCGACCGAATATCCGGCACCGTCGGCGCTGCGATGGGCTTCGAGGTCGCCCGTGACGGCGGCGCGCAGCGTGACCTGGGTCGCTTCCGGCAGTCGCGACAGGGCTTCGGCGGCGCCACCGGCGAGGTCGAGGAAGGCCTGCCAGTAGCTTTCGGAATCGGCGAAATGGCACGTGAAGCGGCAGGGTTCGATGCGCAGGTCGGAAAAACCGGCCGTGGTGAGTGCGCTGACCAGCGCATCGGCGTCGCCGAAGCGGAACACCGAGGGGCGCGGGACTTTCGGGGCTGGCAGCAGGCGGGCGATGCAGTCCTGTGCGCGCGAGATCAGCGGCACGACATCGCGCGGCCCCCACACCGATAGCGCGAGGCGTCCGCCCGGGCGCAGCACGCGGCGCATTTCGGTGAGCGCCTGTTGCGGATGCGGGAACATGAACAGCGCGAGGCCGGCGAGGACGCGGTCAAAGCTGGCGTCGGGCAGGCACAGGTGTTCGGCGTCGGCGGCGGCGAAGGATAGCGTGTCGGCGCAGCCTTCGTCGGCGGCGCGTTGTGCGCCTTCGGCGAGCATGCCTTCGGCGATGTCGCTCGCCAGCACCCAGCCGTCCGGGGCGACGCGCGCCGCGGCTTCGCGGGCGAGCAGGCCGGGGCCGCTGGCGAGGTCGAGCACGCGCTGACCCGGCGCGAGCTTCGCTGCATCGAGCAGGGCCGTGGCGAGGTCGGCGCGCAGGTGGGCACCTTCGGCGTAGCGCGCGGCAATGCGATTGAAGCCTGCACGTTCCTGCGCCTTGAAGCGGCGGGGGTCGAATCCGGCGGGCGTGCTCATTTGGCAGTGATCCCGGCAAAGACGAGGACGTCGTCGAGGTAGTCGGTCCAGCGCGAGAAGCCGTGGTCGCCGCCTTCGAGCACGGTCTGGCGCGCGCCGGTGTATTTCGTCACCGCGTCGCGGTAGTCGAGCACTTCGTCGCCGGTTTCGACCAGCAGCCAGAAGTTGTGCGGGCGGGTGATCGTCGCGACGTCGATCGCGCGCAGTTGCGCGATGTATTCGTGTGTGAATGCGAAGGTTTCGCCGGTGTACAGATTGGTCTGTTCGCCGACGTAGGCTTCGAGCGACAGCGGGGCGACGACGGCCGGGTTTACGAGCACCGCCCTGAGGTCGTGCTTTTCCGCCAGGTGCGTTGCGTAGTAGCCGCCGAGCGAGCTGCCGACCAGGGTCGGCGGGTGTTGCGGCTGTTCGCGGCGGCAGTGCGCGATCTGGGCTTCGATGCGCGCGATCGCGACTTGCGGTGCCACCGGCAGCTGTTCGCACCAGAAGGCGTTGCCGAGGCCCTTGGCGGCCATGTGGCTTTGCAGTGCCTGTGCCTTGATCGACGAAGGCGCTGAGCGGAAACCGTGCAGGTAGATGATCATCGTATCAACGGGGTGGCGGAGAGCGGATCGCCAAGTGTAACCGCCCGACGGATCAGTGACGCAGGGCGCGCTTGATGCCGCGATCAGGAATCGCTCCATGCGACGAGATCCAACTGCCAGGTCGCCAGCACGATCAGTCCGAACACGATGCGGTACCACGCGAAGGCGATGAAGGTGTGGTTGGAGATGAAGCGGATGAAGGTCTTCACCGCCCACATCGCGGCAAAGAAGGCGGCGACGAAGCCGACCGCGAACACCGGCAGGTCGCCCATGTCGAGCAGCGCGCGGTTCTTGTAGAGGTCGTAGGCGGTGGCGGCGAACATCGTCGGGATCGCGAGAAAGAACGAGAACTCGGCCGCCGCCTTGCGCGACAGGCCGAACACCAGTCCGCCCATGATCGTCGCGCCCGAGCGCGAGGTGCCGGGGATCATCGCCAGCGCCTGGGCGAAGCCGACTTTCAGGGCGTCCGGCCAGCGCATTTCGTCGACGGCATTGATGCGCGGGTGGTAGCTGCGCTTTTCTAGGTAAAGGATCACGAGGCCGCCAATCACCAGCGCGGTGGCGACGGTCAGCGGGTTGAACAGCAGGGCCTTGATCTTCGAGTGGAACATCACGCCGAGCACTGCCGCGGGCAGGAATCCGATCAGCAGCATGCCGACGAAGCGCTGTGCGCTGCGGTCGCTCGCCAAGCCGCATGCCACTTTCGTGAGCCGCTCGCGGTAGTCCCAGCACACCGCGAGGATCGCTCCGAGCTGGATGACGATCTTGAACACCTTGCTGGCGTCATCGTTGTACCCGAGCAGGTCGCCGACGATGATCAGGTGGCCGGTGGAGGAAATCGGCAGGAATTCGGTGAGGCCTTCGAGAATGCCGAGGATCAGCGCGACGAGAAGTTGGGAGAAATCCATGGAGCGGGGCGGCGCACGGCCGGTGGGTGGGAAGTGCGAAAGGGGCGATGATACCCCGTCGCCATGCTGCGCTGCGGCGGAAAGTGCGTGTCAGCGGAAACAGGACGTAAGGGCGTCAGGCGGCGCCGTCAGCGCTTCGAGTTCGCTGAGCCAGATCAGCGCCGCTTCGCGATGTTCGCCGCACATCTGCGGCTGCGGGCTAAGGCTGCTGCATACCGCCGGACGGCGCGGGTCGCCGAACAGGCGGCAGCGGTCGGCGTCGTCGAGCTGGATGCAGCGCACGCCCGCAGGCTTGCCGCGTGCCATGCCGGGAATCGGACTCGAGATCGACGGCGCGATGCAGCACGCCGCGCAGGCGTGACGGCATTCCATCGGCGTCAGGCCCGCCGTGCGAGGCCGGCCCACCACGCCAGGATGCTTTCCACTTTTGCGTCGAGCAAGGTCGAGTGGCCGCCGGTGAAGTGTTGCCACTCCGGCAGGAAACGTTCGCCGACCGCAGTGATGACCGGCACGCCGCTGGTCACGGCCATCGCCATTTCGGCGCGCAGGCCCGAGCCACAGGCTTCCTGCGCGCCGAACTTGTTGATGAACACCAGTTCGGTGCCGCGTTCGAGGGCGCCCCGCACCGCGACCGCCGCATGCGCCAGCGCATTGGGGTCGAGGCGGCAGGCTTCCGAACCGCTGCCCAGATCCTGCGACAGCGCAAACCGTTCGCCGTTGGCGAGGTCTTCGAGTTCCATGCCGCAGGGGTCGTCGATCGTGGTCGGGATGTCGTGCTGCAGCACGCCGCCGAGCTGTACCCCCTGCTGTGCCAGCGCGCGCGCGGCTTCAAGCAGCACCGGTTCGATGTGATCGGTGGGTTTGTAGACGATTGCGGCGATCGGCAGGGCAACGTCGGCGGACATGGCGGACTCGGGACTGGATGAGATGGCGATTGTCTCACCCCCGGCGACAGCCGCCCACCCCGACAGCGTGAGCGCAGTGGCTGCGACACCTGTCTCGCGTGTCTCAGCCGTCGCAACTCCTTCGAGACAGCTGTTTCCCTTGTTGCGCCTGAGTGTGTAACGCAAGTCATTGAATTTAAAAATATCCGCGCATTGGCATGGAAGTCGCGACGCTGTTACCGAGAGGGGTGGGAAGGGCGCATCACACCGGCCTCCCTTCGTAGCGTGTATCGCCACAAAAACAGGACCAAAGGAGACATCCATGCCCAGCAACATCCGGAGCCGCCCTGTGCGCCGGCTTCTTCGCGTCGCAACACTGTTTGCGGCGATCGCTCACGGCGCGCCGGCGGCGGCGCAGGTCACGCTCGACGTGATCGGTCCGCACGAGTACGAGCTGCCGGTCGGCTTCCAGCCGTTCAACGTCCTTGTCCAGTACGCGACTTTCCAGCGTGCCGACCGGGTGTGGGACAGCGGTGGCGATCGGCGCGCGACGCCGAAGAGCGAGGTGCTGGTCGGGCTGACGAAGTACGTGCGCTTCTGGTCGCCGGAGTCGCATCGCAACATCGGACTGGCATACGAAGTGATCGTGCCGGAGGTGGGTATTCGCAACACTCGGGCGAACACGTCGGCGAGCGGTATCGGCGATCCGCTGACCGGGCCGGCGATCTGGTACAAGCCGAGCCCGAATTCGACCGTCGGTTTCCAGAGCTTCGTGCAAGTTCCGGTCGGCGACAGCGACATCGGCGGTGGCGACGGCTGGAAGAACCTGTCGAGCGTGTTCTGGGATGTGCAGCTGGGCAAGTGGTCCTACACCGCCGACGCGGGCTTCGTCTTCTTCGGCGAGTCGAATGCCGCGGATGCCACGCCGGCGAACGTGTTCCACACCAATCACCGTGTCGGCTACGCCCTCAACGACGTCGTCGAGCCTTTCGTCGGCCTCGACTACGAGCAGCAGGGCAGCTGGACCAACAAGGCGACCGGCCAGAAGGTCGCGCGCAGCCACGAGACCACGGCGGGCCTCGGCGTGATGTTCAAGTATTACGGCAACCAGTCGCTGACCCTGCGCTATTCCCGCGGACTCGATGGCGACAGCCACGGTGCGACGAACAGCCTGAACCTGAAGTACGCGTATGCGTGGTAGGCCCCGGTCTGCCGACTCGCCGAATCCGCTGCCTGAACCGATCATGGAGACGCACATGAATTCCCTTCCCTTCGCCGGAGCGCTGCGCCCGGCTGCGCTGGCCGGCGCCCTGCTGCTGGCCCTCACCGCCGCTGCCGAGCCGGGGCCGGGCTACGAAGCGCCGAACGACTGGCCGCAGTATCACCGCAGTTACAACGCGTGGCGCTTCAGCCCGCTGAAGGAGATCGACAAGTCCAACGTGGGGCAGCTGAAGGTCGCGTGGATCCACCAGCCGGGCAACATCACTCACGGCATCCAGGCGACCCCGATCGTCATCGACGGGGTGCTGTATTACGTGTCGGCCGAGAACAATGTGTGGGCGGTCGATGCCGCGACCGGGCGCACGCTGTGGCATTACGCGGCGAAGCTCAATCCGCTGTCGAAGCAGGTGTTCTATGCGGCGGCGAGTCGCGGCGTGACGGTGGGGCGCGGCAAGGTCTTCCTCGGCACGCTCGACGGCCGCTTCGTCGCGCTCGACCAGAAGACCGGCAAGGAGCTGTGGTCGACGCAGCTCACCGACATGAAGACCCAGTACGGCGCGCTGTTCTCGGCGCCGCCGCAGCTCGCCGGCGATATCCTGTTCGGCGGAACGACCGGCGGCGACCAGCCGATCAGCGGCAAGATCTACGCGGTCGATGCGGATACCGGCAAGCCGGCGTGGACCTTCGACATCCTCAAAGACGATCCGGCGAGCTGGCCCGGCGACAGTCGCGCGAAGGGCGGCGGCAGCGCGTGGATGCCGGGCACCTACGATCCGCGCACCGGGACGATCTACATCGGCACGTCGAACGCGGCGCCGGATTACTTCAATGCGGATCGCAAGGGCGACAACAAGCACACCGCGAGTCTGCTCGCGCTCGACCCGAAGAGCGGCACGCTGAAGTGGGCGCGGCAGGAGATTCCGCACGATTCGTGGGACTTCGACTCGGCGTACGAGGCGCTGATGGTGAGGGACAAGGACGGCAAGGAGCGCATCGTGCACCTCAACAAGGGCGGCTTCGTGTTCGTCATGGACAAGGACGACGGCCAGCTCGAGAACGTGTGGCAGTTCGCGCAGCACGTGAACTGGGTCAAGGGCATCGACCCGAAGAGCGGCCGCCTGATCGACCCGGTGTATCCGGAGGAGGGCAAACGCAAGACCTTCTGTCCGAACCTGCTCGGCGCAAGGAGCTGGAACCACGGTGCATACAACCCGGGGACCGGCCTGTGGTACTCGCACGGCATGGAGGTGTGCAACGAGGTGGTGGCCGGGCGCGACGATCCGGCGAACCTGACGCCGATCTCGGCGCTGTCGCTGGGCATCGACGAGATCAAGCTGGTGCCGCCGCCGGACGACAAGCCGCATGGGCGTCTCGATGCGCGCGATCCGCTGACGGGCAAGCGCAAGTGGAGCATCCGCTATGACATGCCGCCGCTGTCGAGCGTGCTGACCACTGCCGGCGGGCTGGTGTTCACCGGCGACATGGAGGGGCGCATCTACGGCTATGACGCCGACACCGGCAAGGAGCTGTGGCGCTTCAACGCCGGCTCGGGGCTGCGCGGCGGGCCGGTGAGTTACGCCGCCGGCGGCAGGCAGTACATCGTCGTGCCGACCGGGCTCGGCTCGCACGCACCGGGCTTTCTCGCCGGGGCCTATCCGCAGATCAAGGATCTGCCGGGCGGGGCGGCGCTGATCGCGTTCACGCTGCAG
Source organism: Aromatoleum diolicum (assembly GCF_012910955.1). Taxonomy (GTDB): domain Bacteria; phylum Pseudomonadota; class Gammaproteobacteria; order Burkholderiales; family Rhodocyclaceae; genus Aromatoleum; species Aromatoleum diolicum. The sequence continues at coordinate 139,624 of NZ_WTVQ01000004.1, forward strand.
TAGCGGCTATCGAGTACTTCCTCCGGGCTGGCCTGCAGCCCATTTCGCCCGGGGCGTCGTTGCGTCGCCCCGGGATTTTTTCGGACATGAAGTGGAGCGAACCAGATGAACATCGATCGCATGCGCAGTGCTGCCGCGACAGTGCAGCGGGGCTCTCCGGTGCGCGGATGGCTGTTGTTGGGGCTGGCATTCACTTTCGAGTGCGCGGCGGTGGCTCCGCCTGCGGGTGGGGCGGAAGCCGCTGCGGTGTCGATCCAGGCGGGGGCGCCGTCGGCTGCGGCCGTCGATCTGGACGATCCGGCGCGCATCGAGGCCGGGCGCAAGCGCTTCAACAAGACCTGCGCAGGCTACTGCCACGGCTTCGAAGGCAAGGGCGGACGGGCGCCGGACTTCAGGGGGCGCACCGATTTGCCGCCGCAGTTCGCATTCGACACGATCACGCGCGGACGCACCGGCGCCGACGTGATGCCACCGTGGGGCGGCGCCTTTAGCGTCGAGCAGATCTGGGAGCTCGTCGCCTACCTGCAGTACCTTGGCCGGCAGCCGGCCGAGTGAATGGGAAACTGCGCGGGAAATGCCGGTGTCACGACGGCTGGCGCCAGGGAGTGCCGTCCGGATAGGCCGCGTCGCGCTGGTTCGGTGCGACGATCTGCAGCCGCGCGAGCTTGCGGTAGAAGGTCGCGCGCGACATGCCCAGTTCGCGCGCCGACACCGTGACCTGCCAGTGGTTGCGCTGCAGGATCTCGATCATGCGCGCGCGCAGTGCGGCCTCCGCATCCGAGAGGTCGAGCGGCGCCTGGCGCGGCGCGGCTGGCGTGCGGCTTGTGACCGGGCTGTCGGCGGGCAGTGCGGCAACGGGCGCCGGCTTGGCGAAGCCGCCCGGTGCCGTGAACAGGTCCACCGGGAAATGCTCGATGCGCAGCGCGTTGCCGTCGGCGATGGCGCAGGCGTAGCGCATCGCGTGGCGCAGCTGGCGGATGTTGCCGGGCCAGGCATGGCGCATCAGCGCGGCGCGGGCGTCGGAGTCGAGCCGCAGCTCGGGGCGCTCCATCGCCGCCGCTTCTTCCTGCAGCACTTTGGCGATCACGTCGCCGATGTCCTCGCGCTCGCGCAGCGGCGGCAGCAGGAACACCGCGCCGTTGAGGCGGTAGTAGAGGTCTTCGCGGAAGCGCCCCTGGCGCACGAGTTCGGGTAGGTTCTGGTGCGTCGCGCAGATGATGTGGAGCTGGACCGGCGTCGCGGTTTCGGCGCCCAGCGGCAGCACTTCGCCTTCGGCGAGCACGCGCAGCAGCCGGCTCTGCAACTGCAGCGGCATGTCGCCGATCTCGTCGAGGAACAGCGTGCCGCCATCCGACTGCAGGATCTTGCCGCGCGCGCCCTTGGTGCGTGCGCCGGTGAAGGCGCCGTCGCGGTAGCCGAAGAGTTCGCTCTCGATCAGGTTCTCGGGAATCGCCGCGCAGTTGAGCGCGACGAAGGGCTTGAGGTGGCGTTCGCTGTAGTCGTGGAGCGCGCGCGCAAAGGCTTCCTTGCCGGTGCCGGTCTCGCCGAGCAGCATCGCCGGAATGTCGCGGTTGGCGATCTTCAGCGCGCGTTCGACGTTGCCGCGCAGGCGCGCGTCGCCGAGCGCGAGGTGGCTGAAGCCGCGCACCTTGGTTTCCCCGCAGGCGGCATCCATCGCCGTGTCGCGCGCCGGCGCGGGTGCGCTCGCCCGGCTGCGGGCCGCCGGCGCGCGCAGCTGGGCGAAAATGCGCTCGCCCGAGCCCTGCAGGCGCAGCGGGAAGGGCTGGCCGGGGCGGGCGTGGGCGGCGGCGAGGATGTCGTTGGCGGTGCATTCGAACAAGTCGTGCACGAACAGCGGCGTCACGCCGTCACGGCTCAGCAGTTCGAGCTTGGCGCGGCGATTGCCGCCGACGAGCCGCCCGCCGTCGTCGAAGGCGACGATGTAGTCGGTCTGCACGCTGAGGAATTCGGCGAGCCGGCCGCATTGCAGCACCCAATAGGGGCGCAGGTTGTAGTACGCGAAAGCGTTTTCGATCAGCTGCGCCTTCTCGACGACCATGCGGAACACCAGCAGCTGGCTTTCGCGCTGCGAGGGCGAGTTCAGCGCGGAAGCGTCGAGCACCGCGACCGGCTGGTCGTCGAGGCCGAAGATCGGCGCCGCGCTGCAGGTGAAGCCGATGTTGTGCGAGCGGAAATGCTCGTCGCGATGCACCAGCGTTGGCTGGCCGTCGACGACGCTGGTGCCGATGCCGCAGGTGCCTTCGTGTTCTTCCGACCAGCAGGTGCCGACGCGGAAGCCTTCGTCGCGGAACTCGCGCTCGAGGCCCGGCACGGTGCGGAAGTCCAGCGTCACGCCGGTCGCATCGGTCAGCAGCACGCAGTAGTTCGCCGGCAGTACCTGCGAGTGCAGGCGGTCGAGGCCTTCGCGCGAGATGCGCATGAAAGTCTCGAGCCGGTCGCGGTGTTCGCGCAGTTCCTGGCTGGTGACGACGCGCGGCACGTTGGCCAGGGCGGGGTCCACCTGGTGAGCGTTCAGCGAGCGCTGCCACGAGCGCGCGAGCCGGTCGAAGTTGCTGTCGCCACCGAGGCGCAGGCCGTTTTCCACAACGTCGATGACGCGCCCGACGTGCTCGGCAATGACTTGATGTTCTCGCATGGTGTCTCCTCCGTTCCGGTCTATGCGCGCCGGAATCAGATTGCGGATGGGCGTTTTTCTTGTGATTTCAGCCTATTCCGCGTCGCCCGCGAAAGCAATGCGGACAAGTGTCTCAGCGCGTGAGGCAGCTGTCTCACGAATGGTGCCGGCGATGACGCACCTGTCTTGCGCTTCGGCCTCGGCGCGCGGTCGTCACGCGTCGCGAAAGGGCGGGTCACGGAATCTGTCATTCCTTATCTAACAATGCCTTGCGCGTGTCTGCAAGCCCGTTCTGGCGCGGCTGCCGCCAATCTGGCACGTGGCGTGCGACATGAGTCCTGCGACGAGCGAATGGTCCGGCGCATCCACCGCCGGCCATTGCAAGCGCTCAGCAAGACCATCAACCAGGAAGGAGACAGACGTGACGACGACGCTGAATCGCGAGAGCCTGCTCAAGGCCTACCGCAGCATGCGCACCATCCGCGAGTTCGAGGAACGCGTGCATACCGACTTCGCCACCGGGGAGATCCCCGGCTTCGTGCACCTTTACGCCGGCGAGGAAGCCTCGGCGACCGGCGTGTGCATGCACCTCACCGGCACCGACTATATCGCCAGCACCCACCGCGGCCACGGCCACTGCATCGCCAAGGGCGTGGACCCGGTCGGCATGATGGCCGAGATCTGGGGCAAGGCCACCGGCACCTGCAAGGGCAAAGGCGGCTCGATGCACATCGCCGACCTGTCGGTGGGCATGCTCGGCGCCAACGGCATCGTCGGCGGCGGCGGGCCGCTGATCTGCGGCACTGCGCTGGCGGCGAAGATCCGTGGCACCAAGGACGTCGGCGTGTGCTTCTTCGGCGACGGCGCATCGAACCAGGGCACGATCTTCGAGGCGATGAACCTCGCCGCCGTATGGAAGCTGCCAGCGATCTTCGTCGCGGAGAACAACGGCTACGCCGAGGCGACCTCGTCGAAGTACTCGGTGCCTTGCGAAAACATCGCCGACCGCGCACCGGCTTTCGGCATGCCCGGCGTGATCGTCGACGGCTTCGATTTCTTCGCCGTGCATCAGGCCGCGGGCGAAGCGATCAAGCGGGCCCGTGAAGGCGGCGGGCCGACGCTGCTGGAAGTGAAGCTCTCCCGCTACTACGGCCACTTCGAAGGCGACCAGCAGACCTACCGTGCGCCGGGCGAAGTGCAGCGGCTCCGCGAAACCAAGGACTGCCTGCTGCAATTCCGTCGCCGCGTCACCGCCGACGGCGAGATCACCAATGAGCAGCTCGACGCGATCGACCGCGAAGTGAAAACACTGATCGACGACTCGGTGGTGCGCGCGAAAGCCGACCCGAAACCCGCAGCCGCCGAGCTGCTGACCGACGTGTACGTGTCGTACTGAGCGCCCGACAGGATTCCAAGGAGACATCAAATGGCAAGAAAGATCACCTACCAGCAGGCCATCAACGAGGCGCTGGACCAGGAAATGGCGCGCGACGCGAGCGTCATCATCATGGGCGAGGACAACGCCGGCGGCGCCGGCGCGCCCGGCGAGGAGGATGCGTGGGGCGGGGTGCTCGGCGTCACCAAGGGCCTCTTCCACAAGTACCCGGGCCGCGTGCTCGACACGCCGATCTCGGAGTCCGGCTACGTCGGCGCGGCGGTCGGCGCCGCATGCAACGGCCTGCGCCCGGTCGCCGAGCTGATGTTCGTCGACTTCATCGGTGTGTGTTTCGACCAGATCTACAACCAGGCGGCGAAATTCCGCTACATGTTCGGCGGCAAGGCCCAGACGCCGGTCGTGATCCGCGCGATGTACGGCGCGGGCTTCCGCGCCGCGGCCCAGCACTCGCAGTGCCTGTACAACATGTTCACGCACATTCCGGGGCTCAAGGTCGTGGTGCCGTCGAATCCGTACGACGCGAAGGGCCTGTTGATCCAGTCGATCCGCGACAACGACCCGGTGATCTTCCTCGAGCACAAGGTGCTGTACACGATGGAAGGCGATGTGCCGGAGGAAAGCTACACCGTGCCTTTCGGCGAGGCCAACGTCGTTCGCGAAGGCGACGACGTGACCATCGTCGCCTTTGGCCGCATGGTGAATCAGGCGTTGCTGGCAGCCGCCGCGCTGCAGAAGCAGGGCATCCATTGCGAAGTGATCGACCCGCGCACCACTTCGCCGCTCGACGAGGACACGATCCTCGAAAGCGTCGAGAAGACCGGGCGGCTGGTCGTCGTCGATGAATCTACGCCGCGCTGCAGCATGGCGTCCGACATCGCCGGGCTGGTCGCGCAGAAGGCCTTTGGCGCGCTGAAGGCGCCGATCGAGCCGGTCACCGCGCCGCACGTGCCGGTGCCCTTCAGCGATGCGCTGGAAGACCTGTATGTCCCGAGTCCGGCCGCGGTCGAGGCCGCTGTAATCCGCGTGAAGGAGTACCGTTGATGTCCGCAATCCACACCCTGACGATGCCGAAATGGGGCCTTTCGATGCAGGAAGGCAAGGTCAACGGCTGGTTGAAGAAGCTCGGTGACACGATCGCCGTTGGCGAGGAGATCGTCGAAGTCGAGAGCGAGAAGATCGCCGGCGCGGTCGAAGCCTCGGTGGCCGGCGTGCTGCGCCGACAAAGCGCCGGCGAGGGCGATGTGCTGCCGGTCGGGGGGCTCCTCGGCATCGTCGCCGATGCCGACGTCGCGGACGCTGAGATCGACGCCGCGGTTGCCGACTTCATGGCGAACTTCACGCCGGCCACTGGCGACGAGGAGGATGCGGGCCCGTCGCCCGAGAAGATCGAGGTCGGCGGGAAGAAGCTGCGCTACCTGAAGCTCGGAGTGGGCGGCAGTGAGCGGGGCAGGGAGGTCGGCGAACCGATGATCCTGATCCACGGCTTCGGTGGCGATCTCAACAACTGGCTGTTCAACCACGCGGCGCTCGCCGTGGATCGCGAAGTCTATGCGCTCGACCTGCCCGGCCACGGTGAGTCGTCCAAGGATGTCGGCGAAGGCTCGCTCGGCGCGCTCGCGGCGGCGGTGACCGGCTTCATGGACGCGGTCGGCATCGAATCCGCGCATCTCGTCGGCCACTCGATGGGTGGCGCGGTGTCGCTGACGGTCGCCGCCGCCGCGCCGGAACGCGTGCGTTCGCTGACGCTGATCGCGAGCGCTGGCCTCGGCGAGGACATCAATGGCGCCTATATCGACGGTTTCGTCGCAGCGGGCGACCGCCGTGCGCTGAAGCCGCTGCTCACCGAACTGTTCGCGGACCCGGCGCTGGTCACGCGCCAGCTCGTCGATGACATGCTGAAGTACAAGCGGCTCGAAGGCGTTGGTGACGCGTTGCGCACGCTCGCCGGCAGCCTGTTCGAGAACGGTCGCCAGGCAACGGTACTGCGCGAAACCGCGGCGCGCTTCGGCAAGCCGGTGCTGGTGATCTGGGGCGCGGACGATCGCATCATCCCGGCGGCGCATGCCCAGGGCCTTACGGCCCCGGTGCTCGTAGAGGTGCTGCCGAAGCAGGGCCACATGCTGCAGATGGAGGCCGCGAACGAGGTCAATCGCCTGATCGGACGCTTCCTCGGCTAAGACCGACGGCCGGCCCGGTGCTTCGTTCGCCGGGCCGGCCTGCTGCAACCCCTCTGACAGGAGCCGACTTCGATGCAAACAATGCCAGAACTCCGCGGCGTGCGCGGCGCCGACAAGCTCGCCCGCATACCGGTCAAGATCGACGACCGCCGCGTGTCGCCGCCCAAACCAGCATGGCTCAGGGCGCGCGACCCCGGCACGCCGGAAGTGCTGCGCCTGCAGCAGATCCTGCGTAGCCACCGGCTGCACACCGTCTGCGAGGAGGCCGCCTGCCCGAACATCGGCGAGTGCTTCGGTAGCGGCACCGCGACCTTCATGATCCTCGGTAGCATCTGCACGCGGCGCTGCCCGTACTGTGACGTCGCCCACGGCCGGCCGGCGCGCCCGGACCCCGACGAGCCGCGCCAACTCGCCGAGGTCGCCGCCGCGATGAGCCTGCGCTACGTCGTCATCACCTCGGTCGATCGCGACGACCTGCGCGACGGCGGCGCCGGCCACTTCGCCGCCTGCATCGCGGCGACACGCACTGCCGTCCCGGCGATCCGCATCGAGGTGCTGACGCCCGACTTCCGCGGCCGCGAGGCCGTGGCGCTGGACGTCCTCGCGACAACCCCGCCCGACGTCTTCAACCACAACATCGAGACCGTGCCGCGCCTGTACCGCGCCGCGCGCCCGGGGGGCGACTACGCCGGCTCGCTTGCGCTGCTGCAGTCGGTGAAGTGGCGGCTGCCGGACGTGCCGACGAAGTCCGGCCTGATGCTTGGCTTGGGCGAAACCGATGACGAAGTGCTCGACACGCTGCGCGACCTGCGCGCGCACGGCTGCGACATCGTCACGCTGGGCCAGTATCTGCGGCCCTCGCCGGCGCACCTGCCGGTCGAACGCTACGTCGCGCCGGACGAGTTCGAGCGACTACGCGAGCGCGCGCTCGAACTCGGCTTCGCCGAAGTCGCGGCAGGACCGCTGGTGCGTTCCTCGTACCGCGCCGACGAGGTCGCGAAGGCGGCGATGCTGGCCGGAGAAGCCGTGTGATGTCGACGATGGAAAGACACGAACCCGTCGCCGGCGATCCGATTCAGGCGCGCGTCAGCGCGGGGTTGGCGGCAACGGCGCGAGCAGCGCCTTGATGTCCGCCTCGCCGAATTTCGCCAGTGCGTTCGCATCCTCGGACAGCACGCCGGCCGCGAGAGCCGCCTTGCGATCCTGCAGGGCGAGGATGCGTTCCTCGATGCTGCCGCCGCAGATCAGCTTGAACACGAACACCGGCTTGTCCTGGCCGATACGGTGGGCGCGGTCAGTGGCCTGGTTTTCGGCCGCCGGGTTCCACCACGGGTCGTAGTGGATCACGGTGTCGGCGGCGGTCAGGTTGAGTCCGACGCCGCCCGCCTTCAGGCTGATCAGGAACACCGGCGCGCGGCCTTTCTGGAAATCCTCGACCGGAATGCGGCGGTCGCGCGTGTCGCCGGTCAGGCTGACCCAGCCGATGTTGGCGGCGTCGAGTTCCGCCGCGATCAGCGCGAGCATCTGCGTGAATTGCGAGAACACCAGAATGCGCCGCCCCTCGGCGATCAATTCCGGCAACATCTCCATCAGCATGTCGAGCTTGGCGCGCTCCTTCACCTTCGCCGCGACGGGCGTTTTCAGCAGGCGCGGGTCACAGCACACCTGACGCAGCTTCAGCAGCGCGTCGAGGATCACGATCTGGCTGCGCGCGTAGCCCTTGCTGGCGATTTCGAAACGGATCTTCTCGTCCATCGCCGCACGCACCGTCTCGTACAGGTCGCGCTGCCCACCGTCGAGGCCGACGCTGCGCACGATCACGGTTTTCGGCGGTAACTCCTTGGCGACGTCTTCCTTGCGTCGACGCAGCATGAAGGGCTTGATGCGCGCGGCGAGCAGGTCGCGGCGCTGCGTGTCGCCGTGCTTTTCGATCGGCGTGCGCCACGTGCGCGTGAAATCCTTGTGCGAGCCGAGAAAGCCCGGCAGCAGGAAGTCGAACTGCGCCCACAGCTCGCCAAGGTGGTTTTCCAGCGGTGTGCCGGTGAGGCCGAGGCGATGGCGCGCGCGCAACTGGCGGATCACCTGCGCGCCCTTGCTCGCGGCGTTCTTCACCGTCTGCGCCTCGTCGAGGATCAGCAGGCTCCACTCGCGCGCCCGCAGCGCGTCGGCGTCGCGCCACAGCAGTGGATAGGTCGTCAGTGCAACGTCGATGCCTTCCAGTTCATCGAAACGGCTGTGGCGATCTGCGCCATGCAGATTCAGCACTTTCAGCTTGGGCGTGAAGCGCGCCGCTTCGGCCTGCCAGTTGAACACCAGCGAGGTCGGCAGGACCACCAGCGCGGGGCGGTCGAGCCGGCCCGCCTGCTTCTCGGTGAGCAGGTGCGCGAGTGCCTGTGCCGTCTTGCCCAGGCCCATGTCGTCCGCAAGGATGCCCGCCAGGTCGTGGCGCACCAGATGCTGCAGCCAGGCCAGGCCTTCGAGCTGGTAGGGGCGCAATTCGGCGCGGAAACCCTTGGGTGCCGAGACCGCGACCATATTGCCGGCGTTGCGCAGGCGCTTCGCGAGCTCTGCCAGCGCTTCGCGACCGCGCCCGGGCAGATCCAGATCGACCAGGCGCACGGCGTCGAGCCGCGACACGCGCAACACGCCGTCGGGCCGGTCGAACAGATCCACCAGCGCACCCACCAGCGGCTTGAGGCGCGCCGCCGCAATCCGCAGGCGGCCGAGTTGCTCATGGTGCAGGATGATCGGCTCGGTGTCCTCGATGCGGTCCAGCCCGCCGCCCAGCCAGCGCGAATCGTGCGTGAACAGTTCCGACAACAGTGGCGCCAGCGCCAGCGGGCGACCATCGACCTCGATGCCCGGCGAAATGTCGAGCCAGCCGCCGTCGGTCTCGTCAACGTCGAGCAGCAGCGCCTCGATGTCCAGCGCGAGATGACGGAAATCGGCAGGCATCTCCACCTCCCAGCCCTCGGCGCGCAAGGCGGGAATTTCGCTCGCGGTGAAGGCGCCCCAGTCGGTCTCGCTGGCGAGTCCGAACAGGTCCGCCGGCAGCCGTTCGTAGCCCGCCAGGACTTTGCCCGATGGCACTTTCCCCAGGCCTGCGCGCCCGAGCCGGCGCACCGCCTCCGATTCGGCACGGGTGTGACGTTCCAGGCGCGCGCTGCGGCCATCCTCCAGCGTGTGGAACATTGCCGTGTCGCCAGCTTCGATCGTCAGCGGACCGTAGCGGAAGGCGAGCGTCGCATAGTCGAATTCATCGACGCCGTAGCGTGGATAATCGCGAAAGCTCACGCCATTCACAGGCGCCGTATTCACCCGCAGCACCGGCACCGGCGTTCCGTCGAGGTGCACCGGCGGTTCGCCGATCTGCAAGGGCAGCGGCAATTCGGGCGCCACCTCGGCCAGCGTCGCGCTCACCAGTTCGGCTTCGACCGGCGTCAGCGGCGGCAGGGACAGCAGGTGCACGATCTGCTCCGGCGGCGCCTCCAGCGTGATCGGTCCGGCAGCATTCGCCTTGCGGTCGATGTACCAGGGCGGCAGAAGCGGCAACACCAGATCGGCGGGCGGTGTCAGGCGCAGCGCCGGCGCGCGCCGACCGTCGGAAGCGTTGATCCACTCCGGCCGGCCGGGCCGCGGCTCTCCGGCCGTCAGCGCCGGGCCGGTCAGTTCGTTGATGTGCGCGCGACCGCTGGCGAGCAAGAGCTCCATCAGCACGTCGGCATTGCGCCCGTTCAGCGGCAGCGCCTCGCCCCAGGAAAGCCCGCGGGGCTTGTGCGCCCACAACAGGCGCAGGATTTCCATATCGGTGTCGTCGACAAAGGCCGGCGGGATGTCGAGCGCACGTTCGATGTTGTTCCAGCTCTCCGCGCTGCGTACCGCTCCCTGCCGGTCGAGCCGCACCTTGAAGCAAGTCACGCCGTACTGTTGGGCGCCCGGCTGAAACCGGATCAGGTAGCGCAGCGCGTGCGTGGCGCTTGTCGCGGTGCGGGAGGGCATCTCCTGCGAGGTCGCGACCCCGCGGAACGCTTCGATCCATGCCAGCACTTGCTCGCGTGGCCGGTTCGGGTCGGCGCGCTGTGCCAGCCACACCAGCAGTGTCGCCGCCACGTGCTTGCACGAGCGACCAACCGGACACGAGCAATGCGACAGCAAACCACCGCCGCGCCGGTCGTCGCCGACCACCTGCACGACCACCTCGTACGGTGTGATCCGCGTGCCGCGCACCCGCGCCAGCAGCATCTCGCCATTGCGCTGCAATGCCGATACCGCCGACAGGTAGCCGCGCCCCTTCGCGACCTCGTCCGCGCCAAGCCAGTTAATGAGGTCGGATGCGGTGTAGTTGTCGAGAGAGGTCATGCAGACGCGGTAGATTTCTTCGAGAAAGTTTGGGGGCGCCGACGCCTCGCCGGTCGGGCGCACTCCGGTGAGGCGCGGCACGGCAAGTTCGGGCACAAGAGCGGAATTGTCTCACGCACGAGGGCACGACTGCGTTGGCGAATCGCGGAAAGCGTGAATCGAGTTCTCAAAGCCCATTCAGGCACAGACTCCCGTGACGGTTGATCCGGGGCGGGGAGAGTGGTTTCGGGAAAAAAATCGGGTCGCGATCGCGACCCGTCTTGCAGGAGTGCTGCCTCTTTGCGTCGGTCAGTATCCGCCGCCACCTCCACCGCCATAGCCGCCCATCGATCGCGACGAGTCCTGGCCGGACGTCGCGGTCCCCGATCCCCCGGGAGTTGCGCACCCAGCGCTCACTGCAAGGAGTGCCGAGCAAACGATGATCAACAGTCTGCGCATGATCTTTTCCTTGTTTCGTGTTCTTGCACAGCCCGCATGCCGCGATCGGAAGCGGGCGCATCCGCACCAGGGGGAGGTACCGATGCCATCCAGCCCGGCTTGGTCTGCACAATTGCAGGAAAATGGCAGGATCCGGGCGCAAGGATTGGATCGGCGGGGAATGTTGAAGTTCACGCCCATTCGACGCCGGTAAGACGGGGAGACCATCCCGTGAGCCTGGCGGGTCATCCGCCTACAGCTTTCCGTCCGTGCCTTTCCTTTTCTTCCGGCATGTCGCCCGCTTGAACGGCGATGGGCAAAGGGGGTGGCTTGAGCGGTCAGTCAAGCGGGAGCCATACTGTCGCGCAGCTGGGTGTTCCCCCCTGCATTCCGGTGCCGCCTGTTTTCCAAGGTATGGCTTTCCCATCAGGAGGTTCACGTGCTTGAATTAAGACCAAATTGCGAATGCTGCAACAAGGACCTTCCGCCTGAATCGACCGAGGCGCGCATCTGTTCGTTCGAGTGTACGTTCTGTGCATCCTGTGCAGACGGACCCCTTGGCGGCAAGTGCCCGAACTGTGGCGGTGAGTTGCTCGCCCGTCCTCGCCGCCCGGCAAATAGGCTCGCCAATAATCCGGCATCCACTCAACGCATTTACAAACCGGGCGGCTGCGCCAACAGTGCGTGACTAGCGCAAGAGGTCCGACAATGATTCTGCAGAAGCTCCTCGGAATCGATCTCCCGATCATTCAGGCCCCAATGGCGGGCGTGCAGGGCAGCGCGCTCGCCATTGCGGTTTCCAATGCGGGCGGGCTCGGCTCGCTCCCCTGCGCCTTGCTCGGTCTGGAAGCCATGCGCCAGGAGTTGTCAGCCATCCGTGCGCAGACCAGCAGGCCGTTCAACGTAAACTTCTTCTGCCATACACAGCCCGAGCCCAGCGTCGAGCGCGACGCGATATGGCGGGAGACGCTTGCACCGTACTTCGCCGAGTACGGAATCGATGCAAGCGCCATTGCCGCGGGGCCCGGGCGCTTCCCTTTCAGCGCCGCGACTGCCGACGCGCTGAACGAATTCAGGCCTGCCGTCGTGAGTTTTCATTTCGGCCTGCCGTCGGCCGACTTGCTGGCGCGGGTGCGTAGCTGGGGCGCCAAAATCCTGTCTTCGGCGACAACCGTCGACGAAGCGCGCTGGCTGGAGGAGCGTGGCGTCGACGCAGTCATCGCTCAAGGGCTCGAGGCCGGAGGTCATCGCGGCCACTTTCTGTCCGACGATCTCGATACCCAGGTCGGCACATTTGCGTTCGTGCCGCAGATCGTGAAGGCGGTGAAAATCCCGGTCATCGCCACGGGCGGCATCGCGGATGCCAGGGGTGTCGCGGCAGCGATGGCGCTCGGCGCGGCCGGTGTGCAAATCGGCACGGCCTATATGTTGTGTCCCGAAGCAACGACGAGCGCCGTTCATCGCGCGGCCCTGAAAAGTGATGCTGCCCGCATCACGGCGCTCACCAACCTGTTTACCGGCCGTCCCGCTCGCGGCATCGTGAACCGGATCATGAGGGAGCTGGGCCCGATGAGTGCCGCCGCCCCCGCTTTCCCGCTGGCGACGGCGGCCATCATGCCGCTACGCGCCAAGGCCGAGAGCCTGGGCAGTGGCGAATTCTCGCCCTTGTGGGCGGGGCAAAACGCGAGCGGATGCAAGGAGGTCTCGGCGAGCGCGCTGACCCGGGAGTTGGCGGCCGCAGTCGTCGATGCACGGTACTGAGCTCGGGCCTGCTTCGCGTCGGACTTTTGAAACGGCTGCGTTTGGCGCCCCAAAACGCATCGGGCCGCAATTGCGGCCCGATGTCCATTTCAGCTGCAGCGTTGAAGTGAAACGTCAGAGCTTGCTATACACCTCGGCGCCGCTCTTCACGAACTCGACCGCCTTCACTTCCATGCCCTTGGCGAGCGCCTCTTCTTCCTTGAGGCCTTCCTTCGCGGCGTAGTCGCGCACATCCTGCGTGATCTTCATCGAGCAGAAGTGCGGGCCGCACATCGAGCAGAAGTGCGCGACCTTGGCGGACTCCTTCGGCAGCGTCTCGTCGTGGAATTCCTTCGCCTTGTCGGGGTCGAGGCCGAGGTTGAACTGGTCTTCCCAGCGGAACTCGAAGCGTGCCTTCGACAGCGCGTTGTCGCGGATCTGCGCGCCGGGGTGGCCCTTCGCGAGGTCGGCGGCGTGGGCGGCGAGCTTGTAGGTGATGATGCCTTCCTTGACGTCCTGCTTGTTCGGCAGGCCCAGGTGTTCCTTCGGCGTCACGTAGCACAGCATCGCGGTGCCGTACCAGCCGATCTGCGCGGCGCCGATGCCGCTGGTGATGTGGTCGTAGCCCGGGGCGATGTCGGTGGTCAGCGGTCCCAGCGTGTAGAACGGCGCTTCCTTGCAGTGCTCGAGCTGGAGATCCATGTTCTCCTTGATGAGGTGCATCGGCACGTGGCCCGGACCTTCGATGATCGTCTGCACGTCGTGCTTCCACGCGATGTCGGTCAGTTCGCCGAGCGTCTTCAGCTCACCGAGCTGCGCCTCGTCGTTGGCGTCGTAGATCGAGCCGGGGCGCAGGCCGTCGCCGAGCGAGAAGGCCACGTCGTAGGCCTTCATGATGTCGCAGATGTCCTCGAAATGCGTATAGAGGAAGCTTTCCTTGTGATGCGCGAGGCACCACTTGGCCATGATCGAGCCGCCGCGCGAGACGATGCCGGTCATGCGGTTGGCGGTCAGCGGCACGTAGCGCAGCAGCACGCCAGCATGGATGGTGAAGTAATCGACGCCCTGTTCGGCCTGCTCGATCAGCGTGTCGCGGAAGATCTCCCAGGTGAGTTCCTCGGCCTTGCCGTCGACCTTTTCCAGCGCCTGGTAGATCGGCACCGTGCCGATCGGCACCGGGCTGTTGCGCAGGATCCATTCGCGCGTCTCGTGGATGTTCTTGCCGGTGGACAGATCCATCACCGTGTCGCCACCCCAGCGGATCGACCAGGTCATCTTGTCGACTTCTTCCGAGATCGACGAGCCGAGCGCCGAGTTGCCGATGTTGGCGTTGATCTTCACAAGGAAGTTGCGGCCGATAATCATCGGCTCGCTTTCCGGGTGGTTGATGTTGTTGGGGATGACGGCGCGGCCGCGCGCGACTTCGCTGCGCACGAATTCCGGCGTGATCTCTTCGGGGATGCTGGCGCCGAAGTGCTGGCCGGGGTGCTGGCGGGTCAGCAGCTTGGCCATCTTCTCGCCGGTGGGGCCGGTGGCGCGGAGCGACTCGACGTAGGCGCGGCGGTTCATGTTCTCGCGGATGGCGATGAATTCCATCTCCGGCGTGATGATGCCCTTACGCGCGTAGTGCATCTGGCTGACATTCATGCCGGCCTTGGCGCGGCGCGGGTGGCGGTGCAGGCCCGGGAAGCGCATTTCGTCCAGCGCCGCATCGGCGGCGCGGGCGCGGCCGAATTCCGAGCTCAGGTCGGCGAGTACCTCGGTGTCGTTGCGCTCCTCGATCCACTTCCGGCGCATGGCCGGCAGGCCGGAACGGATGTCGATCTTGGCGGCCGGGTCGGAGTAGGGGCCCGAGCAGTCGTAGACGAAGATCGGCGGGTTCTTCTCGCCGCCGAAGGCGGTGGGGGTGTCAGCCTGCGAGATCTCGCGCATCGGCACGCGGATGTCGGGCGTCGAGCCTTCGACGTAGATCTTGCGCGAGTTCGGCAGCGGGGCGATCGCGGCTTCGTCCACATGGGCTTTTGCGGCGATGAATTTTTCTGTGGCGTTCATGCTGTCTCCTGGGGATCTGATTTATGACTTATCCCGGTGCACGTCCGGCACGCGGGGAACTTCGGATTGGCTTGGGTGGTGAGTTGCGGTGATGTGCGGTGGTTCTGCGTTGCCGGGTCAGGCTCTCCACAGGGCGTGGAAGTGATGTACCGGACCGTGCCCCTTGCCGACCGCAAGCGCACCGGACGCGGCGATCGCGCGCAGCAGGTAGTCGCGCGCATCGCGCACTGCGGCTTCGACCGAACGGAAGCCGCCGGCGTGCTGCGGCAGCAGCGCCGCAATCGCCGACGACAGCGTGCAGCCGGTGCCGTGGGTATTCTTGGTCTCGATGCGGGGCGAGGGCATCTCGATCATGCGGTCGCCGTCGAACAGCAGGTCGACGACGTCGCTGCCGGGCAGGTGTCCGCCCTTCAGCAGCACCCAGCGTTCCGAGGACAGCGGCAGCATCTCGCGCAGGCGTTCGGCGGCGCGGTACATCTCCTTCACCGTGTCGGGTGCCCGCTGTTCGAGCAGCACCCCGGCTTCGGGCAGATTCGGGGTAATCATGAAGCTGCGCGGCAGCAGCGCTTCGATCAGCATCGCCACCGCGTTGCGCGCCAGCAGGTGATCGCCGCTCTTGGAGACCATCACCGGGTCGCAGACGACGAAGGGGGCGTCGAAATGCGCCAGCCGGTCGGCAACGGTAGTAACGATCTCCGCACTGCCGAGCATGCCCAGCTTGACCGCGTGGATCTTGACGTCGGCAAACAGGGTGTCGATCTGCAGGCGCAGGAAGTCGGTCGGCGGGATGTGTACCGCGGCGACCGCCTGCGTGTTCTGCGCGGTGAGGGCCGCGACCACGCCGCAGCCGTAGGCGCCGAGCGCCGAGAAGGTCTTGATGTCGGCGAACACGCCAGCGCCGCCGCTCGGGTCGACGCCTGCGATGGACACGACATTGGGGATCGCGCGGCTCATTGGAGCGCCACGACCGTGAGGCGGGAGGGGAAGGCTGCGGACGAACGGACTTGCATGGATGCGTTTCCCTACGCCGGTGCGACCCGGATCAGGTTCAAAGGGACTGTCTCAGCCCGCGCACGACCCCGTGGCAGGCACCCCTAACGGATTCCCGAACGTTACCGGACGAGCGCCCCGCAGGCAAGCGTTTCGCAGCTCGGCGCGGGCGGCATCGCGCGGATTTTTTGTTGCTTTTCCGTACGATGCCGTCACCGACCCGGCTCAGTCCATGCCGAATCCGGTCAGCGTCGCGATGCCGAGCACGGCAAACAGTGCGGCCGCGATGCAGTGGATCAGGCGCACCGGCATGCGGTGCGCGATGCGGTCGCCGACGACCACTGCCGGGACGTTCGCAATCATCATGCCGAGCGTGGTGCCGGCGACGACGGCAATCAGGGCGTTGTATTGCGCGGCGAGCGCGACGGTCGCGACCTGCGTCTTGTCGCCCATCTCGGCAAGGAAGAACGCGACGATGGTCGTGCCGAGCACGCCCAGCTTGGGGGTGCTGAGTTCGTCGTCGTCGAGCTTGTCGGGGATCAGCGTCCAGATCGCCATTGCAATAAAGGACAGGCCCAGTACCCAGCGCAGCACGTCAGGTCCGAGCACGGTGGTGACCCAGGTGCCGACCGCGCCGGCGAAGGCGTGGTTCGCGAGAGTCGCGATCAGGATGCCGGCGATGATGGGCCACGGACGGCGAAAGCGCGCCGCGAGCATGAAGGCGAGCAGCTGCGTCTTGTCGCCGATTTCGGCGAGCGCGACGATGCCGGTGGACATCAGGAAGGCTTCGTAGGGGAAGATCATCAGGTTCTCCGGGCCGGCACATGACCGATGACCGCAAGCCTCCCCGGCCCGAACAATCGGAGAGCATGCGGTCAAAAGTCTCGCCAGGTCCGAAGACTGGCCACGCCATGCCCGGATGGGCAAGTTTGTTGACGTGGTCCCCCCGAGGGCTCGGGGGCGGCTACTCCCTAATGACGGCGCGGATTGTAACCTCGAGGCAGGGGGCGAGGGAAGTGGCCATGCGCGCGACGGGGCTAAAGATTCCCGTTTTGCGGCCGAAGACGATGCCATGAACGGCCACCATGGCGTCCATCGACGCCCCCGGAATTGCCCTTGAGACTGTGCTCGCTGCCATGAAAGTCCTGCGTTTTCCGATTCTCCGCGCCGTGTTGGCGGCGCTGGTCCTGCCGACGGCGCCCGCGCTCGCCGAGCAGCCGTGGGAAACGGTGGTGCGCGATCGCGAGCGCGTGGTGGAGATCGACCGCTCCAGCGTGATCCAGTCGGACGGCGGCAGCAAGGTCGGGTGGGGACGCATCGTGCTGTCGCCGGAGCGCGCTGCCGTCGAGGGGTATGCGTCGGTGAAGGCCCTGAACCGCTACGATTGCTACAACCGCAGCTTTTTCACGGTCAAGCGCGTGTATATGGATGCGCGTCATGTAGTAGTGCGCGAGGAAGGCGGGCTCGACGAAAGCCCGATCCTTGCCGCGCGTAACAGCGTCGACGAGCGGATGTGGCAGGAGGTGTGCCGGCCGCCGACGGTGAGCGATCTGCAGAAAGTCGCACGCGAGGTGACGGTGATCGCGAATGCGGCAAGCGCCGACGCCGGGGCTGCGCCGCTGGTGCCGCTATCGCGTTCGGCTGCGGCGACTGCCGATGCCCCCGCGAAGGAAACAGCGCGGATCGCAAGCAAGGCGGCAGGCAGTGCGACGGCGAAAATGCAGGCGATCGTTCCGGCGGCGGCGAGCGGCAAAGCCTCGCCGGCTGCCCTTGCGCTGGCGGCGCCGACGCCGGTGCGCTCATCCGGGCCGGGAGCGTCGAAAGCCACCTCCAGGTCGTCGTCCGCGGTCGCGCGGTTTGACTGGAGTTACGATGGCGAGACGGGGCCGGAACACTGGGGCAAGCTGCGCCCGGAGTGGGCGGTCTGTGCGGAGGGCAGGCGCCAGTCGCCGATCGATCTGCGCAACGGGATCGCGGTGGATCTCGAGGCGCCGCGCTTCGATTACCGCGCGACCCTATTCCGCATCGCCGATACCGGGCGTACTTTGCGCGTGCATGTCGGGCCCGGCATGGGGGTCGACCTTCGCGGGCAGCGTTATGAGCTCGATTTTTTCGAATTTCACCGCCCGTCGGTGGAACGTGTCGGCGGCCAGGCGTCGGACATGGTGGTGCATTTCCATCACCGCGATCCGGCCGGAAACATCGCGGTCGTCGCGGTGCTGCTCGAAGGCGGCGATCGGCCGCACCCGCTGGTCCAGACGCTGTGGAACAACCTGCCGCTGGAGCGCGGCACGGCGTACGCACCGACCGTGACGATCGATCCCGCGAGCCTGTTGCCCGCGAACTCGGCACACTACCTGTTCATGGGCTCGCTGGAGGCGCCGCCGTGCACCGAGGGGGTGCTGTGGGCGGTGATGAAGGAGCCGCTGTATTTATCGGC
The DNA here is from genome assembly GCF_012910955.1 of Aromatoleum diolicum. Classification (GTDB taxonomy): domain Bacteria; phylum Pseudomonadota; class Gammaproteobacteria; order Burkholderiales; family Rhodocyclaceae; genus Aromatoleum; species Aromatoleum diolicum. The sequence continues at coordinate 157,830 of NZ_WTVQ01000004.1, forward strand.
GGAGCAGCTGGCCATTTTCGCGCGCCTGTACGCGCGCAATGGCCGGCCAATCCAGCCTCACAACGGGCGCCTGATCCTCGAATCGCGCTGAGACCTGGCTGTCTGCGTGATCCCGCGCAAGGGGTCGGCTGGGCACAGGCTTTCCCGGAAATGCTTGCTCGGCGAAGCGCAGGCTTTCACCCATGCACGACTGCGCCTATCATCGGCTCGGGTCGGACGCAGGCGCAAGGAGAAAGCATGGTTCAGGGCAGGCGGTGGCGATCCGCCGGACGCCGCGCGGCAGCAGGCAATATTCGTCGCGGAGCGCGCATATGAGTCCCGGCGCGTTGATGCGCCTTGTGCTGCGGCGCGAAGCCGGGCGCCTGGTCGGCGTGTCGGTGCCAAACCCGCGTCCGCAGGCAGCACAGGTGCTGGTCGGACGTACCATCGACGAGGCGCTGACACTCGTGCCCGCGAAGTTCGGCCAGTATTCGCGGGCGCAGGGCATCGCTGCGACCGCCGCCTGCGTCGCGGCCGGCGCGGCGGACCTGACTCGCATGGAGCCGTGGGCCGAGGAGCGCGCGCTGGCGATCGAAACGGCGCAGGAGCATCTGTGGCGCCTGATGCTCGACTGGCCACAACTGTTCGGGCACAAGCCACGCAGCGATCGCTTTGCGATCCTGCACCGGCGCCTCGCCCAGCTTGGCGATGGGCGAGCGGCCTATGACCTGGGGGGCGATCTGCTCGATCTGGTGGCAGTCGAATTTCTTGGCGGTTTTTTCACCGCCACGCGCGAACCCAGCGGCCTGCGCGAATTCGTCGAACGCGCGCGGCGTGGCGGCACCATTGGTGCGGCGCTCGCCGACCTGATCGAGATGGGCTCATCCACGCCCGAAGGCGAAGCGGTGCCCTTGCTGCCGACGCTCGCCGCGGGCGCGTGGGCGCACGAGTTGGGCGGCGTGCCGCCCACGGTCTTCTGCGAAGCGCCGACGCTGTTCGGACGGGCCCACGAGACCGGTGTGCTCGCGCGCCACGCGGATTCGATGATGGTGTCCAACCTGCTGACGCACCGCCACCGCATCGCCGCGCGCCTGTTTGCGCGGGTCGTCGATTTGGCAGATTGCGCGAGCCGTCTGCGCCACCCCCAGGCGTCCGACCTGCCCGTGCTGATCGATGCCGCGCCACTCGGCGAGAACGCGGGGCTCGCTTGCGTCGAGACCTCGTGCGGCCTGCTGATGCACGCCGTGCGACTCGATGGCGAACGCATCGCCGAGTACGCGGTCATCGCGCCGACGCAATGGAACTTCCACGACGACGGCCCCTTCGTGCGGGAAGGTTGCGGCTGGGAAGCGGAATCGGATGAGGCGGCGATGTTGCGCCTGAAGGCGCTCGCGCTGTCGCTCGATCCGTGTGTCGAGTACGAGATCGTGATCGAGGACGTGCCCGTTGCATGAGCTGTCGCTTGCCGAAGGGGTGCGCGGTATCGTCGAGGACGCCGCGCGGGGGCAGGGTTGCACGCGCGTAAAGACGGTCGTGCTGGAAATCGGCGAACTGTCGGCGGTCGAGGTCGAGGCGCTGCGTTTCTGTCTCGACGTCGTGCTGCGCGAGACGCTCGCCGAAGGTGCAGCGATCAAGATCGAACCGGTCGCCGGTGTCGGCTGGTGCCTCGCGTGCGATCGTGGCGTGCCGCTGGCGCAGCGCTTCGATGCGTGTCCCGAGTGCGGCGGTTACCAGGTGCGGCCGATCGGCGGCACCGAGATGCGAGTCAGGGAAATCGAAGTCGAATGATCCGAGTCACGCGGCAGGCCGACTGGCCGTCGCGCTTCGCAGTGGAGCAGGGCAATGTGTACGGTATGCGGTTGTGGCAGTGGCGGAGTGAGTATCGGCGGGGCAGGGCGGGCGCAATCCGCGCGGCCGAAGGCGGGCGCGACGCGTGCATGGAAGTCTGTTCCGGCGCAGGCGGTGCCTGAGCTCGCGCTGCATTCGGCTGCCGTGCCGGACGAAAGCCACATCCACGCCGACCCCCTTCACCTGCACTTCGGTGCAGGACCCGCCCACGCGCATGCGCCGGGCCTCACGCAGTCGCAGATGGTGAAGATCGAGCGCGACATCCTCGGCGAGAACGACGCCCGTGCCGAAACGAACCGCCGCCGTCTCGCAGGGCGCGGCATCTTCGCGCTGAATCTCGTCTCCAGCCCGGGCTCGGGCAAGACTGCGCTGCTGGTGCGCACGCTCACCGAGCTCGCCGGCCGCGTGCCCGTCGCTGTCATCGAAGGCGACCAGCAGACCGAGTTCGACGCCGAGCGCATCCGCGCGACCGGCGTGGCGGCGCTGCAGATCAACACCGGCAAGGGCTGCCATCTCGACGCCGACATGGTCGGTCGGGCGCTCGCGCAGATGCAGCTCGCCGACGACAGTCTGCTGCTGATCGAGAACGTCGGCAACCTCGTGTGCCCGGCCGCCTTCGACCTCGGCGAAGCGCACAAGGTGGCGATCCTGTCCGTGACCGAGGGCGAGGACAAGCCCCTGAAGTACCCGGACATGTTCGCCGCCGCCGACCTGATGCTGCTCAACAAGGTCGACCTCCTGCCGCACCTGACTTTCGACGTCGAGCGCGCGATCGGCTACGCGCGCCGCGTGAATCCAGCCATCGAGGTGATCCGCACCTCGGCCACCAGTGGCGAAGGGATTGCCGAATGGCTCGCGTGGCTGGAACGCGGGATGGCGAAGGCACGTGCCGCCCGTCCCGCCCCCCGGCTCGCCTGAGCGGGATGATGGGCTCCGTCCTCGAAGCGCCCCCCTTCGCTGCGCCGCTGCCGCTCGCACTGCGCGGTCCGGCGGTGCTCGCGTTCGGTGCGTATTTCAAGAACGCGCTGTGTCTCGCGCACGACGGCGAGGCCCGGTTCAGTGCGACGGTCGGCGACCTCGACACCCCTGACGCGTGCCGGCGGATGGACGGCTGCGCCCGGGCCTTGCTCGCACAGGACACGCCCGCCGCGATCGCGCATGACCTGCACCCGGACTTCCATTCCAGCCACCGCGCCTGCGAATTGGCCGCGCGCCTCGGCGTGCCGGCGATTGCCGTGCAGCACCACCACGCGCACGTCGCCGCAGTCCTCGCCGAGAACGTTCACCCCGGCCCGGCCTTGGGCCTCGCGCTGGACGGTGTCGGCCTGGGCTCCGACGGCACGGCCTGGGGCGGCGAACTTCTGTACGTCGATGGCGCGCGTTTCGAGCGCCTTGGCCACCTCGCGCCGCTGCCGCTCGCCGGCGGTGACCGCGCCGCGCGCGAGCCTTGGCGCATGGCCGCCGCGGTGCTGCATCGCGCCGGCCGTGCCGACGAGATCGCGCGCCGCTTCGCGGACCAGCCCGCAGCGGCGATGCTCGCCGCCGTGCTGGCGCGCGACGCGCTGTGCCCGCCGACCACGAGCCTCGGCCGCGTGTTCGACGCCGTCGCGGGCCTGCTCGGTCTGTGCTCGGTGATGCGCGTCGAGGCCGAGGCGGCGATCGCGCTCGAACGCGCCGCGACTGACTACCTCGAACGTGTCGGCGATGTCCCGGTCGAGCCCGAGGGCTGGGCGATCGACGGGGCAGGGCGGCTGAATCTGCTGCCGCTCCTCGTCGCGCTCACCGACGAGCCGGACGCGCCGCGCGGCGCCGCGCGCTTTCACGTGACCCTCGCGGCCGCGCTCGCGGCGTGGGCCGCGCACGCCGCGGCGCGGACGGGCTTCGACGTCGTCGCGCTCTCCGGCGGTTGCCTGCACAACCGCATCCTGTCGCGGCGCCTCGGTGCGGCCCTGCGCGCCCAAGGGCTGACCGTGCTCGAAGCGCAGCGCCTGTCGCCCGGCGACGCCGGCCTCGCGCTCGGACAGGCCTGGGTCGCGATCCACCAATTGAACGAAGGACTCTGAACGATGTGCCTCGCCATCCCTGCCCGCATCGTTGAACTGCTGCCCGGTGACGCCTGCCGCGTCGACCTCGGGGGCGTGCGCAAGGAGATCTCGCTCGCGCTGGTCGATGGCGCGACGGTCGGCGACTACGTGATCGTGCATGTCGGCTACGCGCTGTCGAAGCTCGACCAGGACGAGGCCGAGCAGACGCTCGCGCTGTTCGCCGAAGCCGGCCTCGCCGGGGATACGCTCGCGGCGGCGGCCGAGGATGCTTCCACATGAAATATGTCGACGAGTTTCGCGACGGCGCACTCGCCGCGAAGCTCGCGACCGCGATCGCGCGCGAGGCCGATCCCGGCCGGCGCTACGCCTTCATGGAATTCTGCGGCGGCCACACGCACGCGATCTCGCGCTACGGCATCACGGATCTCCTGCCCGCCAACGTGCGCATGATCCACGGCCCCGGCTGCCCGGTGTGCGTGCTGCCGATCGGGCGCATCGACATGGCGATCCGCCTGGCGCTCGCGCGCCCCGACGTGACGATCTGCACCTACGGCGACTGCCTGCGCGTGCCGGCGTCCGACGGGCTCTCGCTCTTGAAGGCCAAGGCGTGCGGCGCCGACATCCGCATGGTGTATTCGGCGGCCGATGCCCTCGCGTTCGCGCAGAAGATGCCCGAACGCGAGGTCGTGTTCTTCGCGATCGGCTTCGAGACGACGACCCCGCCGACCGCGCTGGTGCTGCGCCAGGCGCAGGCGCTGCAACTCGCGAACTTCAGCGTGCTGTGCAACCACGTGCTGACGCCGTCCGCGATCCTGACCATCCTCGAATCGCCCGAAGTGCGCGAGCTCGGCACCGTGCCGCTCGACGGCTTCATCGGCCCGGCGCACGTGTCGACGATCATCGGCAGCCGCCCCTACGCCTACTTCGCCGAGGAATACCGCAAGCCGGTGGTGATCGCCGGCTTCGAGCCGCTCGACGTGATGCAGGCGATCCGCATGCTGATCCGGCTGGTGAACGAAGGCCGCGCCGAGGTCGAGAACGAGTTCACGCGCGCCGTCACCGCAGACGGCAACCTCAAGGCGCAGGCACTGGTGTCGGAAGTCTTCGAACTGCGCCGCAGTTTCGAATGGCGGGGGCTCCGCGACGTACCGTACTCGGCGCTGAGGATCCGCGCGCCCTTCGCGGCCTGGGACGCCGAGGCGAAGTTCGGCCTGGAGTTCGTCTCCGTGCCCGACAACCGCGCCTGCGAGTGCGGCGCGATCCTGCGCGGCGTGAAGATGCCGACCAACTGCAAGCTGTTCGGCACGGTGTGCACGCCCGAGAATCCGATGGGCTCGTGCATGGTGTCCTCCGAAGGCGCCTGCGCGGCGCATTACAACTACGGGCGCTTCCGGGATGTCCCGGTCGCCGCCGGGACCGTCTCATGAGCCTCGCCGGAACGATCATGAAGGGCTACGTGCGCCCGCTGGACCTCAAGCACGGACGCGTCGACATGGGGCACGGCGCCGGTGGGCGCGCGATGGCGCAGCTGATCTCCGAACTCTTCGCCGCCGCCTTCGCCAACGAGCACCTCGAACGCGGCGACGACGGCGCGGTGTTGCCGGCCCCCGCGCCGGGCGAACGCCTCGTCGTCGCCACCGACGCCCACGTCGTCAGCCCGCTGTTCTTCCCCGGCGGCGACATCGGCTGCCTGTCGGTGCATGGCACGATCAACGACCTCGCGGTGATGGGCGCACGCCCGCTGTATCTCGCCGCGAGTTTCATCCTCGAGGAAGGCTTCGCGCTGGCGGAGCTCGCGCGCATTGTCGCGTCGATGGCCCGCGCCTCGCGCGAGGCGGGCGTGCCGGTCGTCACCGGCGACACCAAGGTCGTCGAACAAGGGAAGGGCGACGGCGTGTTCATCACGACGACGGGCGTCGGCGCGCTGCCCGCCGGGCGCGACATCGGCGGCGCGAACGCGCGGCCCGGCGACGCCATCCTCGTCTCCGGCACGCTGGGCGACCACGGCATGGCCATCATGGCGCAACGCGAATCGCTCGCCTTCGAGTCCGAGATCGCCTCCGACACTGCGGCGCTGCACGGCCTCATCGAGACGATGCTGACCGCGGTGGCGTCGATCCGCGTGCTGCGCGACCCGACGCGCGGCGGACTCGCGACGACGCTCAACGAGATCGCGACCCAGTCGGGCGTCGGCATGGAACTCGACGAAGCCGCGATCCCCGTCCAGCCCCAGGTCGCCGCCGCTTGCGAACTGCTGGGCCTCGACCCGCTGTATGTCGCGAACGAAGGCAAGCTGATCGCGATCTGCCCGGTCGAGGACGCCGAGCGCCTCCTCGCCGTGATGCGCGCGCATCCGCTCGGCGAACGTGCCGCGCGCATCGGCACCGTCACCGCCGACCCGAACGCCTTCGTGCAGATCCGCACCGCCTTCGGCGGCCGGCGCATGGTCGATTGGCTCTCCGGCGAGCAACTGCCGCGCATCTGCTAGAAAGATCATGCAGATGCGCATCCTGCTCCTCACGCACAGCTTCAACAGCCTCACCCAGCGGCTGTACGCCGAACTGAAGGCGGACGGCCACGAGCTGTCGGTCGAGTTCGACATCGCCGACCGCGTCGCCGAGGAAGCCGTCGCACTGTTCCAACCAGACGTGATCCTCGCCCCCCTCCTCAAGCGTGCCGTGCCTGAATCGATCTGGTCGCGGCATCTCACCCTGATCGTGCATCCCGGCATCGTCGGCGACCGCGGCCCGTCGGCGCTCGACTGGGCGTTCGCGAACAATGAAGCGGACTGGGGCGTCACCGTCCTGCAGGCCGAAGCCGAGATGGATGCGGGCCCCGTGTGGGCGAGCGTGCGCTTTCCGATGCGCGACGCGACGAAGGCGAGCCTCTACCGCAACGAAGTCACGGCCACCGCCGTGTTGGCGGTGAGGACTGCTCTAGGAAACATCCCCGACTGGCGCGCCGGAAACTGGTCCCCCACTGCGCTCGCCGGGATCTTCGCAAGCGTCGGGCAACGCCCCGGGAACAACAGCGCACAAGACAACGAAAAACGATCCAGTCCTGCACGCAGCAGCCCCCTTCGGGCGCTGTCTCGTGCTGAGGCGTTCGCCACGCGTCCAACGAAGCACGAGACAGCGCCCGGAGGGCGCGGTTTAGCGCCGGCTCAAACAACGATCGGCGTCGAACGCCCGCTGATGAAGCAGTCCGACCGCGCCATCGATTGGGCCCACGACACGACCAAAACCGTCCTGCAGAAACTCCGCGCCGCCGACGGCTTCCCTGGCGTCGCCGACTCCCTGTTCGGCATTCCCTGCCACCTCTTCGACGCCCACCCCGCGACGCCCGACGAATTCTTCCCCGCCGCCCCCGGTGAAACCATCGCCCGCCGCGACGGCGCCATCCTGCGCGCAACCCGCGACGGCGCCGTCTGGATCGGCCACGTCAAGCGCGCCGACGGCGACCACCCCTTCAAGCTCCCCGCGACCGTCGCCTTCGTCGCCGAAGCCGCCGAGCTGCCCGAACTCGCGGTCCCGCTGTTGCGCGACGCGGACGACACGCGCTGGAGCGAACTGCGCTACCGCGAAAGCCCCGACGGCACGGTTGGCTTCCTCGCGTTCGATTTCTACAACGGCGCGATGGCCACCGACCAGTGCCGCCGCCTCGTCGCGGCCATCGACTTCGCCCGCCGCCGCCCGACCCGTGTGCTCGTGCTCGAAGGTGGGAGCGACTTCTGGTCCAACGGAATCCACCTCAACCGCATCGAGGCCGCGGCCTCCCCGGCCGACGAATCCTGGGCCAACATCAACGCGATGAACGACGTCTGCCTCGCGCTGCTCACGCTCACCGACCGGGTCACGATCGCCGCGCTGCGCGGCAACGCCGGGGCAGGGGGCTGCTTCCTCGCGCTCGCAGCCGACCTCGTGTGGGCGCGAGATGGCATCGTGCTCAATCCGCACTACAAAAACATGGGCAACCTGTTCGGCTCCGAATATTGGACCTACCTGCTACCGCGCCGTGTCGGTAGCGAAGCTATCCGCCGCATCATGGGCAACCGCCTGCCGCTCCTCGCGCGCGACGCCCGCGCCGCAGGGCTCGCGGATGCCGTCTTCAGCCCGGATCTGGCGACCTTCGAGACCGAAGTCGGGCGCCACGCCGCCGCGCTCGCCACCGACCCGACGCTCCCCGAGCGCAGCGCAGAAAAAGCCGCCCGCCGCGCCACCGACGAAGTCGAAAAACCGCTTGCCGCTTACCGCGAAGAAGAACTCGCCGCGATGCGCCGCAACTTTTATGGCTTCGACCCCAGCTACCACGTCGCGCGCTACCATTTCGTAATGAAGAGCCCGCAATCCTGGACCCCGCGCCACCTCGCGCGCCACCGCGACCTTGGCTGGCAGGCCCCCGCCGCTAATCCCTCAACGGCATCGTCCCGATAGGCGTGGATCAACCATCGGTGCGGAAGCGCCGGACCAGGTTGTGCAGCCGCGATGCGGTGTCCTCCATCGATGCGGCCACTTCGGCCGATTGCTTCACGGCCGCATGATTGTCTTCCGCCATTCGGGCAATCTGCTCGACGTTCTGGGCGATACCCTGACTGGCGGCACGCTGCTCGATCACCGCGTTGGCAATGTCATTCATGCCGCGATTGGCCTTGGCTACCGAATCGTCGGCCGCCGACAATGTCTTGACCACGCGCTCCACGCACGCATGGCTTTGTTCCAGGGCCTGCAGACCTTTCTGGATGGCTTTTTCGACTTCGCCCGAACGTCCACCCAGCCCGATCGTGACTTTCTCGATCTGTACTGCTGAATGCGAGGAGCGTTCGGCCAGTTTTCTGACCTCGTCGGCAACCACCGCGAATCCGCGCCCCTGTTCGCCCGCTCGAGCGGCCTCGATCGCCGCGTTGAGCGCAAGCAGGTTGGTCTGGTCCGCGATCTCGCGCACTTGCCGCGTCATCGACGTGATCGTCGCGGTGCTCTCGATAAAAGCCGCCGCGGACTCTGCGATCGCGTGCACCGCCGATTCGACGTCGTCGACTTCCCGAACCAGTTTGTCCAGGTTGTCATGACTCTCGCGGGTGCGGTCCTGCGCGCCGCGCGACAGATCGCGTACTTCTTCGGCGCTTGCAGCGACGGCCGCAATGCTCACGGTCAGTTCCTCGATCGTCGCCGCCGCGGTTTCCGATGCCTCGCTCTGCGCGGAAGCGCGTCCTTCCCCGTTTCGCGCCGATTCCGCGAGCCGCGCGGCCGCGCCATTGAGCGCATCCGAATCATTCTTAAGTTCGATGATGATCTGTTGCAGCGTGCTCATGAAAGAGTTGAATGATCGCGCGCTGCCCGAAATTTCATCGTCGCCTTCCGCAGGAAGCCGCTTGCGCACATCCGCGTCACCGGACGCGAGTTCCTGCGTGAAGCGGGTCAGGCTGTGCAAGCGTTGCGAAATGCTACGCAGGGTCAGGATGCTAAACAGCAACAACAACGGCAGGGCAATGCCCAGCGCGCCGAGCGTCATTTGCTTCTGGCGCGCGCCAGCGGAGATGGCCTCGTCGCGGGTGCGTTTGGTTTCTTCGACGAGACGGTCGCTGACCTTTTCCAGCTTCCCTTCCAATTCCGTAAACAGCTCGTCGAAGTGCGGCTTCTTCGCGAAAGCCGCGTCATTCTGTTCGAGTGACAGGCGAACAAGTTCCTCTGCGCCCTTCGTGTAGGCCTCGAGCGGGGTGTCGGACTGCGCGATCGCCTGCTTGATTTCCGCCGAAATCGGTAACGCCGCCAATGAGGCAACGTTGGACTTTATCGACGCTGCGTGCTCGGCCACGTCGGCCACTGCAGCCTTGTGTGCGGCGGGGTCATTGCGCAAACCGGCCAGCAGCGCTGCCTGGACGTCGCTGTTGAGCGCGTCGTGGAACATGTCGGTTTCGACATGAAAACGGATCGCCTCCGCGTATGTCGCAGAAACCTCGTTGGCTTCCGATAGCTTTACCGTCGAGGTGTAGCCGATGAGTCCGACGCCGAGCGTCAGCGCAATCGAAATTGCGGCGGAACCCAGCAATTTCTGTTTGATCGTGAGCGTGTGAGCCATTTTTTGCGGTTCCAGGGCGAGGTGTCCAGGTGCAGCGGTCGCGCACTAGCGCAAGCGATCAGCTGCTGGCGCGATGTTGCCGTGTCGGGCGAAACGCCCCCACGGTGCAGGGGCGCTACGGCTTTCACGATGCAAGCTGCTACGGCACTTACGGTACAAACTTTAACTGTTTGCTGCGACGGGGGTTTGGTTCCTGATAAGGCTTGCTCGTGACTCCCGCGTTTGGAGCTTGTATCTCCCGCGGCGTTGTACTAAATTACTGACTAGTCAGTCAGTAGTCTGAGGCTCGCACGCCGGCTCGGGTGATGGCGCATGTTGTTCTCACCCCTCTCGCTCAATACCAATGGTGTGACATGACCGATGCCGTGACAGGCAATGCTTCGCGCCGCCGCCGCAAGGAGGCGCGCCCCCAGGAGCTGACGGCCGCCGCGCTGGCCTTGTTCGTCGAAAAGGGCTTCGCGGCAACCCGGCTCGACGAGATCGCAGCACGCGCCGGGGTTTCGAAAGGCACCCTGTACCTCTATTTCGACAGCAAGGAAGCGCTGTTCAAGGCGGTCATCCAGGAAGGTGTCGTACCCGCGATCGAGGCCGGCGAAGCCCTGCTCGACGCGCACGACGATCCGGTCGTCCTGCTGCGCGCGATTCTGCTCGGCTGGTGGGAGCGCATCGGCAACACCGAACTGGGCGGCATCCCCAAGCTGATGATGTCGGAAGCGCGCAATTTCCCGGAGGTCGCCGTGTTTTACGACCAGGCCGTGATCCAGCGCGGACTCGGGCTCGTGCGCGCGGCGATCTCGCGCGGCATTGCGCGCGGCGTGTTCCGCGCCGTCGATCTCGACACCATCGGCCCCGTGCTGATCGCCCCGCTGCTGCACCTGGCCTTGTGGCGGCATTCATACGCCTCGTGCTGCGGACGCGACACCAATGTCGAGCGCTACCTGCAGACCTGTCTCGACGTCACGCTCAACGGTCTGCTGCGGACGCCGCCAAATTCGGGAGATATCCAGTGAAGGCTTTCCTTGGCGTACTTGCTGCGGCATTGCTCGCCGCCTGTTCGGGGCCGCCGCCGGCGGACAAGCCGGCGCGCGCGGTGCTGGTGCGCACCCTGGCCGATACGGCGGGAGCGCCGTCGCTTAGCGTGTATACGGGCGAAGTGAAGGCCCGACACGAAGCCGACCTTGCCTTTCGCATCGGTGGCAAGATCATCGAACGTCGCGTTGATGTCGGCGCCCGCGTGCAGCGCGGACAGGTGCTGGCGCGCCTCGACCCGCAGGACGCGCAACTCGCTGCCAGTGCGGCCGGCGCCCAGGTCGCTGCGGCCGAGGCCGACACCGCGCTCGCCCGCGCCGAACTCGCACGCAGCGAAAGCCTTCACGCACGCAATTTCGTCAGCGCCACCGCACTCGACAGCCGCCGCACCGCGCTGCAGGCCGCCGAGGCCCGTTTGCGCCAGGCCCGCGCGCAGGCCGCCAGCGCCGGCAATCAGGCGCAATATGCGACGCTCGTCGCCGACCACGAAGGCGTCGTCACGGCGGCGCCCGCAGAGGTCGGGCAGGTTGTCGCCGCCGGCCAGGCAGTGCTGCGTGTCGCCCGCCCCGACGAGCGCGAAGTGCTGATCTACCTGCCCGAAAGCCGCATCGCCGCGGCGCAGGCAGGCGCCCCCGCAACGGTGCGTGCCTGGGCGCAGCCTGGACGCGACTACCCCGCGCAGGTGCGCGAGATCGCCCCCGCGGCTGACCCCGCGACCCGCTCGTACGCCGTGCGGGTCAGCGTCAATGGCGCCGATGCCGCGCTACCCCTCGGCGCCACCGCAAGCGTCGTCTTCGCCGTGGCGTCGGACAGGCAGGCCCTGTTGCCGCTAAGTGCCGTCACCCGCATCGACGATCACGCAACCGTCTGGCTCGTGGATGAGTCCTTGCAGCTGCATCCGGTCGAAGTGCAGACGGGCGAATTCCGCGAAGATGGTGTCGTGATCCGCTCCGGCCTGCCGCCCGGCGCGCGTGTCGTGCTGACCGGCGTGCATCGTCTGGTCGCGGGCGAAACCGTTCGTGTTGTGGACGAAAGCGCACCGGTGGCGCTGGACGTGCGCAAATGAGCGACGCCGCCCACGCGCCGGAAGGGCGCTTCAACATTTCTGCATGGGGGCTGCGCCATCAGTCGCTGGTGCTGTACTTCATGGCCGTGCTCGCCATCATTGGCCTGTATTCCTACACCCGCCTCGGCCAGTCGGAAGATCCGCCCTTTACCTTCAAGGTGATGGTGATCCGCACCGAATGGCCGGGCTCCGGCGCCGAAGAGGTGGCGCGTCAGGTCACCGACAAGATCGAGAAGAAACTCCAGGAAGTCGCGCAGGTGGACGTGCTGCGCAGTTTCTCGCGACCGGGCGAATCGATGGTGTTCTTCCTCGCCAAGGATTCCACGCCGGCGCGCGAGATGCCGGAGGTCTGGTACCAGGTACGCAAGAAGATCGGCGACATCCGCCACACGCTACCGCAGGGCATCGTCGGCCCGAGCTTCAACGACGAATTTGGTGACACCTACGGCAACATCTTCGCCCTGGTCGGCGAGGGTCTCGACGATGCCGATCTGAAGCGCTACGCCGAAGCGATCCGCAGCGAGCTGCTGCGCGTGCCCGATGTCGCCAAGGTGAGCTTCTTCGGCGAACAGCCGCAACGTGTCTATATCGAACTGTCGAACACCAAGCTCGCCACGTTCGGCTTGTCGGTGCGCGACATCGTTGCCGCGCTGGCGGGGCAGAACGCCACGGCCGGAGCCGGCTTCTTCGAGACCGCCGACGAGCGCGTGTGGTTGCGCCCGAGCGGCGCCTTCGAAGATCTCGACGCCATCCGCGACACCGTGATCCGCGCCCAGGGCCGCAGCTTCCGCCTCGGCGACGTCGCCGACGTGCGCCGCGGTTTCGCCGATCCGCCGCGCGAGCGCATGCGCTTCAAGGGCCAGGATGCGTTCGGCATCGGCGTGTCGATGCGCGCGGGCGGCGACATCGTCGCGCTGGGCCGCCATCTCGACGACGCCGTCGCGCGCATCGAAGCGCAATTGCCGGTCGGCGTGCGTTTCGAACGCGTCGCCGACCAGCCGCGAGCCGTGTCGCGCTCGGTGGGCGAATTCGTGCAGGTGCTGACCGAGGCGGTCGTCATCGTCATGGCGGTCAGCCTGCTGTCGCTGGGTCTGCGCACCGGCGTCGTGGTGCTGGTGATCATCCCGGTGGTGCTCGCCATCACCTTCCTGTTCATGCATCTGTTCAACATCGGTCTGCACAAGATCTCGCTCGGCGCGTTGATCCTCGCACTCGGTCTGCTGGTCGACGACGCCATCATCGCCGTCGAAATGATGGCGACGAAGATGGAGGAGGGCTGGGAGCGTGCCAAGGCCGCGAGCTTCGCCTACACCTCGACGTCCATGCCGATGCTGTCAGGAACGCTGGTCACCGCCGCGGGCTTCCTGCCGATCGCCACCGCCGCATCGTCCACCGGCGAATACACGCGCTCGATCTTCCAGGTCACGGTGATCGCGCTGCTGGTGTCGTGGATCGCCGCAGTGCTGTTCGTGCCCTGGCTCGGCTTCCACCTGCTGCCCGACTTCCGCGCGCAGAAGCAGAACGGCAAGCCCTCGCTGCTGGCACGCACGCTCGGTCGACTTTCGCCGCGCCTCGGCCGCCGGCTGGCTGACCGTGCCGCGCATGCCCACGAGCTGCACGACGAGTACGCGATCTACCACACGCGTTTCTACACCCGCTTCCGCGCCCTCGTGGATGCCTGCGTCGCCCACCGCTGGCGCGTCATCGTGCTGACGATCCTCATTTTCGTCGGCTCGCTCGTGGTGTTCGGGCGTTTCGTGCCGCAGCAGTTTTTCCCCGATTCGACGCGTCCCGAACTGCTGATCGACCTGCGCTTGGCCGAAGGCGCCTCGCACCCGGCCACCGAGCGCGCCGTCAAGCGTGTGGAAGCCTTCCTCGACGAACAGCCGGGCATCGACAATTACGTCGCCTGGGTCGGCGGTGGCAGCCCGCGCTTCTATCTGCCGCTCGACCAGCAACTGCCGCAGACAAGCTTCGCCCAGTTCGTCGTCCTCACCGAAGGTCCGGCCGCGCGCGAAGCCTTGCGCACGAAACTGATCGAGCTGTTCGATCACGCTCCGGCAGAGTTCATCGGCGTCGTCAATCGCCTGGAAAACGGCCCGCCGGTAGGCTTCCCGGTGCAGTACCGCGTCAGCGGCCAGGATCTCGACGAAGTGCGCCGCACCGCGCACCAGGTCGCCAAGGCAATGCGCACGCATCAACAACTCGCCAACGTCCATCTCGACTGGGAGGAGCCTTCCAAGCGCGTGCGCCTGAAAGTCGACCAGGACAAGGCGCGCCTGCTCGGCCTCACCAGCCAGGACGTCGCGACGCTGCTCAACACCTCGTTGCAGGGACTCACCGTCACGCAGTTTCGCGACGGCACCGAAACCATCGATGTCATGCTGCGCGGCGCCGAATCCGAGCGCGTGCATCTGGGCCTGCTGCCTGACCTCGCGATTCCCGCTGCGAACAGCCGTAGCGTCTCGCTCGCGCAGATCGCCACCGCCGAATACGGTTTCGAACAGGGCGTGATCTGGCGCCGCAACCGCATCCCGACCGTCACTGTGCGTGCCAACCTGTATGGCACCGTGCAGCCCTCGCAGGTCGTCGCGCAACTCGCCCAGCCGATCGCCGGCATCCAGGCGGCGCTGCCGCTCGGCTACCGCGTCGAGGTCGGCGGGGCGGTGGAGGAGAGCGCCAAAGGGGGCGGTTCGGTTGCCGTCGGCATGCCGCTGTTCCTCATCGTCGTATTCACCGTGCTGATGCTCCAGCTCCAGAGCTTCTCGCTGGTCGCGATGGTGATTCTCACGGCGCCGCTCGGCATGATCGGCGTCACCGCCTTCCTGCTGGCCTTCAACAAACCCTTCGGCTTCGTCGCCATGCTCGGCACCATCGCGCTGTCCGGCATGATCATGCGCAACTCGGTGATCCTCATCGACCAGATCCGCCAGGACCGCGAAGCCGGCCGCAGCGCCTGGGACGCCATCGTGGAATCGACGGTGCGCCGCTTTCGCCCCATCATGTTGACCGCTGCCGCCGCGATTCTCGCGATGATCCCCTTGTCGCGCAGCGCCTTCTTCGGTCCCATGGCGGTCGCGATCATGGGCGGACTCACGGTCGCCACGATCCTCACGATGCTCTTTCTGCCTGCGCTCTATGCCGCCTGGTATCGCGTGCGCCGCGAACCCGAAGCCCCGCGCGGACAATCACCGACAGGTATCGCAACGCAGCAAGTGCGTTAGAATACGAAAGTTTACCCAACTCGTCGCGCACTCCATTAGCGTGTGCTAATATTTGCACAGGAAGCCAATCCCATGAACTTCGAACGTGCCCGCTTCAATATGGTCGAGCAGCAGATCCGCCCGTGGGATGTGCTGGATCAGGACGTCCTCGATCTCCTGATGACGGTCAAGCGCGAGGAATTCGTTCCCGCCGCCCACAAGGCGCTCTCGTTCGCCGATATCGAGATTCCAGTCGGCTGTGGCCAGGTGATGCTCAAACCGAACATCGAGGGCAAGATCCTCCAGGCGCTGCCGCTCAAGCGTTCGGATACCGTGCTCGAAATCGGTTCCGGTTCCGGCTACTTCGCAGCGCTGCTGGCGGCCCGTACCGACTGGGTGCGCACGGTCGAAATCGAGCGCGAACTGGTCAAATTCGCAAGCGAAAATCTGAACCGCTACGGCGTGGACAACGTCGTCGTCGAGGAAGGCGATGCCTCCCGCGGCTGGCCCTGTCACGCGCCCTACGACGTCATCGTCGTCTCCGGCGGTGTGCCGATGATCCCGCAAAGTCTGCTCGACCAACTCAAGGTCGGCGGTCGCCTGTTCGCCTTCGTCGGCGAAGCCCCGGTGATGGAAGGCCGTCTCGTGACCTGCGTTGCCGAAGGTCAGTTCAAGATTGAAGACGTTTTTGAAACCGTCGTCCCGATGCTGAAGAACGTTCAGCGCAAGGACGAATTCCGCTTCTGAGGGAGTCTCCATGCGACAGATGAGTGCCAGCGAACTTGCCGACTGGCTCGCCGATCCGCAGCGCGCCAAGCCGGTTCTGCTCGACGTGCGCGAGCCGGCCGAGTTCGACATCTGTCGCATCGAAGGTTCGCAACTGATGCCGATGGCGACGGTGCCGGCGCGTCTGCCCGATCTTGATCCCGATGCCGAAATCGTCGTGATCTGCCACCACGGCGGACGCAGCGCCCAAGTGTGCATGTTCCTCGAGCGCCAGGGCTTTGCACGCGTCGTCAATCTCGCCGGCGGCGTCGCAGGCTGGGCCGCGCAGGTCGACCCGAACATGCCCCGGTACTGATTCGTTGCCCAGTTTTCTGCGGAGAAGCCAATGAAGCGCGCGATAGTAATCAGCCTGACGAGCCTGTTTTCGGTCACCGCCTGGTCGGCCGACCTGATGCAGGTCTATCGCGATGCTCTCGCCAACGACGCGCGCTTCGCGGCTGCGCGTGCGCAATACGAGGCCGGGCAGGAAAGGCTCGTCCAGGGCCGTGCCGGCCTGCTGCCGAGCATCGGTGCCAGCGCCAGCACGACGTGGAACGACGTCGATACCCATACCGTATTCGGTTCGCAGCAGTTCAACACCAATGGCTACGGCGTGCAGCTCACGCAACCGCTGTTTCGCTGGCAGAACTGGGTCCAGTACAAGCAGGGCGAACTGCAGACCGCACTGGCCGAGATCCAGTTCGGCCTGGCCCGGCAGGACCTGATCCTGCGCGTCTCGCAAGCCTACTTCGATGTGCTCAACGCGCAAGATGTACTCGGCGCGCAACGCCAGCTCCGCAGCGCTGCGGCCGAACAGCTCGACCTCAGCAAGGCCAGCTTCGAGGTCGGCACCGTCACGATTACCGACGTGCATGAAGCCCAGTCACGTTTTGATCTCGCCTCGGCACAGGAGATTGCCGCGCAGAGCGACCTCGATGTGCGCCGTCAGACGCTCACCCAGATCGTCGGCAAGGATCCGTCGCCGCTCGCCGGCCTGCGTACCGGCCTGTCCCTGTCGCGCCCCCAGCCCGACCGTATCGACGACTGGGCCGGCGCCGCGGAGCAGGGCAGTTACGCCGTTCAGGCGCAACAGCTCACGCGTGAAATCGCCGTGCGCGAAGTCGAGCGCAACCGCGCAGGCCATTACCCCACCGTCGATCTCGTCGCTACGCACGGCCGCAACAGCGCCGGCTTCAGCTCCAGCTCCCCCGGTGGCACGCGCAACGACGCCAGTACCATCGGCGTGCAACTCAACGTCCCGCTGTTCCAGGGCGGCTCCATCTCGTCGCGCGAACGCGAAGCCGCGGCACTCAAGCTCAAGGCCGATGCCGACCTCGACGATGCCCGCCGCAGCGCCGCACTCGCCGCACGCCAGGCCTATCTCGGCGTGACCAGCGGCATGGCCCAGGTCAGGGCGCTCGAAGCGGCACAGACCTCGTCCACGTCCGCGCTAGAAGCCAACCGTCTCGGCTACGAAGTCGGCGTTCGCATCAATATCGACGTCCTCAACGCGCAATCGCAACTCGCCGACACCCAGCGGCAGTTGGCCCGCGCCCGTTATGACACCCTGATCTCGCAACTCCGTCTCAAGGCTGCCGCCGGCACGCTCGGCGAAGAAGACGTACAGGTCATCGACGCGCTATTGACGGAATAAGCAGCCAGAATCGCCCTCACGCGTCTCCGGTAGGAGCGGCTTCAGCCGCTAGAACAGCTTCAGCCGCGAACAGCCGCTCCACCATCGCCATCGTCCTTGCGGCCGCACCGCGATGCGCCTCGGCAAATTCGCGCCCTGCCTGTCCTGCCTCTTCGCGCGCTTGGGCATCGGCCAGCAAAGCAAGCGCCGCACCCATCCCCTTTGCGACGTCTTCCGCACGCAGCGCCGCCCCGGCCGCAACCGCCTGGTCGGCCACCTGCGCGAAATTGAACGTATGCGGCCCCAGCACAACCGGCGTGCCTACCGCGCACGACTCGATCAGGTTCTGCCCGCCGTAGGGCAACCAGCTGCCTCCCAGCAGCGCGACATCCGCAGCGGCGTAATACGCGAACATCTCGCCCATCGAATCCCCCAGCCACACGCGTGTATCCGGCGCCACGGGCAAACCGTCCGAGCGTCGCTGCACCTTCAGCCCCTTCGCGCTCGCCAGCGTGGCAACCTCATCGAAACGCTGCGGGTGCCGCGGCACCAGGAGCAGCAAGGCATTGCATGACGCCTGCGCGATAAAGGCATCCAGCAACAGCGCCTCCTCACCCTCGCGCGTGCTCGCTGCGAGAATTGCCGGCCGTCCCGCGATGCGCTGCCGGAATGCGTCGCCCAACATCAGTTGTGCCTCTGTCGGGGAAATGTCGAACTTGATGTTGCCGGTAACTTCGACCCCTTGTGCACCCAGTCCAGAGAGTCGCCGTGCGTCGGCCTCCGTCTGCGCGCCAATCGCCGTGAGCGCTCCGAGCGTCATGCCGGTCAGCGCCGGCCAGCGCGCATAGCGCCGGGCAGAACGTTCCGACAGACGCGCATTTGCCAGCAATACCGGCACCTCACTGTCGCGACACGCAGCAAGAAGGCTGGGCCACAACTCGGTCTCCATCACGATGCCGAGCCGCGGCCGGAAATGCCGCAGGAAACGTCGCACAAACACCCCGAGGTCGTAGGGCAGATAGCTGCGCAGCACGCGCGCGTCGTTGCCGAACAATGCCTGCGACGTCTCTCGCCCGGTCGGCGTCATATGGGTCAGCAGCACCACGCAATCCGGCCAGCGCGCGAGCAAGGCCCGCACCAGCGGCTCCGCAGCACGCGTTTCACCCACCGATACCGCGTGCACCCAGACGACGGACTGCGGTACGCGCAGCGTGTAGCGTCCGAAACGCTCGCCGAGATGCTGCAGATACGCCGGCTGCCGACGCGCGCGCAAGCACAGGCGTAGCAGCACGAAGGGCAGGGCAATCACCCATAACAGCGTATATGGCAGGCGAGCAAGCATCGGGGGATAGGCGGCGGATCGGGGTTCCAAGTATATCGCCGCCCCGTGGGCCGACGGCCCGGAATGGCATCCCGCGCTCAGTTCCCTTCAATTGCCGGATTAAACCGAGCAGGGTGCCATGCGATAATTAAAAAATTGCCATCCCCACGGAATGCGGTCAGCTCATGAAAATACTCGTTACCGGCGCTGCCGGCTTCATCGGCATGCATACCGCGCAGGTGCTGCTCGCCCGCGGCGATCAGGTCGTCGGTCTCGACAACCTCAACGACTACTACGACCCGCGCCTCAAGCAAAATCGCCTCGCCCGCCTAACGCCGCATCCCGCGTTCCGCTTCGTCAAGCTCGACGTCGCCGACCGCGCCGGTATGGAAAGCCTGTTCGCCGAGGAAAAATTCGACCGCGTCATCCACCTCGCCGCCCAGGCCGGCGTGCGCTACTCGCTACAGAACCCGCACGCCTACGTCGACAGCAACCTCGTCGGCTTCATCAACATCCTCGAAGGCTGCCGCCACAACAAGGTGCAGCACCTCGTCTACGCCAGCAGCTCCAGCGTCTACGGCGGCAACACCAAGATGCCGTTCTCAGAGCACGACAGCGTCGACCACCCTGTCAGCATCTACGCCGCCACCAAGAAAGCCAACGAGCTGATGGCCCACACCTATAGCCACCTCTACGGACTGCCGACGACGGGCCTGCGCTTCTTCACCGTCTACGGCCCCTGGGGACGACCCGACATGGCCTTGTTCCTGTTCACCAAGGCCATCCTCGAAGGCCGTCCCATCGACGTGTTCAACCACGGCAAGATGAAGCGTGACTTCACCTACATCGACGACATCGTCGAAGGCGTCATCCGCACCCTCGACCATACCGCCGAATCCGACCCCGCCTTCAACCCCCTCCAGCCCGACCCGGGCCGCAGCAACGCCCCGTACCGCGTCTTCAACATCGGCAACCACGACCCGATCGAGCTGATGAGCTTTATCAAAGCGATAGAAGATGCAATCGGCGTAGCAGCGGAGAAGAGGTTTCTGCCGCTACAGGATGGCGATGTGCCAGCGACATATGCTGAAATCGCGGAGCTCAACGCGTGGACAGGTTTCAAGCCGGCAACGAGCGTGGGCAACGGGGTGGGGCAATTCGTGGAGTGGTATCGTGGGTACTACAGGATCTGATGGTTGCGAGGTGCTGAACATCTTGTAACGTTTGGAACTCCCATCTCGAGCTGGTGGGATGAAAGAATGACCTTTTATTGGCTTAATGTTCGCATGCATCGAGATCAATCGGCTGTTTTGTATAGTGAAAATGAACTTAATCTCGTTGATTTATGGGATGTCCTTGTGCGGCGGCGGATTTGGATCGTTGCGACACTTGTTGTTTGCATAGCAGGTGCTATTGCCTACTTGCTGTTGAAGCCTCCTGTGTATGAAGCTCGCGTGAAACTCCGCATCGGGCAGGTGGCCGGAGCGGGGTTTTTCGAGCCTCCCGAGGTCTTGTCATCTCGATTGCTTGCTATGTACGGTGAAGATGTCGCCGATGGGGTGAGGCGGCAGCGTCCTTTTTTGAAGCAGGCGGCAATTCCAAAGGGGGTGCCTGGGGGGGTGGAGCTGGTGGTGGTGGCGGACCGTCCGGCAGATGCTACGGCGCTTCTCGGCCGGATCTTTGAAGAAATCCAGAAAACCCACCAGGAAACCTTCCGCGAAAACTGGCGGGTTCTAAATGAGCGCATTCAGCATCTCGACGCGCAGCGGATGGCGTTGCAGCTGCAGTTTTCCGACGCCTCGGATCTAATCGATCGCCTGAAGCCGCGCGACCCCGTTCAGGCCTCATTGATGATGCTGGAGCGGGGCAGGATTTCCGCTTCTATCGCAGGGCTGGATGCCGAAAGGCCGAGCCTCGTCCAGAAGTTGACGCCTCCGCAAACACAGTCAACCGAACTGCTCGGGGAGATTGCCGCTCCGCAGAAGCCGGCGGCTCCCAAGCGCGGTCTAGTCTTGGCCCTTGCGGTCATTCTTGGTGTGGTTGGAGGTGTACTGCTCTCTTTCGTCGTGGAGTTCTTCGCCAAAGCTCGCGAACGACCTCGTCGTGCTTCACCGCATGAATAGCATTCGGTCATACGTTTACTGATTTTAGGTAACCGATTTTTCATGATGTAGTGCAATAATGCCGTTTCTTTTGTTACGGCAGGTTACCGATGTCCGGGCGTGAGCACGTACTACATCATATTTCCGACGACTTACACCTCATCGATCTATGGGAAATTCTATTACGGCGCAGGCTCGAGATTGCGGTCTGTTTCTTGGTCTGCATTGTCATAGGCGTGGCCTATGCGCTTCTCGCAACCCCGCGGTACGAGGTGGATGTCTATCTCGATAAGCCCTTTGCCAGCGACCTCGCCGCTTTGAACCTGGGGCGAAGTCCGGCGACCGGCCTGGTTCCGTTCGAGGGGGCCTACCTCTTTGGCTACTTTTTAAGCAGTCTCGTGTCCGAGCACACCCTGCAACGGTTCTTTGCCGAGGTCTATCTGCCGTCCCTCGATGAACAGGTAAGTAGTGAACCGAAGCATTTGTTGTACGAGAAAATGGTCCGCTCCATAAGAATATCAAAGCCTGATCCCAAAGGGCGTGGGTTGTTCAATCTCAAGGTCGAGGCAGACTCAGGGGAGAAGGCCGTTCAGCGGTCTGCGGCCTTTCTGAGCCTTGCCGCGGCGGAGGCCACTTCCAAATTCGTTGAGGATGCGCGCAACGAAATTGATCTCACGGTCCGTAACGCCGAGCGCGATCTGGCGGAACTCCGCCTTACGGTTTCCCGGAAACGTGAGGATCGCCTGGTGCAGTTGAGCGAGGCCTTGCAGGTAGCCCAGGCGGTCGGCCTTACAAATCCGGAAATCACCAATGCTCGCCTGCCAGAGCAGGATGGGTTGCGCCCCTGGATGGATGGGAGCCAACTCTATGCACGTGGGTCGAAATCGCTCCGGGCGGAACTGGAAGTGCTGAAGAAGCGAGAGAGTGACGATCCCTTCATCGCAAGTCTGCGCGATACGGAAGCGCGATTGCGGCAACTCAAGGCGGTCCATTTCGATCCGAAATCTGTCCGTGTGTTCAATACGGACGGAGAAATCGTAGTTCCTACAAAGCCGGTGGCGCCGAAGAAGCTCCTCGTAGTCGTATTTGCGAGCCTTCTTGGTCTGATGTTCGGCGTCGCCTTTGCGTTTGTCGTCGAATTTCTCACAACAGCGCGCGAGCGCGCCCCACGTTCACGCGTTGCGAGCCGAGCTTCCTTTACTGAGGCTATGGCGGCTGAGTAGCCTGAGCAGTTTATGGATATCCGTGCACGGAATTCTCGCCCTCGTCTTCATGGCTATAGCATCGCCCAAGTTCTTGTCGATGGTATGAGTAAGTTCGAAGACCGGGGTGCGATGTCCCAGGCACGTTAGATCAGTGAGTGGACGTGGGAATCATAAGAAATGCCGCTAAATCGATGGTGGTAGAACGAAGTGTCAAAGGGTTGCAACGCATGAAGATTCTCGTCACGGGGGGCGCCGGATTCATCGGTTCCGCAGTTGTGCGCCACATCATTAAGAACACGTCGGATGCTGTGGTCAATGTCGACAAGCTCACCTACGCGGGCAACCTCGATTCGCTCGCCGAGGTCTCAGGGAGTCCGCAGTACGCGTTTGAACAGGTCGATATCTGCGACCGCGCCGCGGTCGAACGCGTTTTTCGCGAGCACCAGCCCGACGCGGTAATGCACCTCGCTGCTGAATCGCACGTTGACCGATCCATCGATGGGCCGGTCGCGTTCATCGAGACCAATATCGTCGGCACCTACGTCTTGCTCGAAGTGGCCCGCAAATACTGGAAAGACCAAGAATCAGGGCGCCAGGAAGCGTTCCGCTTCCATCACATCTCCACTGACGAAGTGTATGGCGATCTCGAAGACCCCGCAGCGCTGTTTGTCGAGTCGACGCCTTATGCACCGAGTTCACCCTATTCGGCGAGCAAGGCAAGTTCCGACCACTTGGTGCGCGCCTGGCGGCGCACCTATGGCTTGCCGACGATCATAACGAACTGCTCGAACAACTACGGCCCGTACCATTTCCCCGAAAAACTCATTCCCCTGATGATCCTCAACGCACTCGAAGGCAAACCGCTGCCTGTGTACGGTAAGGGCGAGCAGGTGCGTGACTGGCTATACGTGGAAGACCACGCCCGGGCGCTTTACAAGGTGGTAACCAGCGGCGTGGTAGGCGAGACCTACAACATTGGTGGCCACAACGAGAAGCGCAATATTGACGTCGTACGCACGCTGTGTGCCCTGCTCGAAGAGCTTGCGCCAAACAAACCGGCCGGCGTGGCACGCTACGAAGACCTCATCACCAATGTGCAGGACCGACCTGGTCACGATCTGCGCTACGCGATCGACGCGAGCAAGATCCAGAATGAGTTGGGATGGGCGCCAGAAGAAACATTTGAAAGCGGGATACGCAAAACAGTGGCGTGGTACCTGGGCCATCTGGAATGGACGCAGCGCGTGCAGGACGGAAGTTATCAGCGCGAACGGTTGGGCGTAAATAAGGCTTGATGTGTGACGTATCAAGTGGCGCTGAGAAGTTGATTCGATTTTTGACTTGGAATTGGTATTTTGAAACTTTCAGACGTAAAACTGGCCGTAATCGGTCTTGGTTATGTGGGCCTGCCGCTAGCTGCGGAGTTCGGAAAACACCGCCCGGTGCTGGGATTCGACATCAACACAGCTCGAATTGAGGCGTTGAAGGCAGGGCACGATGCAACATTGGAAGTTAGCGACGAAGAACTTGTCTGCGCCACTGCCCTGAAATTCAGCGCCGATATGGCCAGTCTTGCTGACTGCAATGTATTCATCGTTACGGTGCCGACTCCTATCGACGAGCACAAACGACCCGATCTGACCCCCTTGATCAAAGCCTCCGAGACCATCGGTAAAGTGCTCAAGCGCGGCGATATCGTAATCTACGAATCCACCGTATATCCCGGCGCCACAGAGGAAGACTGCGTGCCGGTGCTGGAGCGTGTTTCCGGTCTCAAGTTTAATCGGGATTTTTACGCGGGCTATAGCCCCGAGCGGATCAACCCGGGAGACAAGGAGCATCGCGTTACGACCATCAGGAAGGTAACCTCGGGCTCCACGCCGGAAGTCGCTGACTTGGTTGATGCCCTGTATCGACAGATCATCACTGCAGGCACCCATAAGGCACCGAGCATCAAGGTGGCTGAAGCGGCCAAGGTGATCGAAAATACGCAGCGCGATCTCAATATTGCGCTAATCAATGAACTTGCAATCATCTTCAATAAGATGGGGATTGATACCGAGGCCGTTCTGCAGGCTGCCGGGACCAAATGGAATTTTCTCCCGTTTCGGCCGGGATTGGTTGGCGGGCACTGCATCGGTGTGGACCCTTACTATCTCACCCACAAAGCACAGGCCATCGGTTATCACCCGGAAATCATCCTCGCTGGACGGCGGTTGAATGACGGGATGGGAGCATATGTCGTATCGCAACTTGTCAAAGCCATGCTCAAGCGTCGCATTCAGGTCGACGGCGCGCGGGTTCTGGTGATGGGCCTCACATTCAAGGAAAACTGTCCCGATCTGCGTAATACGCGCATCGTCGATATCATCCGTGAACTGGCGGACTACAACATCAGTGTCGATGTATTTGACCCCTGGGTGAGTGTCGACGAAGCCGTGCATGAATACGGACTCCGGCCTGTCAGCGAGCCGCAGAGTGGAGCTTACGACGGCATTTTGCTTGCGGTTGCACATAAACAGTTTGCCGCCATGGGCGCGGAGAATATTCGTGCGCTGGGTAAAACTGATCATGTGCTGTACGACCTCAAATACATCCTGCGTCCAGAAGCCGCAGATTTGCGCCTCTAAGCGAGTTACCCATGTCCCGCTACATCCAACTGCAATCCGAACTCCGCCAGGCACCGAAGACATGGCTTATTACCGGAGTCGCCGGTTTCATCGGTTCGAATTTGCTCGAAACTCTATTGAGGCTCGATCAGCGCGTTGTCGGTCTCGATAACTTTGCCACAGGGCACCAGCGAAACCTCGACGAAGTGCGAACGCTTGTTAAGGCCGAACAATGGCGGCGCTTTCGTTTCATAGAAGGGGACATCCGCAATCTCGACGATTGCCGTGAGGCGTGCACTGGCGCGGACTATGTTCTCCACCAGGCTGCACTGGGCTCGGTTCCTCGCTCACTCAACGATCCGATTACCAGCAATGAGGTCAATATCGGTGGTTTTCTGCGCATGCTGGTTGCTGCGCGCGACGCCGGCGTAAAAAGCTTTACTTATGCAGCGTCAAGTTCCACGTACGGCGACCATCCGGATCTGCCCAAGGTCGAGGATGTCATCGGCAAGCCCCTGTCGCCCTATGCGGTCACAAAATATGTCAACGAACTGTACGCCGACGTCTTCGCTCGTTCGTACGGCTTTAAGGCGATTGGCCTGCGCTACTTCAATGTCTTCGGTAAGCGCCAGGATCCCGATGGCGCCTATGCTGCAGTTATTCCGAAATGGACTGCTTCGATGATCAAGGACGAGGGCGTGTTCATCAACGGCGACGGCGAAACCTCCCGCGATTTCTGCTTCGTTGAAAATGCGGTGCAAGCCAACTTACTAGCGGCGGTCGCAGACGATTCTGCGCGCAATGAAGTCTACAATGTTGCGGTCAGCGGCAGAACGAGACTAAACGACCTCTATGGGTATCTTAAGGATGCACTCGCACACCACGGATTAAATTACACAAGAAGTCCTATTTATCGGGACTTTCGTACAGGAGATGTGCGCCACTCACAAGCCGATATCAACAAAGCTGCCAAGTTGCTAGGGTACGTGCCGTCTCATGATATTGGATTGGGTATTCGTGAAGCGATGCCGTGGTATCTCGCGTTTTTTCGTTAATCCGTATGGAACAGTTGCCCAACCCGTTTTTTGATCGACGCCAAAGGTTTTGTCCGGTCCGCCGTGGTGCCGAACGCAAAATTTCATTTGTTGCAGCAGAAAAGGCGCTGATTCGCTTGTGAAAACATTCCAACAGCATTTGGTTGCAAATAGATATACGACGGCGTTAGGTTTTTGTATTTGGCATGCTGCCCAGTAGAGACTGAGGGATATTTGGTGATTCGGCAAGGAATTGATTTCATCAGAAAGTGGACCTTGCCGCTAATTTCCATTGTTGGCACCGGAATTGTGGGGGCAGTCTGCCTTGCTTTGATGACCGCCGGGAAATTCGAATTTGTGGCGCCAGAGTCGGCGGCGAATCTCGCCATATTTATTGTGTTTCAGACTTTAGGTGTAACGGTTGTAAAGGCCGGATTGGATAGTTATGTGTTCGCTCGCGCATCGTCTGATCTGGAGAATGCTCCATACGCCATGGCCCCAGTTTTCAAAAAATATGTCTTGCCTGTTTGGCTGTTATTTGCGCTGGCAAGCTATAGTATTCTGGAGTCCCCGATAGTCGTATGTATTTGTGTATTCTCAACGCTCATTGATGTCTATTCGGCCGTCAGAGTTGCAGAATTTACTGCACGTAAATCGTTTAATACGGTGGCGATCGCCAATCTTTCGAAATACCCACTTTATTTTATACTGTTGTTTATTGCCGGCAGGTTCGTCAACATAAATTATTATGATCTTCTATATTTATATCTTTTTATAAGTCTTGTGCGATTTGCTGTGGTGTTTGCTGCCAGCAGAGCAACGGTTTTTTCAGCCATCCCGAATTATAATTTCGGGCTGCTTGGGGTGCAGCAGGTATTCAATTACTTGTTGTTTAGACTTGATCAGGTGAGTATTCCCGCGATTCGCAACATGATTCCTGGTCTCGATCCAAATGGGCTGAGTCAATTCGTTTTTTATCTGAAATTTCCAGAGCTTGTGTCCTACTGCGTTACGGCGTTTGGGTCTGTTTTTTTTCCGATTCTTGTGACTCGTTTCGGGGCGAATTCAATCAGTTGGCGCGGTGAACGACTAGTCGGTAACGCTGCGATTTTTCTTGCATGTGCGTTTGGTCTGCTCTCTTACGTGACGGTTTTTCGTTCTGATGGCATCAGTCTGTTCGTGTTCGTTCCCCTTGTTTTTGCGGCTTTTTTGAGTTTTGAGGTTAATTTCATCACATTCAAATTACTGGCTGTCGGAGATTTCAGACGTCTGCTGATTGGAATGGGGGGAGCGATAGTTTGTGGCGTGGCGCTGATCGGGGTCGCGGTCCTATTGCAGTCCGTTAATTTCTTATACTGGATTGTCCCGCTTCAAATGTTGGTATACATGACTTTCGTTATGAGAATTGGCGCAGAATGAATGGGGTTATATTCCTCCCGAGTCTTTATGGGTTTGTTGCATGGTTTGTAACGTATCTCGTATACGTTGCCAGCGTCCTGCCATGGGATCCCGTTGGCGTGGAGGTCCATCTCCTGTTTATTCTACAGATTGGGATGTTTTTAAGTTCGACTGTCGTGTTTGCGTTGTTATATCGCCGGGCGGCCGCGGGGAGATCAAGAAGGGTTTGGGTTGTGCCCCCCGCCTGGATGGTCTTTGGTCTTCATGTAATTGGATTCGCCGGGATCGCGAAATTCGTCCTTGATTTTTCCCCATACCTAGAGAATGGTTTCTTGTCGGCTTTGATGAACGATAGCTCGACAATTAGAGCGCTCGGGTCGTCGATGACCTCAGTTGGAACGCAGATATCATATATCGGTTGGTTGGCAATAGGGATTTCTGTTTGCTATAAGCGGCCGAAGAAGGTGCTGCTCGCCGTCTCACTGTTTCAGCTTCTTGCGAACTTTGTATTCATCGACAGGACGCGTCCGGTTTGGATTATGTTCGCGGCACTTCTATGTTTCATGTGCACGCGCGAGCGAATTGATGGTTTGCGTGTATTTCGAAGTTTTGCCGTTCTGGGTTTGGGTTTTGTTGGTATTTTTGTTGGAATTGCCGTTTGGTCTGGAAAGATGGGTGAAGGTCTCTTTGACAGTAGCGTTAATCCTTTGGTTGGGAGTCTTTATCTGTATTTGACCGCCGGGTTTGCGTATTTCGGGCATATGCTTCAGGTTGAACCGTCTCCGGATTATTTTTTTCCAGAGCGAGTTTTCGCTCCTATGCTTACGGTGTTGCACAGTCTTGGTCTCTCGGGGGCGCCTCCGAGTCAGATACTTGATTTTTATGAGATGCCATTCCCGTCAAATGTGGGAACAGCATTAGAGCCGTTTTATAGGGACGGTGGCATCATCTTTGTGCTGTTTGGGATTCTTGTTCATTCGTTCGGTTTTGATTTTCTTGGGCGATGGCTGCTGAAAAGCGCAAATGCGGCGTCGGTTTATGCGTGGGCTACCTTGTGTTTTTGTAATGTCATAGGTTTCTTTACCCCAAAGATTGGAAACTTTCCGGTTTGGCTGTTCTTGGTAATTGGCGTGGGTGCTGCAGTCGTTTCGATGGCGCTGCGCGGGTCGGGTGGGGCTAGGTGAACGAATTGCGAGTTCTGGCTTTGACGCGATATGGGCGGGTGGGGGCTAGCAGTCGAATGCGCTTTGAGCAGTATTTGCCTTCTCTGCTCGGGTTGGGTATAGACGTCGAGTTGGCGCCTTTGCTTCGGAATGAATACCTTGAGCGCCTCTATGCGAAGCGGCCGGTTGCGTGGGGGCAGGTCCTGGCTGACTATTTTCGCCGGGTGCTCTGCCTGATGAGCGTGCGGAAGTTCGATTTGCTTTGGATTGAGAAGGAGTTGTTTCCGGACTTCCCGGCATGGTTCGAGAGACTACTGCACGCGTGCGGTATTCATTATGTAGTGGATTACGACGATGCCATTTTTCATAATTATGATATGAGTGGGAATCCGCTGCGTGGGCTGCTCCGGCGCAAGATCGATGCGGTCATGAGGAATGCATCACTCGTGATTTGCGGGAATGAATATCTTGCTGCCCGGGCTCGCTTGGCTGGAGCAAACAAGGTCGCGATCCTTCCAACGGTTGTCGATCTCGATCGCTATTCCCTATCGACGAAGGGCGAGTCCGGGGAGTTGATTGTCGGTTGGGTGGGATCTGCGTCAACGGTCAAATATCTCGACAATGTCTTGCCAGCTTTGAGACTGTTGTCGGCGGAGTTTCCCGTCCGGTTGCGTGTGATAGGAGCGACGTTTGTGGCGCCCGGCATTGATGTTGAGTGCCGTCCGTGGTCCGAAGGTGGCGAGGTCGAGCAGATTAAAGGCTTCGATATCGGAATCATGCCCTTGTTGGATTCGCCGTGGGAACGGGGGAAGTGTGGTTACAAACTTATCCAGTACATGGCGTGCGGCGTTCCGGTGATTGCCTCGCCAGTGGGCGTCAATGAGACCATCGTGGACGAAGGCGTAAGCGGCTATCTGGCTTCGAGCACCGAGGAGTGGGTCGATGCTTTTCGCGTCCTCGGCGGAAATGCGGAGAGGCGGCGGTCGATGGGGGCTCAGGGAAGGGCTGCGGTGGAGGAGCGTTATTGTTTACAGGTAGCGGCACCACGCCTTGCGAAGCACTTTGCGGATTTGGGTAAGCTGGGAGCGGGTCGTTAATGTGCGGGTTGGTTGGATTTTTCGGCGGAGGGGGGGGGGCGACTGAGGGCGCTGCTCCGCGTGCCGTGCTTGAACGTATGGCGAATGGTATCGTCCATCGTGGGCCAGACGATGCAGGTTATTGGTGGGATGCTGTTCATCAAGTTGGACTTGGCCATCGGCGCCTTTCCATTCTGGACCTGTCGCCGGCGGGCCATCAGCCGATGCAGTCCGGGAGTGGACGCTACCAGATTGCCTTCAATGGCGAGATTTACAATCACCTCGGTTTGCGCAAGGACTTGGAGTCGAGCGGGCGATCTGACTGGCGTGGGCATTCTGACACTGAAACGCTTCTGGCCGGGTTCGAGGCCTGGGGGATCGAGGGGGCGATCGAACGCTGCATTGGCATGTTTGCGTTTGCCGTGTGGGACCGGGCCGCACAATCGCTTGTGCTGGCGCGGGATCGTATGGGCGAGAAGCCGCTCTATTATGGTTGGCAGGGAACGGGCAGCAATCGGGCGTTCCTGTTCGGGTCCGAACTCAAGGCGTTGAGAGCGCACCCGAGTTTTGCCGCGGGTATCGATCGCGGCGCGCTGAGCCTGATGCTGCGGCACAACGCGATTCCGGCTCCCCATTCGATTTACGAAGGCATTCGAAAGCTGGAGCCTGGTTGTCTGCTTACCGTGTCGGCAGCGCAGCCAGAGCCCCGTGTGAAGGAATACTGGAGCACGGCGAATGTCGCGCGCGCCGGAGTTGCAGATCCGTTCTCGGGGTCGGTCGTCGACGCGGTGGATGAGCTTGAGCGGCTGGTAAGAGACGCCGTGCGTCATCAGATGGTAGCGGACGTACCGCTCGGAGCATTTCTGTCCGGGGGCATCGATTCGTCGACTGTAGTGGCCTTAATGCAGGCTCAGTCCGGACGGCCCGTCAAGACCTTCACGATCGGCTTTAACGAAGACGGTTACAATGAGGCCTTGCACGCAAAAGCGGTGGCACAGCATCTGGGTACGGACCATACGGAGCTGTATGTTCAGCCCCAGGAGGCCCTCGAGGTGATTCCGCGTCTGCCTAGTTTGTATTGTGAGCCGTTCGCCGATTCGTCGCAGATTCCAACCTTCCTGGTGAGTCAGTTGGCGCGCCGGCACGTCACCGTTTCACTGTCGGGTGATGCGGGAGATGAGCTGTTCGCGGGTTACAACCGCTATCAGATCACGTCCAGGCTTTGGGCCAAACTGCAACGGATTCCCGCCCCATTGCGAGCGGTACTGGCGAAATCCATCACCGCGGTGTCGCCAGCCATGTGGGAGCGTATGGGACGTTATATTCCTGGTGCGTCGGGATATGCCGGCTTGGGTGACAAGTTGCACAAAGGAGCGGATGTTCTTGCGAGTCGCACGATCGATGAATTGTATCTGGGGCTCGTGTCGCATCAGCGTGACCCGGCGGCCTGGGTTATTGGAGGGAAGGAGCCCCCCACGCACTTGACTGGCTTGCGCCCGGATCTGGGAGGCTTGGGTGCGGTGGAGCGCATGATGGCGCTGGATGCAATCAGCTACCTTCCGGACGATATCCTCGTAAAGGTTGATCGCGCATCCATGGGGGTTTCGCTTGAAAGTCGGGTGCCGTTTCTGGATCACCGCATTGTGGAATTCGCGTGGCGCCTGCCGCTCAGTTACAAGCTCCGTGAAGGGCAGACCAAGTGGCCGCTACGCCAGGTTCTCTATCGCCACGTGCCGAAGGAGTTGATCGAGCGGCCGAAGATGGGTTTTGGTATCCCCCTGCATGACTGGCTGCGCGGGCCGCTTCATGATTGGGCAGAAGCTTTGCTTGATGAAACCCGCTTGCGCCGGGAAGGGTTCTTCAACCCGCAGCCAGTTAGGCGGTTGTGGTCGGAGCATCTGAGCGGGCGGCGCAATTGGGCGCATCACCTGTGGGACGTCCTCATGTTTCAGGCTTGGCTGGAGGCCCAATGAGATTCTTGCTGATCGCGGGTTTCCCAGATTCCCTGCTGCACTTCAGAGGACCTCTGATTTCAGCGTTACAGGAGCGGGGGCTGGAGGTGCATGTTGCTGCGCCCGATCTGTCGCCGGGCTCTGAATTGCATTCAAAGCTTCAAGCCCGCGGCTTGGTCATTCACTCGATTCCTCTGCGGCGCACGGGTATGAATCCAGTGGCGGACTTTGCAACACTCGTTCGCCTGTGGAAACTGATGCTCGCAATCCGCCCTTCGTGGGTGCTGGGATACACCGTCAAGCCGGTCATCTACGGGTCAGTTGCTGCCAGGTTGGCAGGGGTGCCAAGACGCTTCGCGCTGATTACTGGCTTGGGGTATGCATTTCAGGGTGAGCGGCAGCGGAAGGGACTACGTTCACTGGTACAGGGCTTATACGGATTGGCACTGCGTGGAACAAACAAGGTGTTTTTTCAGAATCCGGATGATGAAGGCTTGTTTCGTTCCGAAGGCATACTTTCATCTGCGGTGCCGTCGGTGGTGTTGAATGGATCCGGCGTAAATGTGGCGGAGTACGCCGTAGCTCCCGTGCCTGCAACGCCCCATTTTCTGCTTATTGCCCGCCTGCTCGGTGACAAGGGGGTTCGAGAGTACGCAGAGGCGGCAAAACGTCTCCGGGCACATCACCCGGAGGCGGTTTTCAGTCTGGTCGGGTGGATAGACTCGAATCCCGATGCAATTGGGCAGGACGAACTGGATCAATGGGTTAAGGATGGCACGCTTAACTACCTCGGGCGCCTTAGCGACGTTCGGCCAGCCATCGCGGCCGCGAGCGTCTACGTTCTCCCGTCCTATCGCGAAGGCACACCACGTACCGTGCTCGAGGCCATGGCCATGGGGCGAGCGATCGTGACCACTGATGCCCCTGGATGCCGCGAGACCGTAGTGGATGGCGACAATGGTTTTCTGGTGCCGGTGAAGTCGGTTGATCGTTTGGCTGCCGCAATGGGGCGGTTTATCTGCGAAGCCGGTTTGGCCGAGAGAATGGGGCAGCGTTCGCGACTTCTCGCCGAACAGAAATACGACGTCGATAAAGTAAACGCTCGAATGCTAGTCGAAATGGGTATTTAATGATCAAACGATCCTTCGATTTTCTGGCGTCGGTACTTGGGCTAGTTCTCCTTGCGCCGGTGTTCGCCTTCATCAGTTGGAATGTTCGCCGCAAGATGGGTTCCCCCGTGCTTTTCCGCCAGGTCCGTCCCGGTCTACAAGGCAAGCCTTTCGAAATGGTGAAGTTCCGCACCATGCGCGATGGAGTTGATCCACAGGGTAATCTCCTGCCCGACGCTGAGCGACTCACCCCTTTCGGCAATTTTCTGCGCGCGAGCAGTCTCGACGAACTGCCGGAGTTGTGGAATGTGCTCAAGGGGGAGATGAGTCTGGTTGGGCCGAGGCCTCTGCTGATAGAGTATTTGCCCCTGTATTCGCCCGAACAGAACCGCCGCCATGAAGCCCGCCCGGGCGTGACCGGCTGGGCTCAGGTGAATGGTCGTAACGCCCTCAGTTGGGATGAAAAATTCAAACTGGATGTGTGGTACGTGAACAATCAATCACTATGGCTGGACCTGAAAATCCTAATATTGACGGTCAAAAAGGTGGTGATCCGGGATGGAATCAGTGCGCAAGGTGAGGCAACGATGTCGCGTTTCACCGGATCTCGTGGCGAGGAAAGTCAATGACTCAACCCCTTTTTGCGGTGTATGGCGCGAGTGGCTTCGGTCGCGAGGTAATGCCGTTGGCACGCGAACATCTGAGCCAACAGGGTATTTCCGCCGCTCGACTCGTTTTCGTGGATGACAATCCGGAGGCCACTGAAGTTAACGGGCAACGGGTGTTAACTTATGCCGAGTTTCTGCAGACGAATGCAAGCGAATGGCATTCTGTATTGGCCATCGGCAGCAGTGCGGTGCGTGAAAAGCTGGCCGCGCGTTGCGCGGCTGATGGGATCCGGGCATGGACGGTCAGCGCAGCCAACGTGGTCGTGATGGATGAGGTGTGGCTCGGCGAAGGCGCCATACTCAGCCCCTTTGTAACGCTCACATCGAACATCCGGATCGGTGTCCATTTTCACGCCAATATCTACGGCTATGTGGCACACGACTGCGTTATCGGCGATTTCGTCACCTTTGCACCCGGGGTAAAGTGCAATGGCAACATTGTCATTGAGGATCACGCCTACATTGGTACCGGCGCGATCATCAAGCAAGGTAGGCCGGGCCAACCCTTGGTGATTGGCCGTGGTGCAGTGGTAGGCATGGGCGCCGTAGTTACGAAGGACGTGCCGCCCGGCGTCACAGTTGTCGGAAATCCGGCGAAACCATTAATGAAAGGTTGATTCGTGCTGAATACCCCATTTTCCCCCTGGCCCTACTTCACGGTCGAAGAAGCGAACTCAGTCCGCGATGTGATCCTCTCAAACAAGGTGAATTACTGGACCGGGCTGGAATGTCGGGCATTTGAGAAGGAATTCGCCGCCTGGGCCGGGACAGAGTATGCAGTAGCACTCGCTAATGGGACGGTGGCACTCGATGTGGCGTTGCAGGGGCTGGGTGTCGGTTCAGGCGACGAGGTTGTTGTCACGCCTCGCACCTTTCTCGCCTCTGTGTCGACGATCGTCACTGCGGGGGCTGTTCCCGTTTTTGCGGATATTGATCGAGATTCGCAGAACATCTGCGTGGATACGATCAGCCGTGTCCTTACCCCGCGAACGAAAGCAATTATCTGTGTGCACCTGGCCGGTTGGCCGTGTGACATGGACCCGATCATGGCGCTTGCGGAGAAGAATGGCTTGTTCGTGATCGAAGATTGCGCGCAGGCACATGGAGCTTCTTACAAGGGCCGCCCGGTGGGATCGATCGGACACGTTGGGGCGTGGTCGTTTTGTCAGGACAAGATCATGACGACCGGCGGGGAGGGCGGCATGGTCACGACGAATGATCGAGCAATTTGGTCGAAGATGTGGTCCTTCAAGGACCACGGAAAATCGTGGGAGGCGGTATACGAGCGAGAGCATCTGTCGGGCTTCCGGTGGGTGCATGAAAGCTTTGGCACCAACTGGCGAATGTTGGAGACGCAAGCCGTGATTGGCCGTATTCAGTTGCGCCGTATGCCGGAATGGCACGCTCAGCGGTTGTCGAATTCCCAGGCGCTGTGGGCGTGTGCCCGCGAATTGCGAGGTCTGAGGGTGCCGAGGATTCCTGATGACATCGAGCACGCGGCCTACAAGTGTTATGTGTTCATCGAGCCGCAGCAACTCAAGGCGGATTGGAGCCGTGATCGCGTCCTCGAGGAGATCAACGCGCGCGGTGTCCCCTGCTATTCGGGGTCATGCTCCGAGGTGTATCTCGAGAAGGCCTTTGATGGCACGGGATGGCGGCCAGCGGAGCGATTGCCGAGTGCCCGTGAGTTGGGCGAAACGAGTCTAATGTTTCTGGTTCATCCGACATTGACGTCAGCGGAAATCCATAAGACATGCGAAGTGTTGACTGATGTCATGGGGTTGGCAGCGCTTTAGCTGCTAGGGTTCGAGCCGGGCCTGCGGTCCCTGAACCCTTCGCATGTCATGTGGACAGGTGCGGCAATACACAAGAGTTGATGGTGCGTCGGGCGAATGCTTTGATCCGGTGAATACGGTCCCGCACCGAGGGGCGTTAAATTGAAAAACACGGTACGTTCTTTACTGATCTTTGTCTTCGATCTATTCGCCGTCGTTGTGGCGTGGCTGGGAGGGAGCCTGATTCGCTTCAACTTCGAATGGCCCGAGGAATACGCGCAGCCATTGCTTCTGGGTCTGGGGGTGATGCTGGCGACGCAGGCTGTGGCGTGCCGTTGGGCAGGACTGTACCGCGGCATGTGGGTATTCGCGAGCCTGCCTGACTTGAAGCGGGTGCTGAAGGCAGTTGCCTTGTCCGCCCTGGTCCTGGTCGTGCTCATTGCGCTGGACCGAGGAAATCCTGCGATCCCTCGTTCGCTGATGCTCGTGTATCCGGTTCTGTTGCTTGTTGTAATGGGTGGTGGTCGGGCCGCCTGGCGTATGTGGAAAGAGCATAACTTATACGGTGGGTTGATCGCGCAGGGCAAACCTGTGGTTGTGGTCGGTGCCGGGGCAGGCGGCTTGATGCTCGTCCGAGCGCTTGAGCGCAGCGCCGACTGGCGGGTGGTGGCGCTGGTGGATGACGATCGGTCCAAGTGGGGTTTGGAGCTCTGTGGCCATCTGGTGGCAGGGGCAGTCGATGAACTTGCAGACGTTCTTGCCGATCATCGTGCAAAACATGTGATTCTCGCGATGCCCTCGGCGGCAAGCGACGTTTTGCGCCGTGCAACGGATCTCGCCGTTCGCGCGGGCGCCCACGTCTTTACGGTGCCGGGTCTGGAAGACCTGATGAACGGGCGGGTTGCGATCAATGCGATGCGGCCAGTCGCAATCGAAGATCTGCTCGGACGCGCGCCGGTGCGCATCGATACGGCCCATGTCCAGGCGATGCTCGCCGGCAAGACGGTGATGGTGACGGGGGCGGGTGGCTCGATCGGGAGTGAATTGTGTCGTCAGTTGGCTCGCTTTGCGCCAGCGCGTCTGGTGTTGTTCGAGGCGAGCGAGTTCGCGCTGTACACGATCGAGCAATGGTTCGCGCGGCGCCGGCCGGACGTCGAAATCGTCTGCTTGGCGGGAGACGTTAAGGATTCGGCACGGCTCGACGAGGTGTTTGTGGCCTGGCGTCCGCAGGTTGTCTTCCACGCCGCGGCCTACAAGCATGTGCCGTTGATGGAAGTCCGCAACGCCTGGCAGGCGGTTCGTAACAACGTGCTTGGAACGCTGCGCGTAGCCGAACACGCGCAGCGTTATGGTGCCGAGCGCTTCGTGTTGATCTCGACCGACAAGGCGGTGAATCCGACGAACGTGATGGGCGCGACCAAGCGCCTCGCGGAGATGGCATGCGAAGCGCTGCATTCGCGCGGCGGGGTGACACAGATCGAGATGGTGCGCTTCGGCAACGTGCTCGGCAGTACCGGCAGCGTGATTCCGAAGTTCCAGGAGCAGATCGCGCGTGGCGGCCCGGTGACGGTGACGCATCCGGATATCAACCGCTATTTCATGTCGATCCCTGAAGCGGCACAGCTCGTGCTGCAGGCGGCAGCGATGGGGCAGGGGGGCGAGGTGTTTGTGCTCGATATGGGTGAACCGGTGAAGATCGTCGATCTGGCGCGTAACATGATCCGACTGTCCGGCTATTCGGAAGACGAGATCCGCATCGAATTTAGCGGATTGCGGCCCGGTGAGAAGCTTTACGAAGAGTTGCTTGCAGACTCCGAAGTGACGCGCGAGACACCGCATCCTAAATTGCGCATCGCGCGCTCCCGGCCTGTCGCTGCAAGCTTCCTCGCCGAACTTAATGCCTGGCTCGCACAGTCGGATCCCGTCAGCGACGACGACGTTCGCCGCGGGTTGCTGCGCTGGGTTCCGGAATATACCCCGATGGGGGGGCGGCCTGCCTTGCGCGTGGTCGAAATGCCAACCCAGGGTGCGATTCGAGTTAACTCCTGATCGTGTCAACGCGGTTTCGGACGGTCATCCCATCCCGCTAACGTCATCCGTGCTGCCCCGCATTCCGGCTGCGACTGCAGTCGTCAGGAGTCTACGCGCCATTTCCGTGCTGCGAAGTGACACGATAACAATGTAGCGGGGCGCGGAACGCTCGGCGACCCTCGGCGACCCCTGTGCTGGCGCGAGTTGGGCCTCTCCTTGGAGCTACGAAGTAATGATTGTTGTGACCAATGCGTTTATTTCCGGCAAGAATTTTATCGTCGAGAATGATGTTTTTGATGATTTTTCTTCTGGCTCGGGTGTGCGCAGGTTATTTGTGCAATTTTCATCGCAACTCTCGCTCGCGTCGATAGTCACATCTGCCCAGAACGACGTCCTGATCTATGATGGGAATTATGCCTATCGGGATAAGGTAGTTTCGTTTGGTGCGGGCGCCGGCAATGACATTTTCGTCATTGGAGCGGGGCCGTATCAGTATGTCGGATCGGTCAACGTGGATATGGGTGAAGGCGATGATCGCCTTGTTGTTAATAGCCTGCAGGGGAATATCACCGGAACGGGGGGACTATTTAGGGGGGGCGATGGGCATGACATCATTGAGATTAGGGCGGACGGAATTGAACTAGGCATATTTTCGAATAGCCCGTTCATTTTTCTTGGTGATGGTGGAAATGACAGATTTGTCCTGAACGGACAGCAGGTCAATGTTTTGAATAGCGCGACCGGCGGCGTTGTCGATGGCGGTTCGGGTTTCGATACGCTCACATGGAATCTCCGATATCAACTGTCGGTCGGCGGGCAGCAGATTCCCATAGTAGGCGTATTGGAAGGCACTGACTATGCACAGGAAATTACTGCTAGGGATATCGAGCGACTGATATTGGAGCCTTTGGGTGATGGACTGACCGTACGCTTCGCTGAGCAGGATGTTGCTTCGATTACCGCAGGAAGCGATTTTGATCGATCGCAGCTGGGCCTTGAGGGGGTGGAGGGGCGTGGCACTGTACTTTTTCTGGAGTCATCAACGGCCCCGGTTGCGGTAGATCTCGAGGGCTGGGCGCGACTCGGAACATCAATTCACGCGGATAGTTTTGGATACGCCATATTCGGCTCCGGTGATGGGGTGTTAGTGATCGATCCGCTTCTGCTTCAGCCGGGCATGGTTCCCGAGGCAGTGTTTGTTGATAGATCTTTGGGTGGGGTTGTCCTCGCAAAAGACCTGTTTCCTGCGTTCGATGACGGATCCACTTTTCTTGTTACGGATGAGTCCGGGGCCACCGCTTCTTACGCCTCCTTTGACGTTGGGATGCGAGGCGTTCGTGTTCTCGCTGGCGAGGAAACCCCTGAGGCGTTCACTCTGCGTGTGACAAAGGTGGACCTCGAAGGAAACGAGACGGCGCGCTTGCTGGCTGTGTCGATGAGTGAATTGAGCTTTCGCCACACGGGGACCGCTGGCAACAGGTTTGAAACGGCGGCCGTTGGCGATGTCAATGGCGATGGTGTCAAGGATATCGTCGGTGCCGTTCAGGGCCCCGAGGGGCACTTCTCGGTAGCCACCCTCGAGTCGCAAGGTTTATCGAAGTTGTTCGAGAACGGCCGGGCGCAGCGCGAGGCAAGGTTGGTGGATCTCGACAACGACGGCGACCTCGATCTCATCGCCAATACTTATGCCGCCTCTCAGCCTGGCCCTAATGTGGCGCTAATGTACCTCAATGATGGGACAGGTTTTTTTGCCGAAGTTGAGTCCTTCGCGAACATGAATATTCAGGGGTATGGTGAAACTATCGTTGCTGCTGATTTCAACAACGATCAGCTGACCGATCTGTACATCCCATACTATTTTCGTAATGATCCGGACGGACAAGAGGTTGCAGGTTCGCGCCTCCTCATAAATATTGATGGCGGGGAGTTCGAAGATCAAACCGAGCAATGGGATGTTCTGAATAGTGATGGTTCACTGTCGCTTGCGGGGTTTGGTCTTGGTTGGGATGCGGCCATGCCAGAAGGCGCTCAAAGTTTGGATTTCAATCGCGACGGGTTTCTGGACTTGTATGTTGGCAATCACTTGTTCATTAATCAGGGCAATGCATTTTTTGATGCAAATCGCGCCTTGGGTCTGCCCGTGGAGTTCGAGGAGGGGGCCTCTTTTTTTGACTGGAACAACGATTCGTATCTCGATTTGTTGCTAATACGGCCCGAGAAAGGGCCGGAGTTGTACGAATTTGATGCGGATGCAGACCGTTTTGAGTTGGCTAATGTCTTTCCGGAGGGGCGGATTTATTCCAATACGTACGGCTTGTCGGTCGGAGATTTGGATGGGGATGGTTGGGATGACGTTTACTTGGTGGGTGGTGCGGCGAATACACCTCGATTATATTTAAACCAAAATGGAGAAAATTTCGTTGAATATCGCTCAGACGCAACGGCGTCTTTGTTGAACTATGCCGGGCCGGTGATTGATGATCTCGATGGAGATGGTCGGTTGGACATGGCGCTCGGTGGCTCACGTGGTGTGCTTATCAATGCGTCCACGACGACGGCAAATCCTATTCGCATAACGCTGCTGGGCCCTGGCGGTGAGCGAAATCAGTACGGTCGGATAGTTCAACTCGCGCCAGATGACGAATCCGATGAGCGAGTTCTGACTCGCATCGTCGACGGAGGTTCGGGGTATATGGCTCAACGCGACTATACCCTCACCTTTACTGATGCTAAGCCGGGTAGCTACATGGCGACGGCTTACGTGGTCGACTATCCAAGTGGTCTGCCGGTGGCCCTGAGTTTTCAGGTGCAAACGGGCGGCAGTTACGAGGTTTATGCGGCGAACGGGGCCGTTTCCGCCCGCGTCAAGGACATCGCGACTGGCGAGTTCGTGTCCTATAACCGTCAATACGCAAGCATTCCTGGCGATGATGTCCTTGATATCAATCTAGCGAGTGTTCCTGTGGATACCGGCGAGGGACGGGATCGCATTACTCTGAACGGGGCTATGCTTAATGATCTGGCGGGGGTGGTGGCAGACGGTGGTGCGGGGTCGGATGTACTGACGTTTGATGGTTCGAATGCGTACACGACGGAGCAGCTTCGATTGTCC
>NZ_WTVQ01000050.1 GCF_012910955.1 Aromatoleum diolicum
CTTCGGGGAGGCGCGGGCCGGCGTAGCGCCGGCGTCTCCCCGAAGCGGGTCAGATTTCGAGCGCGGCTCGCAGGCCCGACTTCAGTGCGCCTTCGATGTAACCGAGACTCGCGCCGTCGCCGACCGACAGCACGGGGACGCCGGCCGCTTCCAGCGATTTGGCGAGACGGTCGTCGGGGCGCGCGCCGACGGCGAGCACTACCGAATCCATGCCGACTTCGCAGGACTGGCCTTCCGCCGTGGTGTAGACGATGCGCTTGCGCTCGATCGCGCCGATGCGGGCGTTGGCGACGAGTTGTACGCCGTGTTCGCGCAGGTCGTGCAGCACGCGCCAGCGACGGACGATGGACAGCTCCGGGCCGAAGCTCGGGCCTGCTTCCAGAACGGTGACTTCGCGGCCGCGGTCGACGAGGAATTCGGCGAGTTCCAGCCCGACGAGGCCGCCGCCGACGACCGCGACCTTCTTGCCGAGCGGCATCCAGACGCGTGAGAGATTCTGGATCGCCTCGGTGCTGTCGGTGACGCCGACCAGGCTGCCGGCTTTCATCAGGGTGCGTTGCGTGAGCGAGAGCTTGCGTTTGGCGATCTCGTCGGCGCGGTCGCCGGTCATCAGGCGCCGAAGTTCGTCGCCGGACCAGACGTGGTCCTGTTCCGCGCCGGGGATGTCCGGCGCACTGCGTTCCGCGCCTGTGGCGACGATGACGACGTCGGCCTTCAGTTCGCGCAACAGATCAGGTGTGGCCACGGTGTTGTAGCGGATGTCGACCGGCAGGCCGCGCACCTGGCGGACGAGGTAGTCGAGGAGCTGGCCATTTTCGGCGTAGGCGAGGGCGGCGAAGAACAGCGTGCCGCCGAGGCGGTCGCTGCGTTCGAGCAGCGTGACGCGATGCCCGCGCAGCGCCGCGACGCGGGCGGCCTCCATGCCGGCCGGGCCGCCGCCGACCACGACGACGTGGCGGGGTTTGTCGGCGGGCACGATGGCGATCTCGGATTCATGACCGGTCAGCGGATTCACCGCGCATTTGACGCGTTCGTTGATGAAGATCTGGCTCACGCACGCGTAGCAGTAGATGCACGGACGGACGTCGCGAGGGTGGCCGGCGATGAGCTTGTTCGGGAGCTCGGGGTCGGCGAGCAGCTTGCGCGCCATTGCGACGAAGTCGCAGTGCCCGCCGGCGATCGCGTTGTCGGCGACCTCCGGTTCGAGGCGGCCGACGGCGATCACCGGGATGCCGATTGCCTGCTTGATCTCCGCTGCCCAGGCGAGGAAGGCCGCCTTCTTGTGCACCAGTGGCGCCTCGGTGAACACGGCGCCGGATGTGATGGTGGCGTAGGCGGAGACACTCACCGCATCGGCGCCGGCCGCTTCGGCCAGCTTTGCGGTGGCGATCGCATCCTCCAATGCGATGCCCCCGGGGGTGTGGAGTTCCTCGGCATCCAGGCGCAGCCAGACCGGGTAGTTGGCGCCGACGCGGGCGCGCACCGCGGCCAGCACTTCGAGCAGCAGGCGCGCGCGGTTCTCGAGCGGGCCGCCGTATTCGTCGTCGCGCTTGTTGTAGTAGGGCGAGAGGAATCCCGCGATGATGTAGGAATGGCCGGCGTGGATCTCGACGCCGTCGAAGCCGGCCGTCTTCGCCCGCAGCGCCGCCGCGGCGAACCATTCGACCATCTGTGCGATGTCGGCCTTGTCCATGACGCGGATCTTCACGCCGCCGGCGTCGCGCGCCTTCGACGAACTCACGAAGTTGGCGAGTTCGTCGCGCGTCAGCGCCGCGAACATGTCGGTCTTCAGCGGCGGCGGCATCGACGGCACCCACAGCTCGCGGCCTTCGGCGAGGTCGCGCACGGCCGTTTTGCCGGCATGCTGCAGCTGCATCGCGATTTTTGCGCCGTGCTTGTGCACGCGTTCGGCGAGCTTCGCCAGACCGGGGATGAAAGCGTCGTTCGACACGCCCACCTGATACGGCTCGGCCGTGCCCGCCGGATAGGCGATCGCGCACACGCCCATCGTCAGCATCCCGGCCCCCCCGGCCGCACGTGCCTCGTAGAAGGCCTGGATGCGCTCGCCGCAGTGGCCGTCGGCCTCCGCGAAGTTGGAGCCCATCGGCGCCATGACGATGCGGTTGCGCAGTTCGAGCTTGCCGATGCGTCCGGGACTGAGCAGGTTTTCGTAGCTTGCCATCTTGGATCCATCCCCGATTGGAAGAATAGTGCGAATCAGCCTGCGCGCAGGAAGTCGAGGCAGGTCCGGTTGAACAGTTGCGCGTGCTCGACCTGGACCCAGTGGCCGCATTGGTTGAGCATCACGAAGCGTGCCTGCGGGGCCCGCGCCAGGATCTTCATCGCGCCTTCGGCCGGGTTGAAGCGGTCGTCCGTGCCCCAGAAGCCGAGGATCGGGCAGTCGAGTTCGCCGAGGCGTTCGGTCATGTTCGGCACCCGCATGGTGGAGAACAGGTTGGCGGGCTGCAGCGCGGCGACCGCGGCGCGTTCGGCGAGCAGTTCGTCGTCGAGTTGCGTCGGGTCGAAGAGCTGCAACTGCATCACGTGGCGCATTTCCTCGATGCCCATCGGCCCCTTGGCGTAAGTCTCGACCATGCGCACGATTCCTTCCATGCGGAAATAGGTCTCGCGCTCCTCCACGCCACCCGGTGCCATCAGGATCAGGCGCTC
Organism: Aromatoleum diolicum; assembly: GCF_012910955.1. Taxonomy (GTDB): domain Bacteria; phylum Pseudomonadota; class Gammaproteobacteria; order Burkholderiales; family Rhodocyclaceae; genus Aromatoleum; species Aromatoleum diolicum. The sequence continues at coordinate 2,671 of NZ_WTVQ01000050.1, forward strand.
GACGGTTTGCGGGTGGGCCAGCGCCTGCCCCAGCGCGATCGCGCCACCGAGGGAGTTGCCCAGCAGGGTGCAGCGCTCCACGCCGGCCTGGGAAAGGAAACCGTTCAGCGCCTCGACGAAGAATTCCAGCGTGTATTCGACGTCGGCCGGCTTGTCCGAGCGGCCGAAACCGGGGAGGTCCAGCACCAGGTTGCGGAATCCTGCCGCCGCGAAGGCCGGGTAATTGCCCTTGAAGTTGCTGTAACCGCTGGCGCCCGGCCCGCTGCCGTGTAGCCACACCACGGCGGGGCCTTCGCCGACGCCCAGATAATGCAGCCGCAGCCCTTCGCAAGGGCCGCTGCGCAGGGTGACGTACTTGCCCACGGGCAAGGGCAGGTCGGGTTTCGTTGTCATGGGTTCTCCGTATTCAGGCGGGGTTGGTGACCGCTTCGGGGGCGTGCGCTTCAGCAGCGCCTAGGCGGTTTCGATATCGGGGCAAGGCAATGGCGAGGCAGGCGACCGCCAGACCGAGGAGCGCCACCGACGCGGCCAGCGCGTAACGCAGGGCTTCGGTGCCGATGCGCGCGCTGAGCGCATCGCTCAGGGCGCCGACGATGAGGGGGCCGAATCCGACCCCCAGCAGGGTCATCGCCATCACGAAGATTGCAGTCGCCTGGGCGAGGCGATGGGCCGGGAAGAGATGGCTGATGGCGCCGAAGCACGGTACCGACCACCACGTGCCGAAGAAACCGAAGCCCAGATAGAACAGGAAGGCCTGCGGAACCGGCAGGTACCCAAGCTGGAAGGCAATGCCCGTCGGCCAGAGGAAATAGGCGATGCCGAACGGGATGCTCAGCGCGGTGGCGATCAATGGAACGCCGATCTGCCAGCCCGGATCCCGCCGCACCATGCGATCGGTGACCGCCCCGCACACCAGCGTGCCCACAGTCGAGACCAAGCCGCCCCCGACGCCGATCAGCAGGCCGGCGTGCTGCATCGTGAGGCCGTGCGAACGGATGAGAAAACTCGGATTCCACGTGCCCAGCGCATAGCCGGTGGTCGCTGCGATCCCGCCGGTGGCGACGATCCACGGGAAGGCCGGCGTTGCGAGCAGCGAACGCAGCGTCGTCCGCCAGTTCTCGTCCGCTCCGCGTGCTTGTCCCTTCACCGTCGTCGTCGAGGCAGGCGCGCGCACCGTCAGCGCGAAAACGAGGCCGAGCAGCACGCCGGGCGCGCCGATCGCAATGAACGCGGTCCGCCAGCCCCAGATTTCCGCGACCCATCCGCCCACGCCCAGTCCGATCACCGCGCCCAGGCTGGGCCCCATCAGGAACACCGACAGCGCGAGCGAGCGGCGCTGCGGCGGGTACAGCGCCGATACCATCGCCACCGAGGGTGCGGTGCCACCGGCTTCGCCGACCGCGACGCCGATGCGGCACAGCAGCAGGATCGCGAAGCTCGTCGCCAGCCCGCAGGTCATGGTCATGACGCTCCACGCGATGCAGGCGAGGGCAATGACAGGTTTGGGACCGATGCGGTCGGCGAGGCGGCCGAAGGGTAAACCGAAGGCCGTGTAGAAGAGGGCGAACGCCACACCCGAGAGCAGGCCGATGGCGGTGTCGGAGACACCGAATTCCAGCTTGATCGGCTCGATCAGGATGGAGATCACCAGCCTGTCGATGTAGTTGAAGACGTAGATGAGCGCGAGCATCAGGAGCGCGTAGTGCGTGTGCCACGTGGTCCTTGCGCTTGTCTCGGTGCGGCTGCTGCCGGATGCGTTGTCGCCAGACCTCACGGACCGTCCCCTGCCAGATATCGTCGGGCGCATCGTCCGCCGACGCCCATCCGCCGGCATCGTCCGTTCAGACCAGATCGGGGATCGGTTCCGGTGTCGCGCGGGATTAGTCTCAACGGACGATGTTGTGACTTTCCGCGGGGGGAATCATTGGCTCCGTCAATCGTGTCGGTGTCATCGGATGCCGACCCTTGTCCGATCTGCCGGATATTCGATCCGGCGGCGAGGACATGCGAACCCGATATACGGAGAAGGATGCATGGACAACGGCATCGCAGCCCTGAATGCAGGCACGGACGGCGTCGTGTCGCGCGAGGAGACCCAGGCGAAGCTTGACCGGCGCGCGCAAAGCAGCGCCCTCATCAAGCCGCGCGACCGGTACACGATTGCGGACCGGCTCGAAGAGCAGGCCCGGACCCACGGGAACCGCCGCTTTCTGGTGTACGGCGATGCCGGCTATTCGTATGCCGAGGTGGACGCCCGTGCCAATCAGGTTGCGCACGCCCTGCTGGCTCGCGGCCTGAAGGCGGGCGACGTGTGTGCGATGGCGATCGAGAACCGGCCCGAGTTCTTCTTTACGTGGTTCGGGATGACCAAGCTCGGCGTCGTTGCCGCCTTCATCAATACGCAGGTGAGCGGCCGTGCCCTGGTCCATGCGATCGAGACGAGCGGAGCGAAGGCGATCGTCGTCGGCGAGGAATGCCTGGCGAATTTCGCAGCAACCGGGGGGCTCCCGGATGTGCCGTGCTGGCTGCTGCCGGATGTCGAAAAACCCGCGTCGCCAGCGCTGCGCGACGCCGCCGACATGTCGCTGGCCGAGGATATCGCCCGTGCTCCGTGCACGGCGCCTGCACGAGCGCTGCGCGAGCATCTTGTCGCGGAGGCCCCCAGCCTCCTGATCTTTACGTCCGGGACCACCGGTCTGCCCAAGGCCGCGCGTTACAGCTACATGCGCTGGTTGTCCTCGGGCGACGTGATGGTGGAAACCGTAGGCGCCACGCCCGACGATGTCTTCTACTGCTTCCTGCCGCTGTACCACGGCGCGGCGGCGACCTCGGTCACCTCGACCGCGCTGAAAGCCGGGGCGGCGATCGTCTTGCGGCGCAAGTTCAGCGTGCGCGAATTCTGGAACGACGTGCGAGGACACGGCATCACCGTGTGCCAGTACATCGGCGAGATCTGCCGCTACCTCATCAATCTTCCCCCAAGCGCGAAGGACCGTGAGCACAGCCTGCGCTGCATGATGGGGGCGGGCCTGTCGCCGGAATCGTGGGTGCGCTGGATCGACCGCTTCGGGCCGGTCGACATCTTCGAAGGCTGGGGTTCGACCGAGGCCAACACGAACCTCATCAACGTCGATAACCGCATCGGCTCTTGCGGCCGGGTGCCGTACTGGGAGAAGACGAACTTCCGTCTGGTGCGCTACGACCTCGATGCCGGCGAGCATGTTCGCGACGAGAACGGTTTCTACCTGCTGTGCCAGCCGGGAGAGGTCGGCGAGGGCATCGGCATGATCATCAGCCATCCGGATATCGGCGGCGGGCGCTTTGAAGGCTATACGTCGGAGGAAGCGACGGAGAAGAAGATCCTGCGCAACGTGTTCCGCGAGAACGACGCTTACTGGAGTTCGGGCGATCTTCTTCGCTACGACGAGGACGGTTATTTCTACTTCGTCGATCGCATCGGCGACACCTTCCGCTGGAAGAGCGAGAACGTCTCGACGCTGGAAGTCGCCGATGCGCTTGGCGACTATCCCGGCGCGGAGTTGATCAACATCTACGGGGTGCAGGTTCCGGGGCACGAAGGTCGAGGGGGGATGGCCGCGATCGTCATGCAGGAGGGGTGCAGCTTCGAGCCGGAGCGCTTCTATGCCCTGGCGGAGGCACGCTTGCCACGATACGCCGCGCCGCTGTTCGTGCGCGTGTCCCTGGCCGCCGACCTGACCACGACGTTCAAGCTGCGCAAGGTGGATCTGCAGCGGCAGGGCTACGATCCGACAGCGTTTTCCGATCCGTTGTACGTGCGCGACGAACAGGCCCGTACCTACGCGCCGTACTCCGTCGAGGCGCTGACCAGGGCCGGGCTGCCCCCTTCCGCTGACATCTAGTCCGTTTGGACGATGCAGCGCTTTGACAGAGCGTACAGGCTGTGTCGCACACGGGGTGCCCCAATGCAGTGCTGCGGCGGAGGGTGCGACCGATGAATCAGAGGTCCGTCAGAGGCCCATTGGAGAGACAACGATGATCAAGCTCGTCTTGCTGGGCGCCCTGTGCGCCTTCCTCGGATCGCTCTGGCTCAAGGGCGGCACCAAAACACCATCCGTGGTTTCCTGCCTCGAACATCACGATTCCTGTCACGGAGAAATGCTCGCGGCCCATGCTTCTGTCGGACAGGTATTTGCGCCGCTCGCGATCCGCTGAGCAGTGCCCGGGCGCCTGTCGTGGCGCACGTCCGTCCCGCCTAGTCGATTTGAACGATTGCACCCTGCCGCCGGTATGGCATCTTGTGCTCACGCCGGCTTCGGCAATGCGATCAATTCGACCCCGGGGGGGATATGGGACTCAAAGGACACGCTGCCATCGTCGGTGCGGCGCAGTACAGGCCTGAGAAGTACGCGACCGCGCCGAGGATGTTTCATCTCGAGCAGGTCGCCGACCTCGCGGACCGCGCGCTGCAGGACGCCGGCCTGAAGGCTTCGGACCTGGACGGGCTGGTCATCAACGGGCCGCATTTCCACGAGGCTTCAGTCTTCGTGCCCGCGATGGCGGCGGAGTATCTCGGCCTGCGCCTCAACTTCGCCGAAGTCGTCGATCTCGGCGGCACCACTTCGGTCGGCATGGTCTGGCGCGCCGCGGCGGCGATCGAACTGGGCCTGTGTCAGGCCGTGTTGTGCGTGTTGCCCGCCCGCATGGCGCCCTTCGGCCCCGACGAGGATCCGGCGTGGATGGCGCGGGCGATGCGCTTCGGCGGCCATAGCACGGCCTTCGGCGCACCCGAGGCGGAGTTCGATCTTCCCTACGGCCACATGGGGCAGAACACCGGCTACGCGATGATCGCGCAGCGCTATGCCGCACGCTACGGCTACGACCCGGTCGCGATGGCCAAGATCGCCGTCGATCAGCGCACCAATGCGCTCACCAATCCGGACGCGATGTTCTTCGGCAAGCCTCTGACGGTCGAGGAGGTGCTCGGCAGCAAGATGGTCGCTGATCCGCTGCACGTGCTCGAGATCGTGATGCCGGTCGCAGGCGGTGCCGCGGTGATCGTGGCGTCGAAGGAGCTTGCCGCACGCGCACGCAACCGTGGCGCCTTCGTCACCGGCTTTGGCGAGCATCTCGCCTTCAAGTCGCCCACGTATGCGGCGGAAATGACCGAGACGCCGATCGGGCCGGCCTCGCGACGTGCCTTCGAGATGGCCGGCCTCAAGCCCGCCGACATGGATGCCGCGCAGATCTATGACTGCTACACGATCACGGCGCTGCTGACGCTCGAGGACGCAGGCTTCTGCGAGAAGGGCGAGGGCATGCGCTTCGTGCGCGAGCACGACCTGACCTGGCGCGGCGATTTCCCGATGAACACGCACGGAGGCCAGTTGAGCTTTGGACAATCCGGCTCCGCGGGGGGGATGTCCCAGGTGATCGAGGCCTTCACCCAGCTCGCCGGCCGCGCCGGTGACCGCCAACTCAAGCGCTGCGATCGCGTCTACGTCTCCGGCACCGGTGGCGTGATGAGCGAGCAGGGCGCACTCATCCTGCAGGGAGCGTGACCAGCATGTCGATGAACAAGCCGATGCCGGCCTACACGGAAATCTCCAGGCCCTTCTGGAGCGCGCTCAAGGAAGGGAAGATCGTCATCCCCCATTGCACGGCATGCGGGCACTGGATCTTTTATCCCCGTCGCCACTGCAACCGCTGCTTCTCGCACGCCGTCGAATGGCGTGAGGTTTCCGGGGCGGGGCAGGTGTACAGCTACACCATCGCCCGCATTCCGACCCTGCCCGATTTCGCCGACGAAATGCCGCAGAAGCTCGCGGTGGTAGAGCTCGACGAAGGCGTGCGGATCAACACGACGCTGGTCGGACTGGCGGAGGACGAGATCCGGGTGGGTATGCGCGTGAAGCCGGTCTTCGACACGGTGCGCAAGGACGGCACGACGCTGCTGCGCTTCACGGCCGCCGACAAGGACATGGCGACGCGCATCGACAGCTCGCCGGAAGCTGCCGTCGCCGCGTCCGAGGCCTGCACGACGCTGGCCCGCCCGCGGCGCCAGGTGCGCTTCGACGACGAAGCCGCGATGAAGGCCCTCGTCAGCGACGAATACAGCGAGTGGAGCAGCCAGGTGCTCGTCGACCAGGCCCTGATCGATGAATTCGTGAAACTTTCCGGCGACGACTACTGGATTCACACCGACCCTGATCGCGCCGCGAAGCAGAGTCCCTTCGGCGGCACCATCGCCCACGGGGCGCTAGTGCAGATCCTGCAATCGCGACTCAGGATGCCGCTCGGATTCGAGGTCGTCGGCTTCAACAACATGGTGAATTACGGCTCGGACCGGCTGCGCTTTCCCGCGCCGGTTCCCGCCGGCTCGCGCATCCATGCCCGTGCCCGGGTCAAGGCGGTCGAACGGCTCGCGAAAGGCATGCAGCTCACGCTCGAGGTCACGACCCACGTCGTCGGCAACGAGCGCCCGTCGGTCATCAACGAGCTGGTGATCCTGTACATGTAGTCGTCTCCTGTGGTCTCTTCTCCTCCTTGGCCGCTCTGCCCATCCGGGTGAGCGGCCCTTTTTTATCCCGACGTCCCGGCCTGCGGTGTATGCGAAGGAAATTCCGTCCCTGACGCAAACGCTCGCTGTCGCAGTGCGGATACAATCCGGACGTGACAAACCTAATGGCATATCGAGCGCGTGAAAGAAAAGCAGCCTGCCGTCTATATTCTTGCGAGCCGGGTTAAGGGCACGCTGTATATCGGCGTGACCTCGGATCTGGTCAAGCGCATCTGGGAACACAGGAACGATGTGATCGAGGGATTCACGCAACGGTATGGCGTTCATGTCCTGGTCCATTACGAGCAGCACGCCTCGATGGAAGCGGCAATTACGCGCGAAAAACAGCTCAAAAAATGGAACCGCGCCTGGAAGTTGCGATTGATCGAAGATCGGAACCCGGATTGGCGCGATTTGTGGCCCGAGATCATCGGCTAGCGGGCCGCTGCGCCCGCCCTCGAAATCCCGTCACTCCCGCGCAGGCGGGAGTCCAGCCTTTGCCGTGCGTGGCCCGAGAGCTGGATGCCCGCCTGCGCGGGCATGACGAGCGTGGGGAGCGGGCGGCGGTGCGCCCGCCCTCGCATTCCCGTCACTCTCGCGTAGGCGGGAGTCCAGCCTTTGCCGTGCGTGGCCCGAGAGCTGGATGCCCGCCTGCGCGGGCATGACGAGCGTGGGGAGCGGGCGGCGGTGCGCCCGCCCTCGCATTCCCGTCACTCTCGCGTAGGCGGGAGTCTAGCCTTTGCCGTGCGCGGCCCGAGGGCTGGATGCCCGCCTTCGCGGGCATGACGATGGCGGGGAACCGGCGACTGGGCATTGGCGTGCCGAGGAGCAACTTGTCGCCGATTAGTCTCAACGGACGATGAAGGGGGGGCGCTCCCTCGCGAAAATGGCTCACGTACCGGCAGATGCCGATAGCACAGGGGGCCAGAAAAGATGATCGACATTCGCGGGTTGGGCTACTTCGTCGCTCAGACCGACAATCTCGCCGAGTGGCAGGCGTATGCACAGGACGTGCTCGGCATGATGGTCGAGCCGGCCCCGGGGGGCGGCCTGTACGTGAAAATGGACGAACGCCCGTTCCGCATCCTGGTCGTCGAAGGCCCGGAGCGCCGCTACCTGGCTTCGGGCTGGGAGCTGGCGAACGAGCGTGCGTTCGATGCTGCGATCGGCGTGCTGGAACAGAAGCGCGCGAAGTGGGAGCCGGCCTCCGCAGGTCTGTGCGAGCAGCGCGGCATGCAGGCGATCGCGATCGTGACCGATCCGTCCGGCAACCGTCACGAGCTGGGCTGGGGTTACCGCTCCGATTGCCGGCCGTTCATCTCTCCCCAGGGGGTGCCGCGCTTCGTCACCGGCGACATGGGTCTCGGCCACACGGTCCTTCCCGCGCCGCATTTCGACGAGACGATCGCCTTTCACCGCGAGGTGCTCGGCTTCGAAGTTTCCGACATCTTCAACTTTCAGCCGGACCCGGCCGCCCCTGCGGTCCGCATCCACTTCCTGCACTGCGGCAATGCGCGTCATCACAGTCTCGCGCTGGCCGAGTACCCCGTGCCCAGCGGCTGCGTGCATGTGATGGTCGAGGTCGATTCGATGACCGAGGTCGGCCGTGCGCACGACCGGCGGATCGCGCACGACATCCCGCTGTCGGCGACGCTGGGGCAGCACCTCAACGACCGGATGATCTCCTTCTACATGAAGACCCCGTCCGGCTTCGACCTGGAGTACGGCTACGGCGGGCTGCAGGTCGACTGGTCGCGTCACTCGGCCTTCGAATTCACGCGCGTGAGCCTGTGGGGCCACGATTTTTCGGTCGGACAGCGATAAGGACGACACACACATGGACAAGCGAATGAATGCAGCGGATGTCGTCGGCGCGCTGCGCGACGGCATGACGATCGGGTTTGGCGGATGGGGGCCACGGCGCAAGCCGATGGCGATCGTGCGCGAGATCCTGCGCTCGCCGGTGAAGAACCTGACGGTGGTCGCCTACGGCGGCCCCGAGGTCGGCATGCTGTGCGCGGCGGGCAAGGTGAAGAAGCTCATCTTCGGCTTCGCCACGCTCGACGCCATCCCGCTCGAACCGTACTACCGCAAGGCGCGCGAGGCGGGCGAACTGAAGGAACTGATGGAACTCGACGAGGGCATGTTCCAGTGGGGGCTGCGCGCGGCCGGGATGCGCCTGCCCTTCCTGCCGACGCGCAGCGGCATCGCGACCGACGTGGTGCGGCTCAATCCTGAACTGCGCACGATCCGCTCGCCGTACGACGACGGTGAGGTGCTGATCGCGATGCCGGCGCTGAAACTGGACGTGGCCTTGCTGCACGTGAATGTCGCCGATCGCCTCGGCAACACCCTGGTGACCGGGCCGGACCCGTATTTCGACCACCTGTTCGCGCGCGCGGCCGAGAAATGCTACGTGTCTGCGGAGCGGGTCGAGGAGCGGCTGGAGCTCGACGCCGCGAGTGCTCGCTACAACACCTTCGAACGCTACCTGGTCAGCGGGGTGGTGCACGCGCCGTTCGGTGCCCATCCGACCTCGTGCCCGTCCGACTACGGCTGGGACATGACCCACTTCAAGCGCTACTCCAGCTCCGCGGCGGAGGAGGGCGGCTGGCAGGCCTACGTCGACGAATTCGTCGCGCCGGGCGAAGCCGCCTATCAGGAACGCAACGGCGGCACGGCCCGCCTCGCCACCTTGCCGCTGCCGGTGTTCTGAGGAGATCCCGCGATGACCACCAATATCGATTTCACCCTTGCAGAACTGATGATCGTCGCCGCCTCCGAAGCGTGGCGCGGCGACGGCGAGTTGCTGGCGTCCGGGCTGGGCGTGATCCCGCGTCTCGGCGCGAGCCTCGCCAAGCTCACCCACAGTCCCGGCCTGTTGATGACAGACAGCGAGGCCTTCCTCGTCGAGGAACCGATCCCGCTCGGCCCGCGTGGCGACTACAAACCGAAATACGCCGGCTACATGCCCTTCGAACGCGTGTTCGAGTGCGTCTGGGGCGGCCGTCGCCACGCGATGATCGGGCCGACGCAGGTCGACCGTTGGGGGCAGACCAACCTGTCGTGCGTGGGCGAGTACGCCAAGCCCAGGTCGGCGATGCTGGGTGTGCGCGGCCTGCCGGGCAACAGCATCAACCACATCAATTCGCTTTTCGTGCCGTCGCACAGCCGCCGCGTGTTCGTCGAGGGCGAAGTCGACATGGTGTCGGGCGTCGGCTTCAAGCCTGAGCGCTGGAACGAAGGCGAGTGCAGCGACCTGATGGAGATCCGTATCGTCGTCACCGACCTGTGCGTGATGGACTTCGACGGTCCGTCGCGCGCGGCGCGCGTGCGCTCGCTGCACCCCGGTGTGAGCTTTGCGGAAGTGCAGGAGAAGACCGGCTTCCCGCTGATCGCCGCGCTGGACATGGGCGAGACCGCGCTTCCCACCGCCGACCAACTGGCGGTGATCCGGAAGCTCGATCCGCATGATCTGCGGGCGACGGCGATCAAGGGCAATCCTCCGGGCATCCGTGCCGCCGCGTGATCGAGGAAACCAGGGACAAGCCATGACCACCCCGTCGAACGATTCCGCTTTCGTCGAACGCGCCGACAGTTCGCGCTACGAGACCGACACGCCGGTGCAGTACGCGGTGCAGGACGGCATCGCCAGCGTGACGATTTGCCGGCCGGACTTCAACAACGCGCAGAACTCGCAGATGACCTATGCGCTGGATGCGGCCTTCCGCCGTGCGGTCGATGACGATGCGGTGAAGGTGATCGTGCTGCGCGGTGCGGGCAAGCACTTTTCGGCGGGCCACGATATCGGCACGCCGGGCCGCGACATCAACAAGCCCTTCGATCGCGTGCAGTTGTGGTGGGACCACACCAACAAGCCCGGTGGCGAATTCCTCTATGCGCGCGAGCAGGAGGTGTACCTCGGCATGTGCCGGCGTTGGCGCGAACTGCCCAAGCCGACGATCGCAATGGTGCAGGGCGCGTGCATCGCCGGCGGGCTGATGCTCGCGTGGGTGTGCGACCTGATCGTCGCGAGCGATGACGCGTTCTTCCAGGACCCGGTCGTGCGCATGGGAATCCCCGGCGTCGAGTACTTCGCGCATCCCTACGAACTCCATCCGCGCATCGCCAAGGAGTTCCTCTTCGTCGGCGACCGCATGGGCGCGGACCGAGCCTACCAGATGGGCATGGTGAACCGCGTGGTGCCGCGCGACGAGCTGGAGGCCGCCACCTACGCACTGGCGGCGCGCATCGCTGCGCAGCCGCGCATGGGGCTGGCGCTGACGAAGCAGGCGATCAACCACGTCGAGGACCTGCAGGGCAAGCGTACGGCGATGGACGCGGTGTTCGCGTGGCATCACTTCGCCCATGCGCATAACGAACTGCTCTCGGGCGACAAGCTCGGCGGCTACGACGCCCGGGCAATGGCGCAGGCCAACAAGCAGGTGGCAGGAACGGGTACGGAAAAAATCGGAGAAGAGGCATGAACCGGGATTACTCCATGCTGCTCAAGACTCCGCTGACGCAGGTCCTCGGTTGCCGCTATCCCATCGTGCAGACGGCGATGGGCTGGGTTGCCGACGCGAATCTCGTGATCGCGACGACGAAGGCGGGCGGCTTCGGCTTCCTTGCCGGGGCCACGATCGAGCCGCAACAGCTCGAACCGGAAATCCGCCGCGTCATCGAGGCGACCGGCGGCAGCAATTTCGGCCTGAACTTCCACATGTTCCAGGAGAACGCCGCCCAGTGCGTCGATCTGGCGATCCAGTATCGCCTGCGCGCGGTGAGCTACGGGCGCGGACCGGACAAGAAGACGATTGCGCGCTTCAAGCAGGCGGGCGTGCTGTGCATCCCGACGGTCGGCGCGCTCAAGCATGCGGTGAAGGCCGTCGAGCTCGGCGCCGACCTGATCACGATACAGGGCGGGGAAGGCGGTGGGCACACCGGCGGCGTGCCCACGACCATCCTCCTGCCGCAGGTGCTCGATGCGGTTAAGGTGCCGGTGATCGCCGCCGGGGGCTATTCGACCGGGCGCGGGCTTGCGGCCGCGCTCGCGGCGGGTGCGTCCGGCATCGCGATGGGCACGCGCTTCCTGATGACAACGGACGCACCGACGCCTCGCCCGACGCAGCAGCGCTACGTCGACGTCAGCGACCCGCAGCAGATCCGTGTGACGACGGCCGTCGACGGCATGCGTCACCGCATGATCGACAACCCCTTCATCCGCCGGCTCGAGTCGGCCGGCCCGGTTGGCCGGCTCGCGATCGCGCTCAGGAGCGCTTGGGCCTGGAAAGCGCAGACCGGCATGAGCTTCGGCCACATGTTCGGCGTGCTGCGCCAGGCACTGCGCGAAGACCCGGGTTCGGTGTCGCAGACCGTGATGTCCGCGAACCAGCCGGTGCTGCTGCAACGCTCGATGGTGCAGGGCCTTCCCGACGAGGGAATCCTGCCGAGCGGCCAGGTGGCGGCGGCGATCGGCTCGTTGCAGAGCTGCGAGGAGGTGATCCATTCGATCGCCGCCGAAGCCGAGGAATGCCTGGCACGTCTGTATGCGCCACTCGAGGCCCGGGCCCGCGTGGTGGCCTGAGGCGCGAGCCCCCAACGAGAACGATGAGAACGGAGACCCCACAAGTGACGAATGCAATCAAGGTACGGCTCGATGCCGGTATCGCCGAGGTGGTGATCGACAAGCCGCCGGTCAATGCGCTGGACAGCGCCGAATGGTTCGGCCTGGCGCGGCGCATCGAGGAACTGGGGGGCGAACCGGAGGTGCGCGTGATCGTGATCCGTGCCGAAGGGCGTGGCTTCTGCGCAGGCGTCGACATCAAGGAGCTCGACGCGCATCCGGAGCGCATCGTCGCGGTCAACGGCGGCAACTACGCCACCTTCAAGGCGGTGCATCGCTGCCCGGTGCCGGTGATCGCGGCGGTGCACGGTTTCGTGCTCGGTGGCGGCATCGGGATTACCGGGGCTGCCGACATCGTCGTCGCGTCGGACTGCGCGACCTTCGCGCTGCCCGAGGTCGACCGCGGGGCGATGGGCGGCGGCGCGCACCTGCAGCGTCTCTTTCCGGTGCAGAAAGTGCGCTACCTCTTCTTCACCGGCGAAAAGATCGGCGCGCGCGAGGCCGAGCGCTACGGCTTCATCGAACGCGTCGTGCCGCGCACCGAGCTGCGTGAGACCGCGCTCGGCATCGCAGCGAAGATCGCCGCGAAGAGTCCCGCGATGATCCGCATCGCCAAGGAGGCGCTGAACGGCATCGAGGACGGCAACCTCGAGGACAAATACCGCTGGGAGCAGGGCTTCACACTGCAGGCCTACACCAGCCCGGATTCTGCCGAAACACGCCGCGCCTTTGTCGAGAAGCGCGAGGCGAAATTCTAAGGGGACCGCCATGGATCTTGCCTACACGCCCAAGCAACGGGCCTTCCGTGCCGAGGTTCGCGCCTGGCTCGCCGACAACGTCCCGGCGAAGCCGCTCGCGAGCTACGACACCCAGGAAGGCTTCGAACAGCATCGCGAATGGGAGCGGCGCCTGTTCGACCACCGCCTGTCCATGGTGATGTGGCCGGAGGCCCTCGGCGGGCGCGGCTGCGACCTGATCGAATGGCTGATCTTCGAGGAGGAGTACTACGCCTCGGGCGCGCCGCTGCGCGTCAACCAGAACGGCCAGTTGCTGCTCGGGCCCACGCTGATGGAATTCGGCACCGAGGCGCAAAAGCAGCGCTTCCTGCCGCGCATGGCGGCGAGCGAGGACATGTGGGCACAGGGGTGGTCGGAGCCGAACGCAGGGTCCGACATGGCCGCGATCACCAGCAAGGCCATCCGCGATGGTAACGAGTACGTGCTGAACGGACAGAAGACCTGGTCGACGCGGGCGATCTACGCCGACTGGCTGTTCGGCCTGTTCCGCAGCGACCCCGCATCCAGCCGCCACCACGGCCTGAGCTTCGTGCTGGTGCCGCTCGATGCGCCCGGCGTGACGATCCGCCCGATCCGTGCGTTGAACGGCAAGGAGGCCTTCGCCGAGATCTTCTTCGACGACGTGCGCGTGCCGGTGGAAAACCGCGTCGGCGAGGAAGGGCAGGGCTGGCATGTGGCGATGGCGACCGCGGGTTTCGAGCGCGGACTGCTGTTGCGCTCGCCGGGACGCTTCCAGCACACCGCGCGCCGCCTGGTGGCGCTGTATCAGGCGCACCGCGAAGCCGCGGGCCGCGATCCGACGATCCGCGAAGCGGTGTGCGAGTCGTGGATGGGCGCGGAAGCCTATTCGTTGGCCGCCTACCACACCGTCGGTCGCCTCGCGAAAGGGGCCCGCATCGGCGACGAGGCGAGCACCAACAAGATCGTGTGGTCCGAACTCGACCTGAAGATGCACGAGACGGCGATGCGCATCCTGGGCGCACGCGGCGAGCTCGTCGCGGAAGCCCCCGACGCGGAGGATGGCGCGAGCTGGCTGGAAGGCTTCCTCTTCGCCCAGGCGGGCCCGATCTATGCGGGCACGAACGAAATCCAGCGCAACATCATCGCCGAGCGGATGCTCGGCTTGCCCAAAGCCTGAGGTTGGCCATGGACTTCACCTTTACCGAAGACCAGCTCGCGTTTCGCGAAGCGGTAAGCCGATTCCTGATGATGGAAGCGGCCCCCGAGATGTTGCGCGAGATCTGGGAGACCGATGTCGGGCGTTCGCCCGACCTGCGCCACAAGATTGCCGAGCAGGGCCTGACCGCGCTGTCGGTGCCGGCCGACAACGGCGGCCTCGGCATGGATGACATCGCCTGGTCGCTGATGACGCAGGAGCTGGGCTACTACGCGATTCCCGACTCGCTCGCGGACACGGCCTACGTCGCCTGCGGCCTGATCTCCAGCCTGCCGGAGAGCGTGACCAGGCGCGCGGAATGGCTCGAGCGCATTGCCGACGGCAGCATCCGCATCGCGGTCGGCCATGCAGTCAATCCGCTGGTGGCCGATGCCCATGCTGCCGACCTGCTCTTGTTGCCCCACGGCGACGAGGTCCATGCGGTGCCGCGCTCGCTGGTCGACGTGATCGCCAACCCGAGCATCGACCTCTCCCGGCGGCTCGGTCGGGTCGTGTGGGAGCCGACTTCCGCGACCCGCGTGGCCTCCGGTGACGCCGGCCGGGCACTGTGGGCGACGACGCTCGAGCGTGGCGTGCTCTCCGTCGCCGGACAGCTGCTGGGACTCGCGCAGCGCATGCTGGACCTTTCGGTCGACTACGCCGCCCAGCGCAAGCAGTTCGGCAAGCCGATCGGCAGCTTCCAGGCTGTCAAGCACCACCTCGCGGACGTTGCAACCCGCATCGAGTTCGCCAAGCCCGTGCTGTACCGGGCGGCCCACGCCGTCGCGCATGGCGAGGCCGACGCGGCCGTGCATGTCTCGCACGCCAAGCTCGCCTGTGGCGAGGCGGCGTGGCTGGCCGCACGTCACGGCATCCAGGCGCACGGCGCAATGGGATACACCTGGGAAGTCGATCTGCAGATGTTCATGAAGCGCGTTTGGGCGCTGGATGCGTCGTGGGGCGACCGCGGATTTCACAAGACCCGTGTTGCCGGGTTCGTGCTGGGCGATGCCGCCCGGCTCGGGCCGGGGCGCACTTTCGGGGAATGAAGGATGGCTGAAGCCTATATCGTAGATGCCCTGCGCAGCCCGACCGGCAGACGCAAGGGCGGTTTGTCCCGCGTTCATGCGATCGATCTCGGCGCCCATGTGCTCAAGGCGCTCGTCGAACGCAATGTGATCCCCGCCGACGAGTACGACGACGTGATCTTCGGCTGCGTCGACACCATCGGCTCGCAAGCCGGCGACATCGCCCGCACAAGCTGGCTCGCGGCCGGGCTGCCCCTGAATGTGCCCGGCACGACCGTCGATCGCCAGTGCGGATCGTCGCAGCAGGCGCTGCACTTCGCCGCGCAGGCGGTGATGAGCGGCACGCAGGACGTGGTCGCAGTGGGCGGCGTGCAGACGATGACGCAGATCCCGATCTCCTCGGCGATGCTCGCCGGCCAGCCCCTTGGATTCCCCGATCCGTTCTCGGGCAGCCGCGGCTGGAAGGCGCGTTTCGGCGACCAGCCGGTGAACCAGTTCTATGCCGCCCAACGCATTGCGGACCACTGGAAAATCAGCCGCGAGGAGATGGAAGTCTTCGCGCTGGAAAGCCATCGCCGCGCACGCGCTGCGATCGAGGCGGGGCATTTCGCGAAGGAGATCGTGGCGCTCGAAGGCGTTGAGCACGACGAGACGCCGCGCGAGACGACGCTCGAAAAGATGGCCGAGCTGGAACCGGTCGCGACGGAATTTCCGGGGATCACCGCGGCCGTGTCGAGCCAGACCTGCGACGCCTCGGCGGCACTGCTCGTCGTCTCGGAAGCCGCCCTCAAGCGCTATGGCCTGACGCCGCGCGCGCGCATCCACCACCTGAGTGTGCTGGGCGATGACCCGATCTGGCACCTCACCGCGCCGATCCCGGCGACCCGCGCCGCCCTGAAGAAGGTCGGCATGACGATCGGCGACATCGACCGCGTCGAGATCAACGAGGCTTTTGCTTCGGTGGTGATGGCATGGCTGAAGGAAACGGGCTACGACTCGAAGAAGACGAACGCAAACGGTGGCGCGATCGCGCTCGGGCATCCGCTCGGTGCGACCGGTGCCCGCCTCATGACGACCCTGCTGCACGAACTCGAACGCACGGGCGGGCGCTTTGGCCTGCAGACGATGTGCGAGGGTGGCGGGCAGGCCAACGTCACGATCATCGAACGGCTCTGAGGCGCCACCTCGGGCATAACTGACAGGAGAGTTTCCGCAATGGGTATCTGCGACGGACGTACCGTCATCATCACCGGCGCCGGCGGCGGCCTCGGCCGTGCGTATGCGCTCGCGTTCGCGGCCGAAGGCGCCAACGTGGTCATCAACGACATCCGCAACGACGCTGCGGTCGCCGTCGCGAGCGAAATCCGCGAGAACGGCGGCAAGGCGATTGCGAGTTCGGACGACATCACGCGACTCGACACCGCTCAGCGTATCGTCGATGCGGCGGTGGAAGCTTTTGGCGAAGTGCACGTCGTCGTGAACAACGCCGGCATCCTGCGCGACCGCATGTTCGTGAGCCTCGGCGAAGAGGACTGGGACGCGGTGATGCGGGTGCATCTGAAGGGACATTTCTGCCTCGCGAACATCCTCGGCCGCCGCTGGCGCGACCAGGCGAAGGCGGGCAAGCTGGTCGACGCCCGCATCATCAACACCAGCTCAGGTGCCGGCCTGCAGGGGTCGATCGGACAATCGAACTACTCTGCAGCAAAAGGCGGCATCGCGTCGCTCACCCTGGTGCAGGCCGCCGAACTCGCACGCTACGGCATCACCGCGAACGCGCTGGCCCCGTCGGCGCGCACGTCGATGACCGAGAGCGCGATGGCCGACGTGGTGAAGAAACCGGAAGATGGAATTTTCGACCTGTGGGCTGCCGAAAACGTCGCGCCGCTCGTCGTCTGGCTGGGCAGTCCGCTGTCGCGCCACGTCACCGGCCAGGTGTTCGAAGCGCAGGGCGGGCGGATCTCCCTGTGCGACGGCTGGCGCACCGGCGTCACGCGCGACAAGGGTGCGCGCTGGCAGCCGTCGGAGGTTGGCGCGGCAGTCGACGCGATTCTTGCCGAGGCGCCGCCCGCGCAGAAGGTTTGGGGGAGCTGACATGGATACACACGGCGCAGGTTTGGGGCGGCGGGATTTCCTCAAGGCTGGGGCAGCCCTCGGCGGCGCCTCGCTGCTGGGCCTGGGAGGCAAGGTGTCGGCTGCGGCAGCCGGCTCGCCGCTGCCGGAGTACGAAGGTTTCGATGCGCTCGCCCTCGCGGACCTGATCCGTCGCGGCGAACTCACGCCGCTGGAGGTCCTGGAGGCGGCCATCGCGCGCGCCGAGACGCGCAAGGCGATCAATGCAATCGCCATTCCGCATTTCGACCTCGCGCGGGAAGCCGCGCGGGCGTTGAGCGCGGAAGGCCGCGCCGAGCGGCTGCGACGCGGCGAGATGGCGCCGTTGTCGGGTGTGCCGTTCGCCCTCAAGGATCTCAACATCGCACTCAAGGGCACGGTCACGACCAATGGCTGCGCTTTCTTCCGCGATGCGGTCGCGGATCACGATTCGACGCTTGTACTTCGCTACCGGGCAGCGGGGCTGAACATTTTTGCCAAGCTGACGTCCCCCGAATTCGGCCAGACCGGCACGACCGAGTCGCGACTGTGGGGGAAGACGACCAACCCGTGGAATGCCGAATACAGCGCGGGCGGATCCTCCGGCGGCTCGGCCGCGGCCGTCGCAGCCGGCATTCTGCCGGCGGCACACGCCAGCGACGGCGGCGGCTCGATCCGCATTCCGGCCTCGCATTGCGGGTTGTTCGGCCTGAAGCCCAGCCGCGGCCTTGTGCCGATGGGGCCGCGCGCGCTGGAAGGCTGGATGGGGCTGTCAGCACATAACGTCATCACCCGCTCCGTGCGCGACAGCGCCTGGCTGCTGCAGCTCACGCAGGGCCCCGAACCGGGTACACGCGCGGCACCTTCCCCCGGTGCGCTGATTGCGGCAATCGGTCGACCGCCGCGCGGGCTGCGCATCGCCCTGATCGAATCGAATCCCTTCGGCATGGGGGTGCATGCGGATTGCCTGGACGCCGTACGCGGCACGGCGAAGCTATGCACTGCGCTGGGCCATACCGTGGAAGCGGCGACGCTCAACCTGCCGATCCAGGAGATGTTCGCCGGCATGGGCGTGATGACCGCGACCGGCATGCTCACGAGCGTGCGGGCGCGCGAAAAGGCGCTCGGCCGTGCGGCGCGCGAAGACGAATTCGAACCGATCAACTGGCGCAGCCTGCAGCTCGCCAAGGGTTACACGGCCGAGCAGGTGTTCGCCGCGCGTGCGGCGTTCGACCAGGCAGGGCGCATCCTCGACGAATTCTTCGCGCGCTACGACCTGATCCTGTCCCCGGTCACCGCGGCTCCGCCCCCGAAGCTCGGCGCGCTGTCGCTGGACCAGCCCTACGAGGACTTCGTGAAGGCGGCGGTGCTTGCCTCGCCCTTTACCGCGATGTTCAACATGAGCGGCCATCCTGCGATGTCGGTCCCGCTGCACTGGAATGCCGCCGGCCTGCCGATCGGTTCCCAGTTCGCTGCGCCCTTCGGCGGCGAGGCGACTCTGCTCGCCCTGGCCGCACAACTCGAACAGGCGGCGCCGTGGAAGGACAGGCGTCCTCCTGCCGCAGCCTGACGTCACAGAGATACCCGGAGAAAGAATGAGCAAGCTTCCCGAATACGTTCCCGGCCATCAGCTGCTCGCCGGCAAGTCCGTCCTGATCACCGCCGCAGCCGGCGCCGGCATCGGCTACGCGGCCGCGAGGCGTTGCGCGGAGGAAGGCTGCCGCGCGCTGATGATCTCGGACATCCACCCCCGCCGTCTCGAGGAGGCGGTCGCCCGCCTGAAGACGGAAACTGGCCTCGAGGCGGTGTGGGGGCAGTTGTGCAACGTCACCGTCGAGGAAGACGTGAGGGCGCTCGTCGCCGCAGCCGAGGCGCGGCTGGGCGGCGTGGATGTGCTGATCAACAACGCCGGTCTCGGCGGTGAAAAGCGCGTCACCGAGATGACCGACGAGGAATGGCAGCGTGTGCTCGACATCACGCTTACGGGCACCTTCCGCATGACCCGCGCGATGCTGCCGCACATGGAAAAGCGCGGCTGTGGCGCGATAGTCAACAACGCCTCCGTGCTCGGCTGGCGCGCTCAGAAGCTGCAGGCCCATTACGCGGCGGCCAAGGCGGGCGTCATGGCGCTGACGCGCTGCTCCGCGCTCGAAGCCGCCGAACACGGCGTGCGCATCAACGCGGTGTCGCCCTCCATCGCGCTGCATGATTTTCTGAAGAAGGCGGCAAGCGAGGAGCTGCTCGCCCAGCTCACCAGCCGCGAGGCTTTCGGCCGCGCTGCCGAGGTGTGGGAGGTGGCCAACGTGATGGTCTTCCTCGCCAGCGACTACGCGTCCTACATGACTGGGGAAGTCCTGTCGGTCAGTTCGCAGCACGCATGAGGCGGACGCGATGACAACAGTATTCTCAAATGCCGACCAACTTCTCGCTGCGACCGGACGCGACCTCGGTGTCACCGACTGGATCGCGGTGACGCAGGAGCGCGTCAATCTTTTCGCCGACGCGACCGGCGACCATCAGTGGATTCATGTCGACCCCGAGCGCGCGCGCGAAGGCCCGTTCGGCGGCTGCATCGCCCACGGCTACCTGACGCTTGCGCTCGTGAATCTCTTCCTGCCACAGCTCATTCGCGTCGACAACCTGAGCATGGGCGTCAACGTCGGCTGCGACCGAGTGCGCTTTCCGTCCGCGGTGAAGGTCGGCGCGCGCATTCGCGGCCGCGGGGAAATCCTGCGCGTCGAACAGATCGGCGAGGGCGCCAGGGCCAGCATCCAGTCCACGGTGCGCGTCAGCATCGAGATCGAGGGCAGCGAGCGCCCCGGCTGCGTCGTCGACACCATCAGCCGCTACACCTTCAATTCCGTTCCGGAGCGAGAAACAACATGAATGAAGCTGTCATCGTCGCCACTGCGCGCACCGCGCTCGCGAAGTCCTTCCGCGGTTCCTTCAATGACACCGAAGCCCCGGTGCTGGGCGGGCACGTCGTGCGTGCCGTCGTGGAGCGTGCGGGCATCGAAGCGGAGGCCGTCGAAGACGTGATCATGGGTGCGGCCGTGCAGCAGGGCACGCAGGCCTACAACATCGGCCGCCTGTGCGCCTACACCGGCGGCCTGCCGAACAGCGTCCCCGGCATGGCGCTCGATCGCATGTGCGCGTCGGGGCTGATGACGATCGGCGTCGCTGCGAAGAACATCCTCGCCGGGGAGATGCAGGTGGCCGTGGCCGGCGGCGTCGAGTCGCTGTCGCTGACGCAGACCAAACACAAGAACACATACCGCGCGCAATCCGTGGCGGTCATGGACGTGATGCCGTCCGCCTACATGCCGATGCTCGAAACCGCCGAGATTGTCTCGCGCCGCTACGGCATCTCGCGCGCCGCGCAGGACGAATACGCCTTCCACAGCCAGCAGCGCACCGCCGCCGCGCAGGCCGCGGGCCTCTTTGCCGACGAAATCGTGCCGCTTGGCGCGCGCAAGGCGCTGTTCGACAAGGAAGGCAATCCCGCCGGCCACGAGGACGTCGTCGCCGACCGTGACGAATGCAATCGCGCCTCGACGAAGCTCGAGGATCTGGCCGCGCTCAAGCCGGTGTGGAAGGACGGCAAATGGGTGCAGCAGGGCGAATTCATCACCGCCGGCAACGCTTCGCAGTTCTCCGACGGGGCCGCCGCCGCGCTGCTGATGAGCCGCGCCGAGGCCGACCGGCGCGGCATCGCGCCCCTGGGCATCTACCGCGGGATTGCCGTGGCCGGTTGCGAACCCGACGAGATGGGCATCGGACCGGTCTTCGCCGTGCCGAAGCTTCTCAACCGCTTCGGGCTGAAGGCCAGCGACATTGGCTTGTGGGAGATCAACGAGGCGTTCGCGTGCCAGGTGATCCATTGCCGCGACCAACTCGGTATTCCCAACGACCGTCTCAACGTCAATGGCGGTGCGATCGCCATCGGCCACCCCTTCGGCATGTCGGGCACGCGCCTGGTCGGCCACGCACTGCTCGAAGGCCGCCGCCGCGGCGTGAAGTACGTCGTCGTGTCGATGTGCATCGGCGGGGGCATGGGGGCGGCGGGGCTGTTCGAGGTGTGTTGAGCGGGGAAAGGCCCCCGGCAGGTGCAGGGCCTTCCCACTATTTTCGGAATCGTAAGAATGACAGCTGAAGGCAGGGCTGCGCCGCGGGTCGCGGTAGTGACCGGGGCCAGCCGCGGAGCCGGGAAGGGCATCGCGCTCGCCCTCGGGGCAACCGGCGCCACCGTATATGTGACCGGGCGCAGTGCTGCGGAAGGCGACGCGAAACTTCCCGGCACCGTCTTTGCTGCGGCCGAGGCGGTGACGGCGGCGGGCGGGCAGGGGATTCCGGTGCTATGCGATCACGCCGACGACGCGCAGGTCACAGCCCTGTTCAGGCGCGTCCGCGACGAGCAAGGGCGGCTCGACATCCTGGTGAACAACGCCTGTGCCATTCCGGACGAGCTCACGCGCAGCGGCCCGTTCTGGGAAAAACCGCTGCACATGCTCAACTTGCTCGAAGTCGGCATGCGCTCGCACTACGTGGCGAGCTGGCATGCGGCGCCGATCATGGCTGCGCAACGCGGCGGGCTCATCGTTCACACGTCGTCCTACGGCTCCGTCTGCTACATGCACGGCCCGGCCTACGGGGCCGGCAAGGCTGCAGTCGACAAGATGGCACACGACATGGCGGTGGATCTGCGTGCGCATGACGTCGCGGTGATATCGCTGTGGATGGGCCTGCTGCGCACCGAGCGGACCGAGTGGGCGCTGACCGACCCGGAGCTCGCGCGCAAGTACGAACCCTCGCTCGCCCGCATGCAGTCACCGCAGTTCCCCGGGCGGGTCATCGATGCGCTGTCTCGCGCGCCCGATCGCATGGCGCGCAGCGGCAAGGTGTGGATCGACGCGGAGCTTGCGCTCGACTATGGCGTCACCGACATCGACGGTCGCCAGCCTCCGAGCTACCGCCGCATGCTGGGCGCTCCGCCCGTGTACAGCACAGTAATTATCGACTGAGGCGGTCGGTTTCGTCCGGTCGGACTATTCGAAAGGGACGATGCGCTCCTTTCTCCCCACGCACAGAATCGGCATCGTCAGCTGAATTCCGGTGCAACCGTAGCGGAGGGGAAGATGAACAAGGTCGTTCGACTCGACGAGTATCGCAGGGAGCACATTCGTCCGGCAGAACCGCAGCATGCCCTATGGTCATGCGGGTCATGCGGTGAGCAATCATGGACGGTATCGACGGCCGGGCGCGTGTGCTGCGCCCATTGCAGCACGACGGCCTCCAACCTGCGCGCGATGGAACCCCAGCCGTCGCCATTGCGCGCTCCCGAGATGATGCCCCCGGAAACGCCTCGTCAAGCGTCCCCGAGCCGTCCCGACAGCGTGAACTGGTGGTGGACATGGGCCCTTCAATGACAGCCGCGGCCCTCAGCCCGTGCCAATTGCGGCGCGAGAACGCGGAGTTCCGCGATACCGGTGGTCGCAGCGAGGAAAACCGCTCGAGCGGTTTTCGCCCCGCATTCATGGATATCGCGACCTGCATGGTTTATGAATCGCGTTTTGCGGACGGTCGCCTGGCGCCATTTCACCTACTCGACGGTTTGCCCGACACGGTGGTCCTGACGCGTGACGCAGGCGGCCGTGTCGCGCGCATCAAGGAATCGGTCGTTTCCGGATTTGTCCTCAGCGGCCGTTTCTACACGCGCGAAGAGGCCGCAAGGGCGGTCGCGGCCTGAGTGCCGGAGAGTCCACGCGGCCTTGTCGAAAGAAAAGAAAAAAGGCCCGTTTTGCACGGGCCTTTCTGCTCTGGACGACAGGCGTTCACGCTGCCGCAGCGGACTCCGTATACGGGGTCGCGCCACGGGGTACATAGAGGCCCTCGCACTGATCCAGGAATTCCCGCTTCTTCGCGCGCGGGTTGTAGAACTGCCTGTACCAGATGCGGGCCTTCATGAAAGGCCCGTCGCTCGGGATGAACAGTCCGTTCAGGCAGGGTGCCTTGTTCATCCACACCTCGAAATCCTGCATGAACGAGAGGCGGCTTGCGTCCTGGAACTGGCGTGCGGTGATCGTGTCCGGCACGGTCACGACCGGGTTGTTACCCGGCGATCTGACGAGGACGGAATGCCAGACCTTGATCGACCCGTCATCGACCGGGGAATGCGTGATCATCAGGATCGACTCGCACAGGCCCGTCAGATGCGAGATCAGAACTCCTGGGCCGTGGTAGGTCGTGTCGGTGTGAAGGATCGGACTCACGCCGTCCTCGCCGACGAGGGTGCGATGCGGACCGCACTGCCGCTGGCTAGCAGTGTGCCCCTGAAATTCGTTCTCGTAACGCTCCACCGTCGAGCCGTGGATGGGGCTCAGGTGTCCGTAGTCGCAGATGTTGTCGATCACTTCCTGCGGATGCTGGTTCAACACGCCCAGGTGATCGAACTTCCAGCGCACCCACGACGGATCGTCCCACTGCGGCAGGGTGGGGTGTTCCCATTCCGGTTCGCCTCCTTCGGGGTCGTGCCAGACCCAGATGGCCCCAAGGCTCTCGGCCACCGTCCACGACTTCACGCACGCCGTCGCCGGAATCGGCCCTTGATGATAGGGAATGTCGTTGCACTTGCCGTCGGCCCCGAAGCGCCACGCGTGATACGGGCAGCGGATGTCATCGCCCTCGACATTGGAGCCGCCGCCGTCCAGGACGACATAAGAGGTGTTGTTCGGCGCCGCCAGATGCGTCTTCATGTGCGGGCAATAGGCGTCGAGCAGCACGATCTTGCCGGTCGCCCGGCCGCGATAGAGGGCAAAGTCCTTGCCGAAGAAGCGCACGGCGATGGGCTTGTGGGTGTTGAGTTCCTCTGCGTCCGCGATCATGAACCAGCCGCGGGGGAAGGTGAATTCGCCTAGCCGGTATTCCTTGGTGGTGGCCATCTGACGCTCCTCTCTGTCGGTTTGTGGGGAATTTGGCCCGATTTTCCCGCTGACCTTTGCCCTCCGCATACCCTGTTTGGACGATAGGACGGACGACGTGCGGCGAGGCGGCATCGTCCTTTTGGAGGTTTCCACCGAGACCCCTCCAATCTAGATTCGGGGAAAGATCGGAAATTGTCGTGTGAACCTCAAAGGAGCGCAGATGCCAGACCATGGCCTTGATTCGGAGCCAGCAAACGCCGCGCGGACGACGGAGGCGCTCGACTATCCGTTTGCCGCCCCGGCACCCGACGGAGAGGTCGTTACACTTGCGCCCGGCATCCTGTGGGCGCGTATGCCGATGCCGATGCAGCTCGATCACATCAACGTGTACCTGCTGTATGACGGTGACGGCTGGCTGATCGTCGATACCGGCCTGAATACCGAAAAATCGAAGGTGCTGTGGGAGGAGATCGTCGCAAGCCACCTTGACGGGCTACCGGTGAAAGGGCTGATCTGCACCCATTTTCACTACGATCACGCCGGCCTCGCCGCCTGGCTCACCGAACGCTTCGACGTGCCGCTTTACATGACGCACGGCGAGTTCTTCACGATGCGCGGGCTCAATGAACAGGTACCCGAGCCGCTGCCGGCACCGCTGCGCGAGTTCTACGCGCGCGCCGGAATGCCCGACGACCGCATCGACAGGATGTTCGGTGCAATCCGCCGCGACCCCTTCATGCCGCCGCAGCCACACGCCTTCCGCAGGCTGCGTGGCGGCGATGTGCTCACAATCGGCGGGCGGGAGTGGAAAGTGGTGATCGGTGAGGGGCACTCGCCGGAACATGCCTGCCTCTACTGCGAAGCCGACCGCATCCTGATCGCCGGCGACCAGTTGCTGCCGCGCATCACGTCGAACGTCCTGGTGTCGGGCGTCGAACCCGAGGCGAATCCGCTCCAGCTCTGGCTCGAGTCGCTCAATCGTCTCGACCGGCTCGAGCCCGAAACCCTGGTGCTGCCCTCCCATCAGCTCGTTTTTCGCGGGCTCAGGCGCCGCGTCCAGGAGTTGCGTGACCACCACAGTCTTCAATTCGACGTGCTGCGCGAGTTCGTGCGCAGCGCCGGGCGTTGCTCCGCGTTCGAGGCCATGGGAAAACTCTTTCCCCGCCTCCTCGGCGCGGGAGACGACATGCTCGCCATCGGCGAGACAATTGCCCATCTTGCATGGTTGCGCTATCGCGGAGAACTCAGCCGCATACTCGACGATGACGGGATTTACCGATTCAGCGCCGCGGTCTGAGACATGTGCAGGACCGCGCTTTCATTTCGTGGGAGGAGACCGGCCCGGCCGCTCCTCAAGGAGGGGGAATGACGAATATCCTGGAGGCGCTTGCCGGTGCGAAGGCCGCGCTGATGGCGCCGGGCGCGCCGTTCGAACTGGGCGAGTGCGAAGTCGGTGGCCGGCCTGCGAAGGTTTATCGGAACGCCTTTGCATCACTGCCGCAGCTGATCGACGCAGGCCGCGTCCATGGCGACAAACCGTTCATCGTTTATCAGGGCGATCACTGGAGCTTTGCGCGGTTCTTTGCCGATGTCGATGCGATGGCGGGCCAGCTTTACGCGCTCGGGGTACGCCGCGGCGATCGCGTCGCCATCGCGATGCGCAACCGGCCCGAATGGGCCGTGGCGTTTGCCGCGGCAGCGTTGATCGGCGCCGTGCCCGCACCGATCAACAGTTTCGGTCTGCGTGGCGAGTTGCGGGGCGCTCTTGCCGACCTCGCTCCACGTCTGCTCTTTTGCGACCCCGAGCGTTTCGAGCGCCTGGAGGGGGACTGCGGCGTGCCGGCTTGCCGCATCGTCGTCGCTGGCGGTGAGTGCGGCACAGGCCCCACGGCACCATTGTCTTATTCGGCTCTCGTGGGTGCTCCGCCACGGTCCTTTGTGCGCGCCGAGCCAAGCCCGGACGACCCAGCGCTGATCCTGTTCACCTCCGGCGCGAGCAGTCAGCCGAAAGGCGTCCTTTCGACGCAGCGGGCGGTGTGCCAGGCCCTGTTCAACATCGATTTCATCGGCGCGGTCTCCGCAATGACCTCCCCCGAAGCGGTCGCCGCGATGATACAGCGCGGACTCGCCCCGACAACGCTGACTGCGGTACCGCTGTTCCACGTCAGCGGCCTGCACGCCCAGCTACTGTCGGCGCTGCGCAACGGCCGCAAACTTGTGTTCATGCACCGCTGGGATCCGGTACAGGCGCTGGAATTGATACGCAGCGAACGTGTCACGCAGTTCAACGGCGCACCAGCGATGGTGGCCCAGCTGCTGGCGACGCCGGGCTTCGACGATCCCGATGTCACGGGCAGCCTCGGCGGGCTCGGCTTCGGCGGCGCCGGACTGCCGCAGTCGCTGATCCACGAGGTGTTCGCGCGCCGACCTGAAGGCATGTCCGGCATCGGTTTCGGACTGACCGAAACGAACGGAGTCGGCGCCGCTGCGTCCGGGCAACTCTTCCGGTACAAACCGTCCAGTTCCGGTGCCCCGTCACCCATCGTCGACATACGGATTGCCGATGCCGACGGGAGGGCCCTGCCGCCCAGGGCGCCGGGCGAGATCTGGCTGCGCGGGGTGACCGTGATGCACGAGTATTGGCGCAATCCGGATGCGAGCAGCGCAGCCTTGGTGGATGGCTGGTTCCGCACCGGCGACGTGGGCTATGTGGACGAAGAGGGCTTCCTGTTCGTCGTGGACCGCATCAAGGACATCATCAATCGCAGCGGGGAAAAGATCGCCGCGGCGGAGGTGGAATCGTGCCTGCTGGAACATCCGGCCGTGCGCGAGGCCGCCGTATTCTCCTTGCCCGACGAGGTGACAGGGGAGGCGGTGATCGCCGCCGTGACCGTGGACGATGCCTCGCCCACTATGTCGGAAGTACTACGAGCCCATGTCGCGGCGCATCTTGCCGCTTACAAGGTCCCCGCATTCATTTACGTGCGCAGCACCGCGCTGCCGCGAAATCCGGCAGGAAAACTGCTCAAGACCGTACTCAAAAAGGAATATTCGGCCGCGCACGGGTGAATCGACAAACCGGATTAGTCTTATCGGACGATGTGGGAGTTGTGCCGGGGACAAAAAATGAAACCGGATGAAAGAGCTGCATTCATCCAGGAATCAGAACCTCGATACCGTCGCAAGAGACACCTTCGTCTCACGACGTATTCCGCACCGGGAAGGAGACACAGATGAAAAATATCCGCGTTTGGGCGCCTGCTGTCACGGCACTGGCGTTGTCGCTGACAACCGGCCACGCCGTTGCCAAGGTGTCCGAAGCAGAAGCCGCGAAACTCGGCAAGGAGCTGACCTGCGTCGGCGCCGAAGTCGCCGGCAACAAGGCGGGCACGATCCCGGCGTATTCCGGCAAATGGCTCGGAATTCCGCCGGGAGTCAAGTACGCGCCGCACGTCGGGCAGCACCCGGTCGATCCGTATCCGGATGACAAGCCGATCTACACCATCACCGCTGCCAATGTCGACAAATACGACGAATTCCTGTCGGACGGCCAGAAGGCGATGTTCAAGCGCTATCCCGACACGTTCAAGATGCCCGTCTATCAGGGCCGCCGAGATTTCAAATACCCGGATGCAGTGTGCGAGATCTCGAAGAAGAACGCCATGCAGGCGGAATTGATCGACGGCGGCATGGGATTCACCGGGCTGATGGGATCTTCACCCTTCCCGATCCCCAAGCAGGCGATGGAACTCCTCGCCAACATGAACTTCCCGTATCGCGCATACACGGAAAATACGCCGCAGCGCGATATCGCGGACGTCGGTCGCGCGGGCGACATCGCGTGGGGGCGCCAGTACCAGCGCAACCTCAACATGGTCACGCATCCCGACAGCCTCGGCAAGCCGATCGGCGAAGTCATGTCCTACGCGCGCACCGCGACCTTGCTGCCGGAACGCGACAAGGGCGGCACCACCGTTGCCCAGGAACCGACCAATTTCGCGAAGAACGAGCGGCTCGCCTGGCGCTATGACCCGGGCACCCGCCGCGTCCGCCAGATGCCGTCCTTCGGTCACGACTCTCCGCTCAGCGGCACCTCCGGGAAGATGACGATCGATCAGGATCGCCTGATGAACGGCTCGCCCGACCGCTACGAGTGGAAGATGCTCGGCAAGCGCGAGCTGCTCATCCCGGCAAATGCCTATCGGGTGCATGGAAAGGACGTCAAGTACGCCGATATGCTCAAGCCGGGCCACGCCAATCCGGACTTCCTGCGCTACGAGCTGCGCCGGGTCTGGGTCCTCGAAGGCAAGCTCAAGGAAGGCGTGCGCCACGTCTTCGGCAAGCGCGTGCTCTTCATCGACGAGGACAACTGGCAGGCTTCGGTCAGCGATTTCTACGACACCCGCGGCCAGCTCTGGCAACACGCGTTCATCAATCATTACTACGCCTTCGACATGAACGCCTGGCAGGCCGGCTCGAGCTTCTACCACGACCTCAATTCGGGCGGGTACGTCGGGTACAACCTGTGGCAGGAACGGGATCTGGGCGTCATCCTGAACAAGGGTGACATGGTGCCGGACATCTTCACGCCGGCCGCCCTGCGCGCCGCTGGAAACTAAGCGCGTGCGACAGGGAGAAACCAACATGAAACTCAACATCAGCCTGACCCCGATCGCCTGTGCACTGCTCGCCATGGGGGCATGTGTCGCCGCCCCGGCCTTTGCCGGCGAGCCGATCGTATTCGACAACGGCATGAAGCTCGACTGGCGAGTCAATACGACCTACACGTTGTCCAGCCGACTCGAATCGCAGGACCGGAAACTCGCCGCCAATGCCGGCGGCAATGACGGCGACAACAATTTCGACAAGGGATCGCTCACCGCCAACCGTCTCGGTCTGTTCTTCGACGCAACCCTGTCGAAAGGCGACACCGGCTTCGTACTGTCGGCGAGCACGTTCTACGACGATGTCTATCATCGGTCGAACGACAATCCCGGTCCGGTGAACAAAGCGGGCGAGCCCGACGAGTTCACGAGCAAGGCGCGCAAGTACCACGGCGGCTACAGCCGCATCCTCGACGCCTACCTCTACAGCTCTTTCGATCTCGGCGCAGCGAGCCGTGCGACGGTACGCGCCGGCAGCCACGTCGTATCCTGGGGCGAGGCCCTGTTCTTCCCGGGCATCTCCTTGGCGCAGGGGCCCGCAGACGGCACTAAGACCGGTATTCCGGGCACCGAGACGAAGGATCAGTTGCTGCCGGAAGACCAGTTGTCGATGATGCTGGAGGTGACGCCCGAGTGGTCCGTCCTCGCGCATGCGCAGTACGGATGGCATGAAACCCTGGCACCCGCTCCGGGCTCGTTTCTTAACACCAGCGACGGTGTCGGCAAGGGCGGCTCCTGCCTCCAGTCCTTCGTGAATCTTCCTGCCGTTCCGGGCGTGTTCCCGGGTTTCAACGGCTGCGCGTTCGGCAACCGGGGCAAGGACATCAAGCCCGACGACACCGGCCAGTGGGGCATCGGCACGCGTTACCGAGTCACCGACGAAACCGAACTCGGCCTGTACTACCTGAACTTCCACGACCGTACACCTCTCCCGGAAATCAACGCCTTCACGCCTGGCGTCCGGACGCCCGCCTTCTTCGGCATTCCCGGAAACCAGATCGGCAACGGTTCGTACCGCATCCGGTATTTCGACGACGTCAAGCTGGTCGGCGCGACCTTCAGCACCAGTGTTGGCATCGCGTCGTTTGCGGGTGAGCTCTCATACAAGCAGGGCGCACCGGTCCTCGTCAATACGGTTGTCAATCCGGCGACCGGCGCGACGATCCCGAACCCGACCCGGGCGGACGTCATGCAGGCGAACCTCAACGCCTACCTCAACCTCGGGCGAACCGCGCTATCGCCCCAGACCCTGCTGCTCGGTGAAATCGCCTATGTCGACATCACCAACGTCAAGGCGCGCAAGGCACCCGGCGTGGAAGCGCTCGGCCCCGCGGCAGCGTTCTTCCCGGCATCGAACGACCTCAGCTTCAGCAAGAGTGCCCTGGCAATCCAGGGAACCCTGTCGCTGACATACCCCGGAGTCATCGAAGGCTGGGACCTGGGCGTGCCGATCAGCTACGCGCAGCAATTGAGCGGCAGAAGCCTGACGGGCGGCGTAGGCGGCGAAGGGGACATCCGCTTCAGCGTCGGTGCGACCATGACCTACAAGGGCAATTTCCAGGTCGGCCTGACCTACCTCGGATATGAAGGTGGCGCCGAAACGGCCAGACTCGAAAAGCAGCGCCTGCAGACCGACCGCGACCAGCTGTCACTGGTGGTGAAATACTCGTTCTGAATCATCCGCGGTTCGACACCGCGTTCCAACCCGCCCGGCGAAAGCCCGGCGGGTTTGTGTCATTGGGGCACGCACAAACATGATACGGCCGAGGCCGTGTAAAAACGGTCGCGGATGCGCCAGGAATCGGTCGTTCCGGCGCCCTGCGGCGGAAGCGAACGAATTTGAAGGCGGCAAATCAGCTCAGTTGAGCTTCAAGAAGGCCTTTTCAG
>NZ_WTVQ01000051.1 GCF_012910955.1 Aromatoleum diolicum
CCCCAGCCGCGACCCCACCCAGCGCCGGCAGCACAGCCACGCCAACCCCAGCGCCACCAGGCTCACCGCCGCCTGCGCCGGCGCCGCATCGGCCACCCAGCCGCCCAGCCCCAGGGCCGGCACCGTCAGGCCGGCCGCGCCGCGGGTCAGCGACTCCCAGCGCCCCAGGCCTTCCTCGACGATCAGCGCGAAGGCCAGCGTGCTCATCGCGAAGTACAGCCCGCCGAGACGCCGCGCCGGCAGGCTCGCCAGCCAGCCACCGGCAGCGCCGAGCGCGATCGCCAGCGGCACGGACAGCGGCGCCGGCACGCCGCGCAGGTTCAACACCGTCTGCGCATACGCCCCGAGCGCCAGCAGCGCGCCCTGACCGAGCGAAATCTGGCCGCACTGGCCGACGATCACGATCAGGCCGAGGCCGGCGATCGCATAGGTCATCACGAAGGCCGCCTGTGCCAGTGCGTAATCCAGGCCCAGCGCCCACACCGCGAGCGCCGCCGCGCCGGCGAGCACGAGTGCCGGCGGCAGGCGGCTGTGCCTTGCGTCCCCCGCGCTCGCACCGCCGCCACGCCTCATGGCCGTCCCCGCAAGCCGCCGGCCAGGCCGCCCGGAAACAGCAGCAGCGCGAGCATCAGCAACACGTAGGGAACGACGTCCTTGACGCCCTCCGGCAACGCCAGCCCGGCCAGCGCCTCGACCACGCCCAGGAACACGCCGCCGGCGAGCGCCCCCGGCAGGCTCGTCATACCCCCCAGCACCGCCGCCGGAAACGCCTTCAAGGCCACCAGCCCCATGTTCGTATGCACGAAAGTGATCGGTGCGAGCATCAGCCCCGCGATTGCCGCCAGCCCCGCGCCGAGCGCCCATGCCAGCGTGTGCATGCCGGCCACCGACACGCCCATCAGCGCTGCCACCGGGGCGTTCTCCGAGCAGGCGCGCAAGGCCAGCCCCGCCCGCGTGAAGCGGAAAAACAGCGTCAGCCCCAGCGCCAGCGCCGCCGTCGCGACGATCACCGCGACATGCTCGGCCGCCAGCACCAGTGCGCCCCATTGCAGACTTTCACCGGCAAACGGCAGCGGCAGACGGTGCATCGAATGGCTCGCGGCGGGCACCGAGCCCACCGCCCCGCGCAGCAGCATGCCGAGGCCGAAAGTCAGCAGCAGCGCCGTCAGATGCGCCTGCCCGAGCGCGCGGCGCAGCACCGTGCGCTCGAGCAGCGCGCCGAGGGCCACCATGCCCGCCACGCCCCCCGCCGCCGCCATCGGCAGGGGCCAGCCGGCCGCGCGATGCAGCGCCAGCACCGCGAACGCACCGGCCATCAGCAGTTCGCCCTGCATGAAGCTGACGGTCTCGGTGGCCTTGTAGATCAGCACGAAGGACAGCGCCACGAGCCCATACACGCAGCCGATGGCAAGGCCGCTGGCGAGCACCTGCACCAGGGCTAGCGCGGACATCGCCACGCACCGGAGGAAGCGCCGGCGCTTGCAGCGTGCCGCATGCCGGCAGTGGGGAAAATCATGCGCGTCCTCATGGGGGTCGTCCGCGGCACGACAGCGGCGGACCGAAGCGCGCATTATGCCAAGCTGCGCCCGGCCGCGACCGCCGGCCGCCAGTGCTATCCTCGCGCCCCATGATCGCCATCGACACCCTCATCTACAGCATCGGCCTCGCCGGCGTTGCGGCCCAGGCCGCGGCCGGCGTGCTGGAGGCCGGGCGCAAGCCCTTCGACATGTTCGGCATGGTCGTCGTCGCGCTTGCCGCGGCCCTCGGCGGCGGCTCGCTGCGCGACCTGCTGCTCGACCGCAAGGTGTTCTGGATCGCCGACCAGAGCTACCTGATCACCGCGCTGGCGGCGGGCGTCGCGGCCTTCGCGCTGGCGCGCGTGGTGCGCCTGCCGGCGCGGCTGTTCCTGCTGCCCGATGCGGTGGGGCTGGCGCTCTTCACCGTCAGCGGCACGCAGGCGGCGCTGGCGCTCGACGCGCCGTGGCTGGTCGCGAGCCTGATGGGGGTCGTCACCGGCGTGTTCGGCGGCATCGTGCGCGACGTGCTGTGCAACGAGGTGCCACTGGTGTTCACCGGCGAGCTCTACGCCACCGCCTCGTGGGCCGGCGCCTTGCTGCTGGTGGCGCTGGGCACGCTGGAGGTCTCGCACGGCTGGGCAGCCCTGCTCGCCGGCGCCCTGGTGCTGTTGATCCGGCTGGGCGCGATGCGTTTCGGCTGGCGTCTGCCGGTGTTCAGCGCACGCCTCTAGGCTCCGGCCCCTGCAGGCGACTCAGGCGGCCGGCAGGGACAGCGTGAACACGCTGCCTTCACCGGGTCGGCTGCTGACACTGACCGAGCCACCGTGACGTTCGGCGACCGTGCGCACCATCAGCAGGCCCAGACCGACACCGCTGAGGCGACGGTTTTCCGCGGTGTTCAGGCGCGAAAAGCGCTGGAACAGCCGCATCTGCTGCTCGGGCGGGATGCCGATGCCGGTGTCCCCCACCGTCACCGCCCAGCCGCTTGGGCAGGCCGCCAGCGACAGCGTGATGCGGCCGCCCTGCGGCGTGTATTTCACCGCATTGGTCAGCAGATTGACGATCGCACGGCACAGCAGATCGCCGTCGCCGCGCACCCGGCGCAGCGCGTCGTCGTCGGCCAGCGCGATGTCGGTCGCCAGCGTCACGCCCTTGGCGCGCGCCAGCGCCCACACCTGATCGGCCGCGTCCTGCACCAGCATGTCGAGCGACAGTTCGCTGAAACTCGCCGGATCGACCCCCTCCGCGCGCACCAGGCGGAACAGGTCATCGGCCAGCGTCAGCGCGGCGCGCGCATAGCGCTCGACCCAGCCGAGGCGTTCCGCTTCGGGCGACCCGGGCGGCGGCGCCGTCACAGCGCCGCGGGCAGCCCCGACCAGCGTCAGGATCGACGCCAGCGGCGCGCGCATGTCGTGCGACAGGAAGTGCATCGTATCCTCGCGACTGCGCTGCGCCTCGTGCAGGGCGCTGATGTCGGCCAGCCCCACCACCGCGCCCAGCGGCTGCCCGGTCTCGTCGAACAATCCCGCGAGCGAGGCCAGGACGACGCGGCCGTTGTCGAGTTCCACTTCGATCTGCTGCGGTGCGACGGCACGGTCGGTCGCCACGCGTTCGAGCGGCGCCCCCGCCTCCGGCCACGGCATTGCCCCGAGCGTCGCCCGCAGCGCCCACGGCTCGGACACGCCGAGGAGTTCCGTTGCGCGCCGATTGACGAGACGCACCTGGCCCGTGTGATCGATCACCACGGCCCCGACCGGCAGGCCGTCGAGCGCATCGGAGATGAAGCGCTGCAGGTCGCGCTGACGCCGCGCCGCGTCGCGCACCACCGCGATGCGGGCGCCGAAGCGGTCGAGCGCCGGGGCGGCCGCCGCAGATGGCAGGATCATCGCGAGGTGTTCGCCGGTTTCGCGCAGGGCCGCCAGTTCGTTGTCGAGATAGTGCTGCGTGGCCTCCAGCCGGCGCCAGCTCCACAGCGGATAGGCGAGCAGGCACGCGAGCACCGCGCCGGCCGGCGGCACCCAGGTCTGCCACGCCAGCAGGGCCACCCACGCAGCCGCCAGTGCGCCGAGCGCGAAGCCGAAGGCGGCCAGCAGCGCCAGCCGCGGGCCGCTGCGCAGCATCACCAGCATCAGCCCGCCCAGCAGCAGGCTTGCCAGCGCGCCATCCAGCGCATTGGGCAGCGAGTGGATCGCATCGCCGCGACGCAGCGCGCTGAACACCGTCGCGTGCAGCTCCACGCCCGGCATCGGACGCGCATGGCCGGAGGTCGGCGTCGGCACGATGTCGCCCATGCCGACCGCCGAGGCACCGACGAACACGACCGCCCCGCGCAGCGCCCCGTCGGCTAGCGCACCGCGCAGCACATCGACGTAGGAAATGTAGCGGTAGGTACCGGGCGGGCCGGCGAAGGGGATGCGCATCCAGTCGGCGCGCCGCCATCCGGGTGCGTCGATCGGCGGTGGCTCCGGGTAGCGCAGCGCCAACTGCGGCGCCGCCAGCGACAGCGCCGCCAGCGCGAGCTGCGGGTAACGCGGCGCGTTCATGCCTTCCCACAAGTACACGCTGCGCGCGATGCCGTCGGGGTCGAGTTCGATGTGGATGTGCCCCAACGCCGCCGCAGCCTCGGCAAACATCGGCGCCGGCAGTGCTTCGCCGTCGCTGCGCGCGGCATGGGTCGCGTGCGTCACCGGCAACACCACCCGGCCGTGCGCGGCAATCGCGCGTGCCAGCGCGGCGTCGCCGGCACTTTCGCGCCGCCATCCGGGTGCGTCGATCGGCGGTGGCTCCGGGTAGCGCAGCGCCAACTGCGGCGCCGCCAGCGACAGCGCCGCCAGCGCGAGCTGCGGGTAACGCGGCGCGTTCATGCCTTCCCACAAGTACACGCTGCGCGCGATGCCGTCGGGGTCGAGTTCGATGTGGATGTGCCCCAACGCCGCCGCAGCCTCGGCAAACATCGGCGCCGGCAGTGCTTCGCCGTCGCTGCGCGCGGCATGGGTCGCGTGCGTCACCGGCAACACCACCCGGCCGTGCGCGGCAATCGCGCGTGCCAGCGCGGCGTCGCCGGCACTTTCCTCGGGTGCCGGCTCATGGAACATCACGTCCATCGCCACCACCTGCGCGCCGAGCGCCTTCAACCGCTCGAGCAGCGCCGCATGCACCGCGCGGCGCCACGGCCAGCGGCCGATTTCGGCGAGGCTGCGGTCGTCGATGGCGACCACGACCACGTCCGGATCCGCCGGAATCCGCCGCGTGACCATCGCCGCATCGTAGAACACCCCGTCGATGCGCCACAGCCAGCCCTGCCCGGTCACCAGGCCGGCGAACCCCATGCACAGCACCGTCACGACCAGCCATTCGACGAGCGTGCGGCTGAACGGCGATCCTGCGCGCGTCACAGCACGAACAGCAGCGGCAGGGCCAGGAGCCACCACGGGAACTGCGCCGGCACGACGACTTTCTGCGCGCCGGTCCAGGGGCTGATGAAACCGTCGGGATCGATCGCGCGCACGCGCATCCAGTAACTGCCGGCGCCCGGACGCGGCAGGCTCGCATGCGGCTCGGGCACCGCGCCCTCGTGCAGCGGCGCGGCGAAGCTTTCATCGGCGGCGAACTGATAGTCGAAGCGCTGTTCCGGCTCGCCCTTCCAGCGGAATTCCAGCGTGTCGCTGCCGATCGCCGGCGGCTCCGGCGCCTGCGGCAGCGGGCGCACGACAAAGCGCGCGGCGGCGCTCCACGGGCCGCGGTCGCCATCGGCACGCACGCTGGCAAGACGCCAGCGGTAATTGCCGGGCGCCAGCTCGGCACGGTAAGCCGTCTCGCCCAGGCCTTCGACATCGGCGAGCGGCGCCGCGAAATCCTCGCCGGCGCTGAGCTGCAGGCGATACGTCGTCGCCTGCGGCGCCTGCGTCCAGCTGAAGGCGACGCCACCGGCACTGGCCTTGCCGCCATCCCCCGGTGCCCCGAGGAATGGCGGCTCCGGGCGCGCCTTCAGCCGGAACGCGTGGGTGGTGTCGCGACCTTCGAGGCCCTGCGCGTCGATCGCGCGCAGCACCAGGCGGTAGTCGCCGTCGGCGAGTCCCGCAATGCGTGCCGGGCCGCTCGCCAGCTGCTGGCTTGCCAGCACCGGCGCATCGGGCCGGTCCTCGGCGACCTCCAGACGCCAGCCGTGCGCGCCTGCCATCGCCGGCAGCGGGATGCGCAGCAGCGGCTCCTCGAACAGCGTCGGCAGGCCCGCGGCCGACGGCGCCGGCAAGAGCGGCACGGCCTGCGGCAGCCCGGCCCCGACACGCGCAACGAGCCCGAAACCGGCCGCCAGCTCGCGCACGGCCGCGCGACGGCCGCGCTCCCCCGCGCGGCTCACGGCGACGCGCCCTGCGGTGACCTCGGCGCGGCTCGCACCGTCATCGACGCCGACACGGAATTCGGTGCCCCGCACGCCGATCACCGCCGTCGGCGTATCGACGCGGTAACGCGCCGCCGGCCCGCGCTGCGGCGCGACGCGCGATTCGACACGCCCCTTGTCGAGCCGCACACGCACGTCCTGGGCCGCGGTGCCGGCATAGCCCTTGAGCGTATCGACACGCAACGAGGAGCGCGCCGGCAGCACCAGCCGCGAACCGTCAGGCAGGCGCAGCACGACATGGCCATCGTCCCCGGTATCGAGTGCCGAGCCCGCGCCCAGCGTCTCGCCGGCGGCCAGCGCCCGCCCGTTGGCGCGCGCCTCGCCGACGACCGCGACGACTTCGGCACTGCGCGGCTGGGCCCGCAACAGCGCGACCGGAATGCGCAGTTGGGTACCGACGGGAATGCGGTAGGGATCGGCGACGGCGTTGAGCTTCTGCAAGCGCGACCAGTGCGCAGGATTGGCGAGCAGGGTTTGCCCAAGACCGATCAGGGTGTCGCCGGCACGCACGCGGTAGCGGATTTCGTCACCCGGCGCGGCGGCGGCCGCGCCGCAGAAACTCGCCAACGCCAGCACGGCCAGGCCCGGCAGCAGCGGCCGGCATGCAGGATGCACCATATTCGCCCCTTACCAAGGTCCGAGCGCCGCAGCTGCTCGCTCGTCAGAATGCGAGTTTAGCGACTCCGGGCGATCAGCGGCACGGGATATCCTGCCGCCATCCGACGAATGCGCGCCGAAATATGCAAAGAATGGCAAACTGGCCGCGCCAGACTGCGGTGCATGCCGGTTTCGTCATTGAGCCGCATCGTGTACAAGGGCTAAGATCCGGCAATCGCGGCACGTCCGTGGATGCGAGCGTCAATCACTCACTGAGGGAGGTTATTGAGAATGAGTTTCCTGCGCGAGTTCAAAGAGTTCGCCATGCGCGGCAACGTCGTCGACCTGGCGGTCGGCGTGATCATCGGCGGTGCGTTCGGAAAGATCGTCGATTCCCTGGTCAAGGACATCGTGATGCCCGTAGTGGGCCGCCTGCTCGGCGGGGTGGATTTCCGTCACCTCTACGTGAACCTCGGCGACAATACCTTCGAAACGATGGAAGCAGCCGAGAAGGCCGGCGCACCCCTGGTGAAATACGGCGCATTCATCAACACGACGATCGATTTCATCATCGTCGCCTTGGCAATCTTCGTCGCCATCAAGGTGATGAACCGCCTCAAGCGCGCCGAGCCGCCGCCCGCACCGCCGGCGCCCGATTCCGACGAAGTGAAACTGCTGCGCGAGATCCGCGACGCACTCAAGCGCAGCTGAGCGCCGCCCGTTCAGTCGGGCGTGGCAAGATCCTCGCCCGCCTCGGCTTCCATCCGCTCCAGGCGGTAGCCGAAGTTGTATGCCGGCGCCAGGCGGAAACCCCGCTCGGGGCGCAGTTCGAGCTTGGTGCGCACGCGGCTGATGTGGGTGTCGACGGTGCGCGTCGCCACCATCGGGTTGCGCCCCCACACGGCTTCCAGCAGATGGCCGCGCGACACCAGGCGACCGATGTTGCGGAACAGGAACGCCGCGAGATCGAATTCCTTTTCGGTCAGATCGAGCGGCAGCCCGTCCATCTGCGCCTGCTTGTGGGCGAGGTCGAAACGGTAAGGCCCGACCTCGATCAGCGGCTCGCCGCCGACGGTGCGCCCCCGCCGCGTCACGGCCTCGACACGTGCCAGCAGTTCGCGGTGCCGCAAGGGTTTGACGATGTAGTCGTCGGCACCGCCATTCAGTGCGGCAACGACATCCTCTTCGGCATCGCGCGCGGTGACAAACACCACCGGGGCGTCGTTGTTGCGGTCCTTGCGCAGCCACTCCAGCACGTCCTGCCCGCTCAGTTCGGGCAGGACGCTGTCGAGCAGGAAGAAATCGAAGCTCTCGCGCGCGACGATACGCATGAAATCGCGCGCATCCGGAAAACAGTGCACATCGTGCCCGGCGTCGCGCAGCCAGATCGCCAGCATCTCGCTTTGCAGCAAGTCGTCTTCAAGTATCGCGAATCTCAAGCTTGCCTCCCGGCTTTGGCCAGCCACCCGCGGCCCCGACGGGCCGGTGCTGCGGACTGCGGGGGATGCGCTCAGGCGTAATCGCCGACATACGGATTGTGCGCGCGCTCGTCGCCGAAGGTGGACGTCGGGCCGTGGCCCGGGATGAAGCTCACGTCGTCACCGAGCGGGAAGAGCTTTTCGCGGATCGAGCGGATCAGCGTCCCGTGATCGCCCTTGGGGAAATCGGTGCGGCCGATCGAGCCGGCGAACAGCACGTCGCCGACGATCGCCAGACGCGCATCGGCATGGAAGAACACGACGTGGCCCGGCGTGTGACCCGGCGTGTGGATCACCCTGAAGCTTTCGTCGCCCACGGTGACGGTATCGCCCTCATGCAGCCAGCGGTCCGGCTCGAAGACCTCGACATCGGGGAAGCCGAACATCTTGCTTTGCTCGGGCATGCCGGCGATCCAGAAACGGTCCTCCTCCTGCGGCCCCTCGACCGGCACGCCCAACTCGCGCGCGAGTTTCGCAGTGCCGCCGGCGTGGTCGATGTGGCCGTGGGTGATGAGGATCTTCTCGATCGTCACACCCAGCTTGTCGGCCGCGGCGCGGATGCGTTCGAGATCACCACCGGGGTCCACCACCGCCGCCTTCATTGTCTTGTCGCACCACACGATGCTGCAGTTCTGTTCGAAGGGGGTCACGGGAACAATGCGCAACTGGATCATGGTGGGGAAATCCGTTTGGGTAGCATGCTAGTTTAGCGTGCATCGCAGGGGCGCGCAGGCTCCCGGCGAACA
Organism: Aromatoleum diolicum; assembly: GCF_012910955.1. Taxonomy (GTDB): domain Bacteria; phylum Pseudomonadota; class Gammaproteobacteria; order Burkholderiales; family Rhodocyclaceae; genus Aromatoleum; species Aromatoleum diolicum. The sequence continues at coordinate 8,741 of NZ_WTVQ01000051.1, forward strand.
AAGACCGGCGCGGCACGCCCTCAGCGCAACAGCGCCACGCCTTTCACCTGCGCGAACACCTCCATGCCCGGCGCGATGCCGAGCTGCACCGCCGAGCGCCGCGTGATGCGCGCGAGCATCGCGCTGCCGCCGAGCTCCAGGCGCACCAGCGTGCGCCCCGCATCGGCCTCGTCGAGCGACACGACGCGCGCCGGCAGCACGTTGAGAATGCTCGATTCGTGGCGTTCGGACAGCGCAAGGCTGACGTCGCGCGCCAGCACGCGCGCGCGCACCTGCGCGCCAATGCGCGTATCGAGACCGGTGATCCACAACGGCAGGCCGCCGAACTCCAGTCGCGTCAGCGCGTAGGCCTCGTCGTGCGCGGCGACCCGCGCGTCGATCACGACGAAGGCGTCCTCGCCATGCGCCAGCGGCAGGTCGAGGCGCGGCATCACCTCGTGGATGGGGCCCGCCGCGAGTACCCGGCCGCCGTCCAGCAGCACGAGGTGGTCGGCGAGCCGCGCGACTTCCTCCGGCGCGTGGCTGACATACACGAGCGGGATGTCGAGTTCGTCGTGCAGGCGTTCGAGATAGGGCAGGATCTCCGCCTTGCGCCGCGCATCCAGCGCCGCCAGCGGCTCGTCCATCAGCAGCAGGCGCGGGCTGGTCGCGAGCGCGCGGGCGATCGCGACGCGCTGGCGCTCGCCGCCCGAGAGTTTTTCCGGCATGCGCTCGAGCAGCGGCTCGATGCCGAGCAGCGCGATCGCGTGCTCCAGCGACACGCGCCGCGCCGCGGCCGCCACCCGCTTCATGCCGAACTCCAGGTTGCGCCGGACCGACAGGTGCGCGAACAGGCTGGCCTCCTGGAACACGTAGCCGAGCGGGCGCTGGTGCGTCGGCAGGAACACGCCGCGCGCGTCGTCCTGCCACACCTCGCCGCGCACCGACAGGTAACCGCCGGGCGCGCGCTCGAGCCCGGCAAGGCAGCGCAGCAGCGTGGTCTTGCCCGAGCCGGACTGGCCGAACAGCGCGCTGACGCCGCGACCGGGCAGCTGCACGTCGGCGTCCAGCGCAAAGCCGGGCCACGCGACGCGAAAGCGGGCGTGGATCGCCGTAGCGGCGGCGGACACAGACGTGCTTGGCATCACCGTCGCGGCAGCGCCCGCGCTGGTCATCGCGTGACCCCGCGCTTGCGGCTGTATAGCGCGAACAGCACAAGGAAGCTGAACACCAGCATGCCGGCCGACAGCCAGTGCGCCTCGGCGTATTCGAACGCCTCGACATGGTCGTAGATCTGGACCGACACCACGCGCGTCTTGTCCGGGATGTTGCCGCCGATCATCAGCACCACGCCGAACTCGCCCACCGTATGGGCGAAACCGAGCACCGCGGCGGTCACGAAACCGGGACGCGCGAGCGGCACGACAACGCTGAAGAAGGTGTCGAGCGCGCCGGCGCGCAAGGTTGCCGCGACCTCCAGCGGCCGCTCGCCGATGGCCTCGAAGGCCTGTTGCAGCGGCTGCACGACGAAGGGCAGCGAATACACGACCGAACCGACGACCAGGCCGGCGAAGGTGAAGGGCAACACACCCAGGCCCAGCGCCTGCGTGAGCTGGCCGACCGGCCCGTGCGGCCCCAGCGCGACCAGCAGGTAGAAGCCGATCACCGTCGGCGGCAGGACCAGGGGCAACGCGACCACCGCGCCGATCACGCCTTTCAGGCGCGAGTGCGTGCGCGCGAGCCACCACGCGAGCGGCGTGCCGACGACGAGCAGGATCGCGGTCGTCACCGCCGCGAGTTCCAGCGTCAGGCGGATCGCCGCGAAGTCGGCCGCACTCATCATCGCTCAGTACGCTTCACAACTCGTAGCCGTAGGACTTGATGATCGCCTGGGCCTTCGCGCCGCGCAGGTAATCGGCCAGCGCGCGCGCCGCCGGCTTGTCGCGCCCGGCGGCGAGGATCACCGCATCCTGGCGCAGCGGCTCGTGCAGTTCGGCCGGCACGCGCCACGCCGAACCACCGGCGAGGCGGTCGTCTGCCCACACCTGCGACAGCGCGACGAAACCCAGTTCGGCATTGCCCGAGGCGACAAATTGGTAGGTCTGGGCGATGTTCTCGCCGGTCACGAGCTTGCCGGCCAGCGTCTCGGCGAGCCCGAGCCGCTGCAGCACCGCCAGCGCGGCCGCGCCATACGGCGCGGTCTTCGGGCTGGCGACGGCAAGATGATTGAAGCCGCCGCGCTTGAGCACCTCGCCGCGCTCGTCGACCAGCCCGGCCTGCGGCGACCACAGCACCAGCCGGCCGATCGCGTAGGTGAAGCGGCTGCCCGGGACGGTCGCGCCTTCCTGCTCCAGGCGTGCGGGGGTTGCCTCGTCGGCGGCGAGCAGCAGCTCGAACGGTGCACCGTTACGGATCTGCGCGTAGAACTTGCCGGTCGCGCCAAACGCAAGCTGTGCCTTGTGGCCGGTATCGCGCGCGAACTCGGCGGCGATCTTTTGCATCGGCGCAGTGAAGTTCGCCGCGACCGCGACCTGGATTTCGGCCGCATGCGCCAACAGCCCCGCAGCGAGCAGCATCAGTCCTGTCAACAGCCGGCGAATGCGTGAAACCATCGCGAAACTCCTGATCGGCGTCAAAGCACCTGGTTGGCCGGTATCGCAGACGGCGCGGATCACACTCGATTCGGCACCACGACCTGCCCGGCCAATACCTTTAGCGAATAGCATGCCATGAGCTCACGGCCGCGGGGCCGCCAATTTTCAAGGGGTTTCGAACAGGGCGCAGACCTCGCCATGTCACGATTGGCACAATTCCCGCCAAACCCGACAAGCGCGCACCATCCCGCAGAAGCGGCTTCAGCCGCGAACAATCCGGGGCACGACGTTTCGCGGCTGAAGCCGCTCCCGCGGGGCCAATCAAGCTCCGTGGCGTCGGTCACGTCCCGCCAGGTCTGCGCGGCCGGCGGCCAGGCGAGGCGTGAACGCGGGCGGTGCCCGGTTCACGCTGCAGCGCAGGCAGGCTTTCCCGGGGGTCACCCCGGGCGCTGCGGCTTACTTCTTGACGCTGATGCTGGCTTCTTCGACCAGCAGCGGATACGTGTAGCCCGAACCGAAATCGCGGTCGAGCTTGACGAGGCCGGTGACGACGACCTGGTCGCCCACGGCCGCGGTGTCCTTGCTGGTGACGATCAGGTTGTTGCTGTTCTGGTCGCCGGAGCCGTCGCGCACGTGCACGAAGTTGCGCCCCATGATGCCGTTGTTGACCTTTGCGACCTTGCCTTCCACCTGCACCGATTTGCCGGCCAGTTCCGCCTTTTCCTGGTGCACGGCGGCGACGGTCTTGACTGCCGCATCGGCGGCAAACACCGCGGGCGCGCCCAGGCCGACCAGCCCGGCAAATACGAGAGCGAGAACTTTCTTCACAAACAATCTCCTGCTATTGGGTCCGCTTGCGGACAAGTGAGCGATGAATGCAGCGCGGCCATTGTATACCGCCCGCGCGGCCGACGGCCCGCCGAAGCATGCTGCATGAATTGCGCGAGGAGCGAACGCACCCCGCGCAGGAGGCTGGCGGCAGTGCGGCCGGCCCACGGACGGGCCCGGCCGCGGCTCCATCGCGGAGCCGGCGCCCGGGTTCAGGCCAGGCGGAAGCGGTTCGCCGTGACCTGCAGTTGCCCGGCGACGGCTTCGAGCTGGTGCGCCGCCGACGCCGTTTCCTTCACCGCGGCGCTGTTTTCCTCGCTCATCTGCGCGGTCTGCTCGACGCGCCGCGCGATCTCGTTGCTCGCCGTGGACTGTTCGTGCAGCGCGCTGGTGATGTCCTCGACCGCGGACATGACGTGACGCGACTGCTCGGTGAGCGAATTGATCGCACTGCCCGCCTCTTTCGACAGCGAGTCAACGCTGTCCATGTGCGCCACCACCTTCTCCATGCTGGCGACCGCGTCACGCGTGACGCCCTGGACCTGTCCGATCATCGCCGTGATTTCCTGCGTCGACTTGCCGGTGCGCTCGGCCAGCTTGCGCACTTCGTCGGCCACGACGGCGAAGCCGCGGCCCTGCTCGCCAGCGCGTGCGGCTTCGATCGCGGCATTCAGCGCGAGCAGGTTGGTCTGGTCGGCAATGTCGCGGATCACGGCGACGATCGACGAAATCTGGTCGGAGAAGCCGCCCAGCTGCCGGATCTGCTCCGCCGTGCGCCCCACCGCCCCGGCGGTGATGCGGCCGTTGTCGACCATGCGCGTGACGATCGCATGGCCTTCGGCGGATTTCCGGCCGGATTCGGAGGCTGCGGAGCGCACCTCTTGCGCATGATCGGAAACCTGCGAAATGCTGACCGACATTTCCTCGACCGAAGCCGCCATCGACGAGGCGGCCTGCGCCTGCTGTTCGGTGGCATCGGACAATTGCGAGGTCGTCGCGGCGAGTTCTTCGCTCATCGAGCCGAGACCTTCGGCATGGTCCTGCAGGTGCTTGGCGATGTCGCGCAGACTGCGCTGCATCGCGTCACAGGATGTGAGCAGCTGGGCGAATTCGTCCTTGCCCGAGACATCGACCGCTTGCGACAGATCACCGGCTGCGATGCGTCGCGTCACTTCCTGGGCCTTCGCGAGCGGCCCAAGGATCGAGCGCACGACGAATGCCGCATAGATCGCCAGCGCCGCCGCGGTGACCAGCGCGATGATCGCCACTTCGAACAGGGTCTTCGAACGCATCTCGTCGAACGCCGTGTCGGCGTCGGTCGCCTCGCGTCCCATCGATACCGCAACCGTCGCAAGCTGATCGCGGATGCCGCGCACCGCGGCGTCGGCCTCGTCGTCGATCGCGCGGATCTCGGCATTCACTTCATTCTCGCTATTCAGAATCGGCAGCAAACGCTTCTCGAACAGCACAATCATTGCCTCGACACCTTTTTTGGCCTCGGCAACCGCCCGCCGCTCGTCGGCGGTGTCCGCCTCGGTCGCGAGGCGATCCAGATCGGCCGTCGCCTCGCTGCGCAAGGCCGCGAAATCCTTCTTCGCCTCATCCAGATCGCGATTGATGATCGTATCGGCGAAGATCTGGTAGAACTGCGCCCCGAGCCAGGAGGCTTCGGCCGCGTGGGTCTGGGTCTGGGTCTTCACGAAGCCCTCGTCCTGCAGACCGGCGAGGTGACTCATCCGGTACAGGGCCATCCCCATCAGCGCGCTCAGCGTGACGAGCGCGATCGCAACCATGGCGAACAAACGGTATTTGACACTCATCATGTATCCCTTGCTGTTAGCTAAGTTTGGCTGTCGCAGGCGAGCGCCCGTGCAACGTGAATCGATGCGTTCCGATAACCTTATCGTCCTCGCGGGATAAGACTTGAATCTTTTTCGCGGCCGACTACCCGAATTGGGGCGTCCGCTTCCGGCACCAGCAGCAATGACCGTGCCCACGCTGCCCGCTTCATGATATTCGCATCATGACATTCTTTGCGATCCTTGGGGCAGTGCGCCCGCCGCGGTCCGCCCCACGACCAGAAAATCCGGGTCATCGCCCGTTCTCCGTGTCGGATCCCGGCATTCGGGCCCTGAAATCCATTGCCGCCCCACTCATGCACCTGCGCACGAAACCGACACAGCGAGGTCGCGACGAGCGCCGCATCACCGGTCGCCGCCGCCGTCCGGCATCCCGCCCGCAGTCGCGGGCGTGCGAGCACGTGCGACACGGATCACGGCGTACACGCCCGCGGTCGTGTAATCTTAAACATCTAGAAACAGAATCGCGGGTCGTCACGGTGACGGCCTAGTCGATCGGCAGGGAGACAACAAGAATGACCGATGTAACGAACGGCGTGGCGGCTGTCAGGCGGCTGCGGTCCGATGAGCATTGCGCGGGCGGGGATCCCGTTCGCCGTCGCGTCGTGCTCGGACTGCTGGCGACGCTCGGCCTGACGCTGGCCGAACAGTCGATTCCCGCCGCCCGGGCCGCCGACGCACCGCTGGTGATGGGGATCTTCCCGCGGCGTCAGGCGACGCTGACCACTGAACTCTACGCGCCGCTGGCCGCGTATCTCACCCGCGAGCTTGGCCGCGAGGTCCGGCTCGTCACCGCGAAGGATTTCGACGCGTTCTGGGACGGCGTCGAGCAGCGGCGCTTCGATATCGTCCACTACAACCAGTTCCACTACGTCCGCTCCGCCGACAAGTACCGCGTCATTGCGCACAACGAGGAGTTCGGCACCGGTACCGTGGCCGGGGCGCTGTATGTCAGAAAGGACAGCGGCATCAACTCGATCGCGCAGCTGCGCGGGCGCAAGATCGTGTTCGGCGGTGGCACGGACGCGATGATGAGTTACATCCTGCCGAGCTACCTGCTGCTGCAGGCCGGCCTGCAACCCGCCGACTACGAGACCGTGTTCTCGAAGAATCCGCCGAATTCGCTGATTTCGCTGTATCACGGCCAAGCCGATGCGAGCGGAGCCGGCGACATCCTGATCGATCTGCCGGTCGTGCGCGACGCGATGGACACCAGCACCGTCACGCACCTCGGCATGACCGAGCGGGTGCTGCACCTGCCCTGGGCGGTGCGCAAGGACATGCCCCAGGCGCTCGGCGCGCGCATCCAGACGCTGCTGGTGGGACTGCAGGCGCGCGAGGACGGCCGTGCGATTCTCGCCCGCGCGGAGATGACCGGCTTCGGCGCGGCGCGCGACGCCGACTACGATCCGCACCGCCGCATCATCCACAAGGTCATGCCGGCAATCGACATTCCGCGCTGAGTACGGAGAGCGCCGTTGCGCCTTGCGACCAAGTTCATCCTGATCGTGGCCGGAATCCTGTCGGTCACGCTGGCACTGAACGCCTATTTCTTCCTGCACAGCCAGAACCGCATTCTGGAGCAGCAGCTCACCGAGCGCGGCCGTGTGCTGGGCCATCTGATCGCGCTGATCAGCCCCGAGGCGATCCTCGGGCTCGACTTTCTGACGCTCAACGAATACGCGCGAGAGGTCAGCCGGCAGCGTGACGTCGTCTATGGCGTGATTGTCGACAACGACGACAGGCCGCTGACGTCGTATGTGAATGGCAACGACCCGCTCATCCGTACCAGCCTCGGCGTGGACGGGCCGGCGCCGGACCATCTGCCGCCGCCCCGCCTGCAGACGCTGATACAGCAGCTCGCACACCTGCCCGACGTGATCCCGACCGAGTTTCCGATCCTCCACGACGGGCGCCTGCTCGGCCGCCTGCGGGTCGGCATCAGCCGCGAGGTGCTGGCGACCCAGGCGCGCGAGCAGTTGGTGCAGCAGTTCGGCATCTATGCGGCGATCATCCTGTTCCTGAGCGCCGCGATCTATCTGGTGTTCAAGTACAGCGTGATGCGTCCGGTGCAGCGCCTGATGGAGGTCTCGCAGGATCTCGGCCGCGGAGAATTCACACTCATTCCGGTGACGTCCGGCGACGAACTCGGCCGACTCGGCGAAACCTTCAATGCGATGACCCACGCGATCCAGCGCGAACAGGCGAAGCTGCACTATCAGGCCAATTACGACGCGCTGACGGCACAGCCGAACCGGATGCTGGCGGTCGAGCGACTGCAGCAGGAGATCCGCTCGGCGCACCGCCAGCAGCAGCGCTTCGCATTGATGTTCATTGATCTGGACGACTTCAAGATCGTCAACGACACGATGGGACACGCCGTCGGCGACCGGCTGCTGGCGCATGTCAGCACGCACATCCGCGCGCGCCTGCGCGACGAGGACACGCTGGCGCGCCTCGGCGGAGACGAGTTCCTGGTGCTGTTGCCGCGGATCGGTCAGGCCAGCGATGCGCGGGACGTCGCCGGCCGGTTGCTCGAGGCTGTCTCGGAACCGGTCGCCCTGGACGGGCGCGAAGTGGTCGTGCATTGCAGCATCGGCATCGCGCTGTACCCGGAGGACGGCGAAACGGTGGAGGCGCTGATGGCCAATGCCGACAACGCGATGTACCAGGCGAAGAAGCCCGGGCGGACGCCGGTCTGTTTCTTCACCGCGGAGATGAACGCGCAGGTGCGCGAGCGCCTGCAGCTCGAACAGGATCTGAACAAGGTCCTCGCGCGCGGCGAGCTGCAGCTCGCGTTCCAGCCGATCTTCCGCGCCGACGACGGCGCCTACGTCGGTGCCGAGGCGCTGCTGCGCTGGCGCCATCCGGAACAGGGTTTCATCAGCCCGGCGACCTTCATCCCGCTCGCGGAGAGCACCGGCCAGATCGTCGCGATCGGCGAATGGGTGCTGCGCGAGGCGGGCCGGCAGCTGCGCCGTTGGCTGGACGCGGGACTCGCCCCGGGCTATGTCGCGGTCAACCTCTCGCGCGTGCAACTGCGCGAGGACCTCGAGCAGCTGATCGGCGCCGTGCTCGACGACAATGCGCTGCCGCCGCATGCGCTCGAGCTGGAGATCACCGAGAACATCCTGCTCGACGACCACCAGCAGATCAACGCGGTGCTGGGGCGGTTGCATGCACAGGGGTTGCGCTTCAGCCTCGACGACTTCGGCACCGGCTATTCGTCGCTCAGCTACCTGCGCCGCTTTTCGTTCGACACGTTGAAGATCGACCGCAGCTTCGTCGCGCCGTTGTGCGAGGACGCCGAAGCGGCCGCGCTGGTCCGCGCGATCGTCGCGATGGCGCATAGCCTTTCGCTGAAGGTCATCGCCGAGGGCGTCGAGACCCGCGCGCAGCTCGGATTTCTGCAGGGTTTGGGCTGCGACTATCTGCAGGGCTATCTGCTGTCGCGCCCGCTCGACACCGATCACTTCACCGCGTTCCTGACCCGGCTCGCGTGCGAATCGGCACCGTGGGGCGACTGCCCGCTCGCGCTCACCGATGGATAGGCTCCCGGACGCCGCCCTCGCCGCCGTGCATGACCGGCGGCGCGCCGCGCGGCAGGCTCGCCGCATCGTCTTGCTGCGCGGCGCGCTCGCCGCCGGGCTCGTGATCGGTTTCGCGCTGTGGGCGCATTTCGGTTCGGGCCGTCCCGGATTCTCACCGCGCGTGAGCCCCGAGCCCGGCTGGGGTGCGTTTCGCGCCGCGTACGGCGTCGACACGTTCGGCCACGACGGCTACTTCGTGCGTGCGGTGCAGAACGGCTACAACCTCGTGCACCACACGCACAAGTATGCGTGGCGCTTCACGCGCAAGGGCGCGCTCGACCGTCCGAATGCGTGCATCGATTGCCACAGCGCCGAGTCGCTGGCGTACGCGTTCGCAACCGGCGACCGCTTCGAGGCGCGGCTCGACCGGCGCGTGTCCTTCGAGGAGCGCGTGATACGCTGCTACGCCGGGCACCTCGACGGCTTCATCCCGACGATCTACGATCCGGCAGTGCGCGACATCCGCATCTTTGCGCGCATGGTCGCCCACCATCTGCAACTCGGCGAGGGCGCACCGGAGCGTGCGCCGTGAAACCGCTCGCTCCAGGGTGGAAAAAGGCCGCGCGACTCGCGCTGCTGGTCGGCGTACTGCTTGGGCTGTACGCCGTCGCGGTCGCGCGCCACGACGAACGCGCACGGATCCGGCAGCAGCCGGTGCGGCTGACCCCGGGCTGCGCCGAAAAACTCTCGCGCTACGGCCTCGAGGCCGGTCGCCACTACGTCTCGCCGTACGCGCTCGCACGCACCGGGCAGGCGGGCGTCCGGCAGGGCTACAGCGACGAGGACGTGCGCGCGATCCAGCGCGGCTGCAACATCATCGACGACCTGCAGGGGCAGCAGGCGGCGGACCCCGCGCGCGAACGCTGGAACGCGGCCCGCTTCGTGCGCGGCACGCATACCAGCTGCGACCACTGCCACCAGGGCATCGGCGACAAGCAGACGGCCGCCGGCGAGCCGCAGTCCGGTTCACTGAGCCTCGCCGCGTCGTGGGTCATGGCCGACATGTACGACCAGTTCACCGGCATCCTGTTGCCCTACGAGCTGCGCCAGATGCAGTGCTACATCAACTCGTCGAACGGCTACAAGCCGAACGTCGCCGACGACCTGATCCGCGACGTCACCGCGTACAGCCGCTTCCTCGCCGCGGCGCTCGACCTGCGCTTCGGCAACCGCTATGCGGAACAGGGGATCGACGAGGTGACCGCGTCGTCGACGCTCAAACGCGGCGACGACTATGTGCGCGGCGCCGCGCTGTTCCAGGAAAAGTGCGCGCGCTGCCACGGCCCGCAAGGACTCGGCACGGTCGTCGACGGCCGCGTGCTGTTCCCGGCGGTGGCCGGTCCGAACGCCTTCAACCTGCAGTCGCGCAACAACTTCTCGTTCGTCTCGACGATCCTGCCGGGTTTCATCTGCCGCAACATGCCGCCCGGCGAGGAAGGCACGCTGAGCAGTCAGGACTGCCGCGACATCGGCTTCTACATCAGCAACCTGCCGCGGCCGGCCGGCGACAAGCAGGGGCCGCTCGCGGCACTGTGGCAGCAGCTGATGATGCGCGTGATGCCGACGCTGGTCCGCAGCGTCGAGGCCTGGCAGCGGCCGCAGGAATCGGGAAGAGCCGGAACATGAAGAGCGCCGCGCTGACCTGGATGGCGCCGCGCGCAGGGGCCTTCGGCAACGAGGTGCTGATCGGGCTGACGCTCGCGATCGTCGTGCTGCCGCAGGCGATCGCGTTCTCGACGACGCTCGCCGGGCTGCCGTCGTATTTCGGCCTGTACTGCGCGACCTGGGGCGTGCTGTTCACCGCGCTGCTGAACCCCTCGCGGGTGTTCCACGGCGGCCCGAACAGCACGCTGTCGGCGGTCGTCGGCGTGACCCTGCTGCCGGTCGCGCCACAGTTCGGGGCCGACTACATCGGCTACGCGCTGACACTGTTCCTGCTCGCCGGGCTGATCCAGCTCGTGTTCCTCGCCGTCCCGCCGCTCGGCCGCATCCTCGACTTCGTCAGCGAGCCGGTCGCCAACGGCATGATCTGCGGCATCGGCCTGTACATGGTGTTCAAGTCGTTCCCGGCGTTCGCCGGCCTGCCGATCAACACACAGGTCGAATGGCGGCTGTGGATCGCCTGGCAGAGCTTTCTGGCGATGCTCGAGATTGGCAACATGCACGCGATCCATATCGGCCTGATCACGCTGCTGGTCACCGTCGTGCTGCGCCAGTTCGAGGCTTTCCGCAATTGGGCGATCCTGCTCGGCATCGTCACCGGCACGCTGTATTCGGAGTTCCTCAACGCGCGCCTGGGCCTCGCCGAGACGCTGATCGAACAGACCGCGAACGTCTCCGCGACCGGCTTCGTGTATCCGTCGCTGCCGCTGTTTGCGCAGGAGGCGATGCCCGACATCATCAGCATCATCCCCGGCGCGGTCACGCTCGCGCTGCTGGGCCTGTTCCAGACGGTCGCGGCGATGCGGCGCATGAACCGCAAGAGCGGCCAGTTCGTCGACGCCCGCCACGGCATTTTCGCCGACGCTCTGAGCAACTGCGTGCTGCCCTTCCTGTCGGCGCTGCCGACCTGCGCGTCGTTCAACCGCATGTCGCTGATGCACGCGATGCACACCGGCAGCCGGCTCGCCGCGGTGTCGTCGGCGCTGATCCTGCTCGCGCTGGTGAGCTTCTTCGGCGAGTACATCGCGATCATCCCGGTGCCGGCGATGGCCGCGATCATCATGGTGGTCGGCGCCAACATGATCGACTGGGCGGACATCAAGGCGCACTTCCAGCACCGCCCCGAGGCGATCGTGTTCAGCGCGTCGTTCCTGTCGGTGCATGTCTTCGGCCTGTTCGGCGCGGTGATCTGCGGTTCGCTGCTGGCGCTGGCGTACGCGAAGTGGGAGAAAGCGCACCCCAACGTCACCCTCGAACGCAACGTGCTGCGCATCCGCGGCAACATCTACTACGGTTCGCTGCCGGTCATCGAGTCGCTGTACCACCGCGCCAACAGCGACAAGCGGTACGCCGAGCTGATCGTCGACTTCTCCGCCGTCCATCACATCGACCCGGAAGGCATCCGCTGGCTCGCCGAGATCGGCAAGAACGGCAAGGTTCGTTTCGCCGACCGGCGCAGCGGGCAGGACCGGCGCACCGGCTCCGCCGATCGGCCTGCCGAGCGCAAGCGCAAGGACAGGCGCCGCCGGCAGACGCTGTAACCGCCGCGGCCGGCATACGCCCGCCGCCACGGCGCCGCGCTGCGGGTTAACATGCCGGTCGTCAGGACTCCCGGCGCTCACGATGGCACGCATACACCCCGAAGGATGGCGTCAGATTCCCGCCAGCGGTGCGCTGGCGCGCGAACTCGAGACGCTGGCAACGCTCGCCGAAAGCTTGCCCGACGACCACGCGGTGTATCACGGCATCCACTGGACGCGGATCAATCGCGACCATGCGCTGTTCGGCGAGATCGACTTCATCGTCGTCGGCCCGAGCGGCAAGCTGCTGCTGATCGAACAGAAATCCGGTTTCCTCGACGAAACGCCGGACGGCCTGGTCAAGACCTACGCGAAGGCGAAGAAGAACGTCAGCGTGCAGATGGCGCGCAGTGCCGATCACCTGCGCGAGCGCCTGACCGTCTTCCTGAAGGGCCATGCGGCCAGGCTCGACACCCTGCTCTACTGCCCCGACTACACCGTGCGCCAGCCCGGCAGCGCCGGCCTCGACCCGGCACGCATCGTCGATGCCAGCCGCCGCGAACATCTCGCCGCGATCGTGCAGAGCCTGTTGCGCGACGAGGTGCGCGACCGCGTCGTGCTGGACAACATCGAGCGTTTCCTCGCCGACCAGCTGGAGCTGGTGCCGGAAGTGAATGCCATCGTCGGCCAGGCCGAGGCGCTGTACACGCGACTCGCCGGCGGACTGGCCGAATGGGCGCGGCGCATCGAGATGACGCCGTTCCGCCTGCGCGTCACCGGCACCGCCGGCAGCGGCAAGACACAACTGGCGATGGCGGTGCTGCGCGATGCGCTCAAGGCTGGGCGCCGACCGCTATACGTCTGCTACAACCGCCCGCTCGCCGACCACATCGCGCTGATCGCGCCACCCGGCGGCGAAGTCGCGACCTATCACCAGTTGTGCGACCGTGTGTTGCGCGCGCACGGCGAGATCCCGGATTTCTCGCGGCCGGATGCCTTCGCGCGGCTTGAAGCGGCATTCCGCGAACTCGATCCCGGCGATGCGTGGCGTTTCGACGAGCTGATCGTCGATGAAGGCCAGGATTTCCGCGAAGAATGGCGCGACGCGCTGCTGCGCCTGCTAAGGCCCGACGGTCGCGCGTGGTGGCTGGAAGACCCGTTGCAGAATCTCTACGGCCGGCCCGAGGTCGCGCTGCCGGGCTGGGTGCGCATCACCAGCGAACGCAACTACCGCAGCCCGGGCGACATCGTCGCGGCGCTGAACCGCATGCTGCCGCTGGCGCAGCCGCTCGAGGCGGGCAGCCCGCTCACGGGTTCCGACGTCGAGATCCTGAGGTGGAAGGATGCGACGGAGCTGATCGATCAGACCAAGCGCGCGATGACCCGCGCGATCGGCCTCGGATTCCGCCGCGAGATGATCGCGACGATCACCTTCCGCGGTCGCGAGCATTCGCTGTTCACGCCCTTCGACCACCTCGGCCCGCACCGGCTCAAGGCCTTCACCGGCACCTACGACCTGCTCGGCAATCCGGTGTATACGGACGGCGACTTCCTGATCGACTCGGTCTACCGCTTCAAGGGCCAGGCCGCGCCCTGCGTGATCTTCACCGAGATCGATTTCGCCCAGCTCGACCCGCTGACGGTGCGCAAACTCTTCGTCGGCGCAACGCGTGCGGGCATGAAGCTGATCCTGGTGGTGTCGGAACAGGCGGCACGCCTGCTCGCGGACTCTGTCGATTAGCCCTTGGAGAACTTGCCGAGCAGCTGCTGCAGCTTCTCGGCCTTGCGGCGTTCGGCTTCTTCGGCCTCGCGCTTGGCCTTTTCGGCGTCGAGCACGGCCTTCTTGCGCTTGGCGGCTTCGGCGAAGCGGTCCTTCAGCGTCTGCCTGGCGTGGGCGCGCTGTTCCTCAGTGACTTCGCCGTCTTCCTTGCCGTCGAGGTCGAAGCGCGCGGTAGCCTTTTCCATCGCCTTCATGTAGCGCGTCGAGGCGGTGTGCATGCGCATCGCGCTGCGGATCACCTTGCGGTCGAGTTCGGGGAAGCGCTCGGCGATGGCCTTGTCGATGCGCAGCGCCAGCGGCCTGACCTCGCGGAAGGTCGGCGAGGCTTCCTGCAAGATCTGCAGCAGGCCGCGCGCGTCGATCTGCGACTTGCCTGCAGCCGGCTCGCCGGGCTGCTGGTCGGCTTCGGCAGTTTGCGATTCGGCGGTTTGTGATTCGGCTTGCTGCTCAAGCTGCTCGTCGACTGGCGGGTCGAGCTGCTCTTCGGAATGGATGTCGGTATTCATTGAAGGAACGGGCGTGGGCGACGGACGGAATTTTGCATGATCGCATGAAATGCCGGGTGATAACCGCAGTTGCCCCGCGGCGATCACCCGCTTTCAGATTTCGATGGCAGTTTCCGCTGCCAGCCGCACCGCGCAGTACTTGAATTCCGGTATCTTGCCGAAGGGGTCGAGCGCCGGTTGCGTGAGCAGGTTCGCCGCGGCCTCGACGTAGCAGAATGGCATGAACACCGAGCCACGCTGCATCGCGCGGTCGGCGCGGGCTTCGAGCACGATCGCGCCACGGCGGGTTTCCAGCGTCACGCGCGCGCCGGAGGCGATGCCGTGCGCGGCGAGGTCGTCGGGATGGACCGTACACCACGGCTGCGGTTCGAGCGCGTCGAGGACGTTGGCGCGGCGCGTCATCGAGCCGGTGTGCCAGTGTTCGAGCACGCGGCCGGTGGTGAGCACCAGCGGGTAAGCGGTGTCGGGCAGCTCCGCGGCCGGCAGCGGGGCGACGGCGACGAAGCGGGCGCGACCGCTGGCGGTGGGGAAATCCTGCTCGAACAGCACCGGCCACGACGGGCCGTCTTCGGTGAATTTCGGCGCGACGACGGCCCCTTCCGCTTCCAGTTGCTGCCACGTGATGCCGGCGTAGCTCGGCAATGCCTGACGCAGCTCGTCGAAGATCTCGGCCGGGCCGGCGTAATCCCACGCGAGGCCCAGGCGCTGCGCGATCTGCTGGATGATCCACCAGTCGGCGCGCGTGTCGCCGGGCAGCGGCAGCACCGGCTGCGTGAGCTGCACGAGGCGGTCGGTGTTGGTGAAGCTGCCGGTCTTCTCCATCAGGCTGGACGCCGGCAGGATCACGTCGGCGAGCATCGCCGTCTCGGTGAGGAAGAGGTCCTGCACGACGAGGTGCTCGAGCCCGCCGAGCGCGGCGCGGGCGTGCGCGAGGTCGGGGTCGGACATCGCAGGGTTTTCGCCCTCGATGTACATGCCGCGGATCTGGCCGGCGAGCGCGGCGTCCATGATCTCGACGACGGTGAGGCCGGGCACGTCGGACAGGGGCGTGTCCCACAGCGACTCGAACTTCGCGCGGATCGCGGGATCGGCGACGCGCTGGTAGTCGGGGAACATCATCGGGATGAGGCCGGCGTCGGACGCCCCCTGCACGTTGTTCTGGCCGCGCAGCGGATGCAGGCCGGTGCCGCGGCGGCCGATCTGGCCGGTCATCAGCGCGAGCGCGATCAGGCAGCGCGAGTTGTCGGTGCCGTGGATGTGCTGCGAGATGCCCATGCCCCAGAAGATCATGCTGTTGGGGCCCTGCGCATACAGGCGCGCGACTTCGCGCACGGTCTCGGCCGGGATGCCGGTGATCGCCTCGACGCGCTCGGGCGGGAACGCGAGCGCCGCGGCGCGGAAGGCGTCGAAGCCGTCGGTGCGCGCGGCGATGAAGGCCTCGTCGGTGAGCCCCTCCTCGATGATCACGCAGGCGAGCGACAGCAGCAGCGTGACGTCGGCGTCGGGGCGGAACTGCAGGTAGCGGTGCGCGTGGCGTGCGAGCGGGGTTTCGCGCGGGTCCATCAGGATCAGCTTGGCGCCCCGTTCGACAGCGTTCTTCATGAAGGACGCGGCGACCGGATGGTTCGCCGCCGGGTTGGCGCCGATGACGATCATGACGTCGGCGAATTCGACGTCGCGCACCGGGTTCGACACCGCGCCGGAGCCGATGCCTTCGAGGAGTGCGGCGACCGAAGAGGCATGGCACAGGCGCGTGCAGTGGTCCACGTTGTGCGTGCCGAAGCCCGTGCGGACGAGCTTCTGGAAGAGATAGGCCTCCTCGTTGCTGCCCTTGGCCGAGCCGAAGCCGGCGAGCGCGTGCGGGCCGTGCTGGCCCTTGATGCGCGCGAGGCCGGCGGCGGCGGCATCGAGCGCCTCTTCCCAGCTCGCTTCGCGGAAGGCGGCGAGCGGGTTCGCGGGGTCGAGATCGACCGATTTCGGGATGCCCGGTCGGCGGATCAGCGGCGTCGTCAGCCGGTGCGCGTGGCGCGGGTAGCCGAAGCCGTAGCGCCCTTTCACGCACAGGCGGCCGGCGTTGGCGGGGCCGTCGCGGCCGTCGACGTGGATGATCTTCGCCTGCGGGCCGTCGCCGGCGACGTGGTAGGTCGTCTGGCAGCCGACGCCGCAGTAGGGGCACAGCGAGTCGATGGCGCGGGTCGCGGGTATGGCGGGCGCTTCGGCCGGCGTCGCAGTTGCGGGAATGGGAGCAGGTGCCGGTGCGAGCGCGGGCTGTTCGGCGAAGGCGCCACGTACCGCGACCGGTTCGGAGACGGTCTGGCCCAGCAGATCGGCGAGCGCCGCGGGCAGCAGCGCGCCGGTCGGGCAGGCCTGCACGCATTCGCCGCAACCGACGCAGGAGGACGTGCCCATCGGATCATTGAAATCGAACACGATCGCGGTGTCGGCGCCGCGCTGCGCGAGGCCGATGACGTCGTTGACCTGCACTTCGCGGCAGGCGCGCAGGCAGCGCGTGCACTGGATGCAGGCGGCGAGGTTCACGGCGATGCCGGGGTGGCTGCGGTCGGGTGCGGGTTGATCGCGCGGGGCGAAGCGCGATTCGGTAACGCCGAGTTCCTCGCACCAGTGCGCGAGTTCGGAATCGGGTTTTTCGGCCGCGGCCGGTACGTCGGCGCGCAGCAGTTCCAGCACCATGCGCTGCGAGGCGCGGGCGCGCTCGCTCTCGGCCTTGACCTTCATGCCGGCCTTCGGCGCGCGGCAGCACGAGGGCGCGAGCACGCGCTCGCCGTCGATCTCGACGACGCAGGCGCGGCAGTTGCCGTCGGCACGCAGGCCGTCGGTGTAGCACAGGTGCGGAATGTCGGTGCCGGCGCGGCGCGCCGCCTGCAGGATCGATTCGCCGGGCGCGGCGTCGATCTCGCGACCGTCGAGTTCGAAGCGGATCATATCGGCGGCGTTCATGCGGCACCCTCCTCTTTCGCGGCGCCGACTTCCTGCGGGAAGAAGCGCAGCACCGATTGCATCGGGTTCGGCGCGGCCTGGCCGAGGCCGCAGATCGAGGCGTCCATCATCGTCGTTCCGAGTTCGGTCAGGAGTTCGGCGTCCCACACCGGCTGTTTCATCAGTTCGGCCGCCTTCGCGGTGCCGACGCGGCAGGGCGTGCATTGACCACAGGATTCGTGAGCGAAGAATTCCATCGCGTTCTCCGCGAGGAGGCGCGCCTTGTCGTGCTGCGAGAACACGACGATCGCCGCCGAGCCGATGAAGCAGCCGTAGGGCGCGAGGGTGTCGAAATCGAGCGGCACGTCGGCAAGGCTGGCCGGCAGCATGCCGCCCGAGGCGCCGCCGGGGAAATAGCCATACAGCTCGTGGCCGGGCAACATGCCGCCGCAGTGCTCGTCGACAAGTTCGCGCAGCGTGACGCCGGCGTCGGTCACGACGACGCCGGGTTTGGCGACGCGGCCGCTGACCGAGAAACTGCGCAGGCCCTTGCGGCCATTGCGGCCGTGGCGCGCGAACCAGTCGGCGCCGCGTTCAACGATGTCCCGGACCCACCACAGCGTTTCGAGGTTGTGCTCCAGCGTCGGGCGGCCGAAGAGGCCGACCTCCGCGACATAGGGCGGGCGCAGCCGCGGCATGCCGCGCTTGCCTTCGATCGATTCGATCATCGCCGACTCTTCGCCGCACACGTAGGCACCGGCGCCGCGGCGCAGTTCGATCGGCGGCAGGTCCGGCCATTCGGCGCGCACGCGGTCGAGTTCTTCCGCGAGGAGGCGCCGCAGCGCGGGGTACTCATCGCGGATGTAGATCCAGATGCCCGCGATGCCGACGACGCGCGCGGCGATCAGCATGCCTTCAATGAAACGGTGCGGATCGGTGGCGAGGTAGTGGCGATCCTTGAAAGTGCCGGGCTCGCCTTCGTCGATGTTCACCGCCATGTTGCGCGGCGCGGGCTGGGCGGCGACGGTGCGCCACTTGCGCGCGGCGGGGAAGCCCGCGCCGCCGAGGCCGCGCAGACCGGCGCCGTCGAGCGCCTGGACGATAGCTTCGGGATCGCATTCGCCGCTGCGGATCGCTTCCCATAGTTTGTAGCCACCGGCCGCACGGTAGGCGTCGAAGCGGATCGCGACCGGTGCCGCCTCCTCGCGCTCACCGCTCGCGACGACCGCCGCGACCTTGTCGGCATCCGCATTGAGCACCGGCTGCTGGCCGACAACCGCGACCGGCGCGCTGTCGCAGCGACCGACGCAGGGCACGCGCTGCACGCGCACGTCCGCGCCGAGGCGGCTCGCGAGCGTCGCGGCCAGTTCCGCGCCACCCGCCATCGCGCAGCCGAGCGAATCGCACACACGCACGGTGAGCGCGGGCGGTGCCGCTTCGCCGGCCGGCACGAAATCGAAGTGGTGGTAGAAGGTCGCGACCTCGAACACCTCGGCGCGCGCGAGCTTGAGCGCTTCGGCGAGCGCGGCGAGGTGGTCGGCGTGCAGCGCGCCGTGGGCATCCTGCAGACGATGCAGGTATTCGATCAGGCGGTCGGCGCGCGGAATGATGCCGGCGTCGAGATCGGGCGCGAGTGCCGCAGCGGCCGCGGCGTGCGCGGATTCGGGCAGCGGTTCGCGCTTGCGACCGCGCTCCCCGCCACCCTTTCCGACTTTTCCACCACGTCCTCCTTCTGCCCCGTCGCGCCGGGCATCGGACCGGGCACCCTGCCCTGCCAGTCCGTTGCCCCTGCCTTCCTGTTCCACGATGTTCGCCATGCTGTCCGCCGTCTGTACGATTGGGTCATGCGACAGGACGGGATGACCCTCCGCCCCGAGAAGGTCCTTCCCCGCCGAGATTGAACCGGGTCCGACCGCAGGCCCGTGCCGCAGCCAAGTCGGGGGAACAATAGTGCAGCTTCGCAGCCGCGCAAAGCGGATTCTGCCGAAGGGCTATTCGCTTTTTCCGAATGGCCCCGAAAGCGCGCGCGCCGCGGCGATCACGGCATCGACGAGGGGCGAGTTGGGCTCGCGCTTCAGCGTCACGAGGCCGGTCTCCCACGCGACGGAGGGCTTCACCAGCGGCAGCACGCGCAGCTCCGACGGCGTGCCGACGAGCTTGAGCACGCTGCGCGGCAGAATCGTAGACCAGCGTCCGGAACGAACGTGCGCGAGCAGGCTGAGGATGGAGTTCGTCTCGAGCCCGACGTGCGGCGTGCATTCCAGGCTGTCGAATACGCGGTCTATCGTCTGGCGGTTCTGCATGTCGCGCGACAGCAGGCACAGCGGCTGGCGCGCCGCGGCTACCCACTCGATTTCGCCGTCCGCCGCGGGCGCCG
Source organism: Aromatoleum diolicum (assembly GCF_012910955.1). Taxonomy (GTDB): domain Bacteria; phylum Pseudomonadota; class Gammaproteobacteria; order Burkholderiales; family Rhodocyclaceae; genus Aromatoleum; species Aromatoleum diolicum. The sequence continues at coordinate 28,373 of NZ_WTVQ01000051.1, forward strand.
ACGCGGCGGTGAGGAACACGAGCTTCTCGCGCCAAAGCGAAAGATATTGCAGATCGGCCGCGTCGCAGGACTGCGCATAGACGACGCCCGCTTCCAGTTCGAAGTTGCGCAGCTGCGTGAGGATGGCCTGCGTGCTCGCCGAGCGCACCTCGATCGCGACCGACGGATGTGCGTCGGCGAAGACTTCGGTCAGCGATGCGACGACCGGCAGCGCGGTCGGAATCACGCCGATGCGCAGCGGCCCGCGCAGCCCGTCGCGCAGCAGACCGAGCTCGTGGCGCAGGTCGTCCGCGCCGGCGACGACACGCTTGGCGTGGCTGACGACGCATTCGCCCTCCGCCGTGAGACCGGCGAAGCGCTGCCCGCGCACGACCAGCGCGACGCCCAATTCGTCCTCGAGGTCGCGGATCGCCGCCGACAGCGTCGATGGCGAAACGTGGCAGCTCTCGGCAGCCTTGCCGAAATGCCGCTCGCGCGCGAGGGCCAGGAGGTAGAGGTATTTGCGGGCGATCACGGCTAGCAGAATACGTTCTCCGCCGGCGCCTGGCCAGAAGCCGCACCTCCGAACCACAAGCCCGCGCCGCACCGCTGCGCCCGGTGCCGCTGATCCTCTATTTCATCCACTTGATGACGGCGCACCATTCCCGAGCGGGGTCCAACACCTCGCGCTAGAGAAACAGAATCGCCGACAAGGCCCGCCCCTGCGTTGCGGCGCTCACGTCGCGCTCCAAAGCCAATGTGGTCAAAAAGGCCTCGACCTCGCCTTTGCCAGCGTCGCCACGACGCTCACCGAGTTCGCTGCCAGCCCCCGGCATCTCGGGGGCACGCCGGCATTCTCGCTCGTGCTGCATACCTGGACACAGGATCTGCGCCGCCACGTTCACGTTCATGCGCTCGTCGCCGGCGGCGCGCTGAGTTCAAGCGGCGAATGGCTCCGACCGAAGAAGGGATTCCTGTTTCCGGTGCGCGCGCTCTCGCGCGTCTTCCGGGGCAAGTTCGTCGCCGGCCTCGATCAGTTGGCCCGCAGCGAGCGCTGGCCGGGAGGCGCCGACTGGACGCGCCTCAAGCCACGGCTCTACGACCACGACTGGGTCGTCTACGCCAAACAACCGCTCGGCGGGCCCGAAGCGGTCCTTGAGTATCTGGGACGCTACACGCATCGGGTCGCGATCTCGAACGAGCGCATCCTCGGCATCGACGGCGACCAGATCGCCTTCCGCGTGCGTGCCGACGCCGGTATCGGCAGGAAGCGCACTTTGCGCCTGCCGGGCGTCGAGTTCATCGGCCGCTTCCTGCTGCATGTGCTGCCTGCCGGCTTCAAACGCATCCGCCACTACGGCCTGCTCTCGCCGGCGCGCAAGCGGTCCGCCCTGGCCGCCGCGCGGGCCGCGCTCGACGTGCCGGCCCCTTCTGCGGCCACCCTCGAATCGGTCGCCGACTTCCTGCGCCGCGTGGCGCGGATCGAGCATCAGCGCTGCCCCTGTTGCGGGAGCGGACAGATGCACGTGGTGGCCATCCTCCCGCCGGCGCCGCGGGCGCATCACCTGCGAGGATCGCCATGACCGCGGCGGCGCCACCGACGATTCCACTTCCGCGTGCCGCACCGTGCGCTCGCGGCCGCACTCGCGCCCAACTCGGCGCCGTACTCCCGTTCGCCCTTTCCGTCACGATGACCCTTCGAAGATTGCCGCTCCCGGACTGCGAATTGCCCGTTTCGCACGTCCGAAAAATCGCTCGCCTCATGCCAAAGGATTGACGCCGCAGCTTCGCCGCTTACAATCCCCATAGCATCCGCCGTCGCGGCGGTTCAGTCCAACGAGGTTTATCCGCCGCCATGCCGCCTTGCCTTCCTCCCACTTTGCCGCTGCGGCGGATAAACGCTATTCGTTAGCCCACAAACAATGAAGCGCATCCGCTATTGTCAATTGCCTGCTCCGATGAGCGTCACGGGACGTTCTTCAAGTATTACAAACGCCTTTATCAACGCAATCATCCCAGTCATCGAACCAACAGAAGCCGAGGAACTTGAGGCGCTACAAATCCTTGGAATGAGTCCGGATGACATTCGTTGCTGCTACTGCGGAGACAAGTCCACTGAGTGGGACCACCTCAGGGCAATCATAAGCAACCAAGAGCCAACGGGTTACATCACTGAAATCGCAAACCTTGTTCCGGCTTGCGGGAAGTGCAATCAATCAAAAGGCAAGTCATATTGGCGCACATGGATGGAGGGCAACGCAAAGCTGTCACCCAAAAGTCGTGGCATCACCGATATCGAGGAGCGAATAGCTCGGCTGTCAGCATATGAGGCGTGGCGTGAGCCAAAGAAGATAGATTTTGCTGCTGTTGTTGGTCCGGAAATGTGGCAACGCCACAGAACAAATTGGCGTAGCGTTCTGGATCTTCTAAAAGCAAGTCAGGAGTTGGCAAGTGAAATTCGAAATCTCGTCGCAAAGGCGGGCTAACCCTACGCTCAAGGGGATGCTCCGCCGCTACGCGGGAACGCGCCCCTTAGCACCACGTTAGGTTGCTTATGCCGCTCACCGACATACCTCTTCCATTGCTTGTTCCAATTGGCGCGGTCCTCGCAGCCTGTATTACAGGTGCAATTTCTTTCGTCAGCCTAGTCACGTCGAAAGAACAAAAGATCTCCGAGTTTCGCCAAGCATGGATTGATGCATTCCGTAGCGAACTCGCAGACTTTTCAAGTCAGGCCCGGCGCGTGTCCCTTGAGCGCATACCCGTCAACATCAAGGCACTTACGGCTCCGCTCTTGGAGCAACTTGAAATGACCGACCGTGAAGCCGAAAAACCTGATCCATTTCATGAAAATCGGCAACGTATGGCTCAGGCCTACTACGCATTGAGGTTGCGTTTGAACCCAGAAGAGGCTGACCACAAGCAACTCCTGGCGCATCTGGACAACGTTTACGAAATCCTAAACTCGCACTCAGATCGCTATGGCAAGTGCGTTACCGAATTGAATAACTTAGCCAAAGTCGCACAAGTAGTCCTCAAGCGCGAGTGGGTACGTGTCAAGGATGGAGAAGGTAGTTACCGCGCTACTGTCCGGGCAGCAAAGTGGGGGGCACTTATTCTGGCTGTGGTGCTTGTCGCTTTGCTTGGCAAGTCACTTGTTGTACCCGAACAGCAACCTAACCCTGCGGTGCAGGGGACGCTGCGCGATAAAGCCGCGCAGCGTCCCTGACCTTGAACGTTAGCTCTTTCTGTGATCAGAGTTGGAGGTGGATAAATGAATGCTGTCGAAAAATACACCACCATGGTTGTTGCAATAATTGGTGCAGTAGCCGGACTATGGGGTGCATATACCGCCTACGACGCTTCCAAGTTCAAGCAACCATTTGATGAACATGGTCAAGCTGCAAAAAGCTTCCACTCACAAATAGCCTCAGCCGAGGCGCGTAGGGACAGTAAAGAAATTATTCGAGTTCGTCTCCTTTATGAGAAGTTTGAAGAAGGTTGGAGGGATGCTCGTAAGATCGCAGAGTTAGTCTCGCCGTTGGAAAGTTTAGCAAGCGCCAACCTTAATATTGGAGACGTGGCCGCAGTCAAGGCGCTACTGGCATCTGCCTCGGCAGAAAATAGCCTACAGCTCTCATCCAAGACGCTTGGTGCCGCATATTTTGCAGCGGGTGATTACGAAAATGCGGTACGCCACCTTAAGGATGCTTCCGCACGTGCGGACGATCCGCAGGCTTTGGCTCTCCAGTCAGCCGCGTTCGGAGAACTCGCAAAGAATGCATCAACAGAGAACATGAAGGTTGGCTACGAAAATTCGGCTGTGGCGAGCTTTCGTGCAGCGCTGGCCTCACCATCGGGCAAGCCTGTTGAGCTATCGGGGTTTGCGAAGGGGAATGCTGATCTCAAAGCGATTCTCACCTCAAAGGGTGTAGAGCTAACCCGGCAGTGAACCGGACCTGCGCGAAAAGCCGCGCAGGCCTGTTACTTCTACGTTAGCCAGCAGGAAAAGCGCATGGCACGCAAACCACCGATAGAAGAAAGGCGGATCATTCTCGCGAACGACCAGCGCCGGCGCTATGGGGCGCGGCTGGTTTTCCGGGTCTTGCACGCGCTCCACATCGGAGCGTTGGCGAACGTCACGTTCTTTCTGCCTGACGGCACCTACGGGCGCATCCGCCCGCGGAATTCGCGAAGCTCTGAGTTCGGAGTCGCGTACGAGTTGGACGTCGAAGCTTTTCCCTCAGCGGCTGAGGCGGAGCAGGCAGGGATGAGGGCAGCGCAGGCACTGCTACTGACTGCGATCAACTTGGATTTCGGAATTCGGCTGGACTACACCGGACATGAGCCTCCGACGGTGTTTGACCGGACGGTTTCAACCGGAATGGTCATGAGTGGGGAGGGAATCGGTTCTTGGCCGAGGCCGTGTAAAAACGGTCGCGGATGCGCCAGGAATCGGTCGTTCCGGCGCCCTGCGGCGGAAGCGAACGAATTTGAAGGCGGCAAATCAGCTCAGTTGAGCTTCAAGAAGGCCTTTTCAGG
>NZ_WTVQ01000052.1 GCF_012910955.1 Aromatoleum diolicum
GGGTGGGGCGTGTCGTGGGCGCTGCGACGAGGTCAACCTGCATTGCCGCAGGCGGACTGCTTTGCCAGCGGACGCCGAACACCAGAAAGGCAACCAGGCCCAGGTGAACAGCGACGGTGAGCGCGAGCGAGGCCCACTTGCCGGGCAGTTCGCGTTTCACGTCCAGATGCGTGTCCTTCATCGGCTGCTGCTGCCGGCCTGTGTCTGCAGACCGACTTTCTGGATGCCTGCCTGGCGCAGGCCATTCAGGGTATCCATTACTTTTTCGTAGGAAACGCGTTTATCGGCGGCGATCACGACAGGTTGCAGCGGATTACGTTCGACAGCGCGGCGCAGTTCGCGCAACAGTTCGCTATTGCTCATGCTCTGTTCGCTGGCGCCGCTGGTGGCCTTGAGCGCCAGCGAGCCGTCCTGTTTGACGACGACGAGCATGGCTTCGGCCGGGGGTTGCGGAACCCCGCCGACGGTCGGCAGATCGACGCTGCCGGTCTGGATCATCGGCGCGGTGACCATGAAGATGACGAGCAGGACCAGCATCACGTCGATGTAGGGCACGACGTTGATCTGGTTCATGAGGCGGCGCTGACGCATGGTTCGGGGCCTCGCCGCTTAGCGCAACTGGCGCTGTAGGATGTTCGAGAATTCTTCCATGAAGCTCTCGAAACGGATGCTGATGCGGTCGATGTCGTGCGCGAAGCGGTTGTACGCGACGACGGCGGGGATCGCGGCGAACAGGCCGATTGCGGTGGCGACCAGCGCTTCGGCGATGCCCGGGGCGACCTGCGCCAGTGTTGCGGAGCTGACGTTGGACAGCCCGCGGAAGGCGTTCATGATGCCCCATACGGTGCCGAGCAGGCCGATGTACGGCGACACGGAGCCGACGGAGGCGAGGAAGGCGAGGTGGGCTTCAAGGTCATCGACCTCGCGCTGGTAGGTCGCGCGCATCGCGCGCCGGGCACCATCGATGATGGCCGCGTGATCGTGGCTTTTGCCGCGCAACTTCGTGAATTCGCGATATCCGGACTCGAAGATGCGTTCCATGCCGCCGGTTTCATGCCGCGCGGCAGCGGCCGACTGGAATAGCGAGTTGAGATCGCCGCCGCTCCAGAAGTCGCGTTCGAAGGTGTTGGTCTTGTTGCGAGCCGAGCGGATCTGGAACGACTTGCGGAAGATCCAGTACCAGGATACCAGTGACAGGCCGGCGAGCAGGCCCATGACGAGCTGGACCAGGACGCTTGCCTGGCTGATGAGGCTGATGATCGAGAGATCTTGAGAGACGGTCATGCTTGAACGAGTTCTTCCAGTTTGGCGCGCATGTCGGCGGGGATGGGAGTGGGGCGCTTTTTGTCGAGATTGACGCAGGCGATGACGAAACGTCCCCGGAACAGCAGTTCCGGGCCGCGCATCACGTTCTGCACGAAGACCAGGCTGGCGCCGCCCAGCGATTCGATCGTCGATGCAACGTGTAACGCATCATCGAGCAATCCGGGTGACAGATAATCGCCGCCGACCGAACGGACAACGAATGCGATGCGGCGTTCGCTCAGCAGTCTCTGCTGTTCGAACCCCGCAGAGCGCAACCATTCGGTCCGTGCGCGCTCGCAAAAGCGCAGGTAATTGGCGTAATACACGACGCCGGCGGCATCGGTGTCTTCGTAGTAGACGCGGATCGGCAGTGAAAAGATGACCCTGTCGCTGGACGCTGCGGTGGGGCTGGCTGTGTGCATCGCAGCATTTTAGCCCTTCCGGTGCGTTCTGTTACATACCCGGGGACCGGATAGGTTGCAAAAGGTAAAGTCTTCGGGGGCGGGAGGGCTCCCGGTCGCAAGGCCGCGAAGGCCGGAGTCGCGCAAGAGCGCGAGCCAAAGTGCTATGCTTTTTCACCCTGCAGCACTTTTTCCATCGTATCCGTTCGGACAGCTTGTATCGTGGCCCTTCCATTCTTCGGCAAGAAGCCCGCCTCGAACCCGGCGCCGACCGCCCCGTCGGCCAGCGGAGCGAGTGCGTCTGCGTCGCAGGCCCCGGAGCCGCCCGAGCTGTCGACGCTCGATTTTTCGGTCGGCGATCCGACGCATGCGCTGGCGCATTGTGCCGGACAGGTCGAAGTGCAGGAGATGAGTGCCGGTATCGGCGCCGTCTACGAAGAGGCCGCGGTACTGTACGCCAATGGCAGCGACAGTGAGGCCGAGCTCGTGCTGAATGCGGTGCTGGACACTCAGGCAACGCAGGCTGGCGAGGGCCTGTGGATGATGTTGCTGGATCTGTACCGGCTTACCGGGCAGCGCCAGCGTTTCGAGACGCGCGTGCTCGACTATGCGACGCGCTTCGAACGCTCGCCACCACCGTGGCATGACTTGTCGAGCGCAGTGGAGCGTCCTCGTTCGCACGTTGCGCCGCTGGTGAATCTGTCCGGCAGTCTGTCGGGGCAGGCTGCGGCGCAATTTGGGCAGATTGCGATCATCGGCAAGAAAAGTGGCGCCATCCGCATCGATCTTGGACGTTTGCGCTCGGTCGATGGCACCGGTTGCACACTCTTTCGCGGCGTATTGCGCGAGCTCGCGGCGGAGCGCGTCAAGGTGTCGCTACTCAATGGCAGTCAGCTGGTCGACATGCTCGCCGGGCAGGTTCAACCGGGCAAGGCGGAGGGGCGCGATGTGTGGTTGCTGCTGCTCGAGATGCTGCAGCATACCGGTGAGCAGGAGCGCTTCGAGGAGCTGGCGGTCGAATACGCAGTGACTTTTGAGGAGTCTCCGCCATCCTGGGAGCCGCGTGCCGAGCAGCTGGCGTCGAGTACCGCGACGCACGAAGTGGTGCTTGACCTGGATGCGCCGTCGCATGAATTTACCCTCGAAGGCGAGCTGACCAGCACCGGGGTCGAGAAAATCCGCAAGCTGGCTGCGCATGCGAGCGGTCTGCAGAAGGTGGACGTGGATTGTGGTCAGCTGCGGCGTATCGATTTTGTCAGCGCGGGTACGCTCTTCAATATTCTCGCAACGCTGCAGGCGCAGGGTAAACAGGTGGTTCTGCGCAACGTGAACGCCATGGTGGCGGCACTGTTGCGGGTGATGGGCGTCGATCAGGTGGCGCAGGTGATTCTCCGCGGCTGACGCTGCGGGTAATGCCTGCGCCGCACGAGGAAAAATCAATGGAACAGTATCACGGCACGACGATTCTCTCGGTGCGTCGCGGCAATCGCGTTGCGCTGGGCGGCGATGGTCAGGTGACGCTCGGCAATATCGTCATCAAGGCGACCGCACGCAAGGTGCGGCGCATTTACCAGGGACAGATCCTCGCCGGATTTGCGGGCGGAACGGCCGATGCGTTCACCCTGATCGAGCGCTTCGAGGCAAAGCTCGAGAAGCATCAGGGCAATCTGCTGCGCGCGGCGGTCGAACTGGCCAAGGACTGGCGTACCGATCGTGTGTTGCGCCGGCTGGAAGCGATGCTGGCGGTTGCCGACCGCGACAATTCGCTGGTGATCACCGGCAATGGCGACGTGCTGGAGCCGGAACTGGGCATCGTCGCGATCGGCAGTGGCGGGGCCTATGCGCAGTCGGCGGCGCGCGCGCTGCTCGAGAACACCGATCTGCCACCGGAAGAGATCGTGCGGAAATCGCTGCAGATTGCCGGCGATCTTTGTATTTATACCAATCAGAGCCATGTGATCGAGGTGCTTGAGGCATGACCCAGATGACGCCGCCGGAGATTGTCTCCGAACTCGACAAACACATTGTCGGCCAGAGCAAGGCGAAGAAAGCCGTGGCGATCGCGCTGCGCAACCGCTGGCGGCGTGCGCAGGTGGAGGAGCCGCTGCGCAGCGAGATCACGCCCAAGAACATCCTGATGATCGGTCCGACCGGGGTCGGCAAGACCGAGATTGCGCGCCGGCTGGCGCGCCTGGCGAATGCGCCGTTCATCAAGATCGAGGCGACGAAGTTCACTGAAGTGGGTTATGTCGGCCGTGATGTGGAGACGATCATCCGCGATCTGGCGGAGATCGCGATCAAGGACGGTCGCGAACGGGCGATGAAGAGCGTGCGCGACCGCGGCATGGATGCCGCCGAGGATCGTGTGCTGGATGCCTTGTTGCCGTCCGCGCGCCTGGGGGGAATCGGTATGGAGCAGGAGGCCCAGCCGCAGGATTCCGCGACGCGTCAGAAATTCCGCAAGAAGCTGCGCGAGGGCGAACTCGACGACAAGGAAATCGAGATCGAGGTCGCTGCGCAGGCGATGACTGCGGAGATCTTCGCACCCCCGGGCATGGAGGAGCTGACCCAGCAGATCCAGGGCATGTTCCAGAATCTCGGTGGCGGCAAGAAGAAGCTGCGCAAGATGAAGATTGGCGATGCAATCAGGGCGCTGGCCGACGAGGAGGCAGCGCGATTGATCAACGACGAGGAGGTGAAAGCCGAGGCGATTCGCTCGGTCGAGCAACATGGCATCGTTTTCCTCGACGAAATCGACAAGATCGCAGCGCGTTCGGACGTACATGGCGCCGACGTGTCGCGCCAGGGCGTGCAGCGCGATTTGTTGCCGCTGGTAGAAGGAACGACGGTGTCGACCAAGTACGGGATGATCAAGACCGATCACATCCTGTTCATCGCCAGCGGCGCGTTCCATCTCGCGAAGCCGAGCGACCTGATTCCGGAGCTGCAGGGACGTTTCCCGATTCGGGTGGAACTGGAAAGCCTGTCGGTGGAGGATTTCGAGCGCATCCTGACGCAGACCGACGCCTGCCTGACGCGTCAGTACCAGGCCTTGCTCGCGACCGATGGCGTGACGGTGGAATTCGTTGATGCCGGCATTCGCCGTCTTGCCGAGATTGCCTTCCAGGTGAATGAGAAAACCGAAAACATCGGTGCCCGTCGCCTGTACACGGTGATGGAAAAACTGCTCGAGGAAGTTTCGTTCGACGCCGGCAAGATTGGCATAGACAAGGTGCTGGTGGATGCGGCCTATGTCGATGCGCGACTTGAAATGCTTGCCCAGCGCGAGGATCTCGCGCGGTACGTCCTGTGAGGTGGAGCGTGAAGTCCTGTGTCCTGTTGACGGCGGCCGCACTTGCCGCAGGCGCCGCTTCGGCAGCCGACGTGGCGGTGACCGTGTTTCACGGCGAGCATGATAATTATGACCGCAGCGGCGCCAGCGTGCGCCTCGGGCCGGTGTGGGAGCGTGACTGGGGGGCATGGCATGCCGGCCTGCATCCCGAGTTCGAGCTGAGCCGTTTCCGCTACAACGGGTCCAGCCACAGGGCGGATACCTTGGACCAGGGCGGGGTTGTCGGCATGTTGCGGCTTGTCCGCGGGCAGGGGAGCGTGCAGCCATACGCGGAGCTGGGGTTCGGCGGGGCGCTGTTCACCCGTACCTCGCTCGGTCCCAAGGAGTTTTCCACCGCTTTCCAGTTTTCCCAGCATGCCGGTCTGGGGGTGGAATTCGCCCGGAGGTTTTCGGCCGGGTGGCGTTACTCGCATTATTCGAATGGCGATATCAAGAACCCCAACGATGGTTTCGACCTGCACCAGCTGGTGCTCGGTGCGCGATTCTGACTCGCTGCGTGGACCAGGGTCGGGCCCGTTCTGACGGGCCTTTTTTCTTCCGTCGCCGTCGGCGGATTTCGATTCACCCGTGAACCGGCTTGCGCCTCATGCTCCTCCGTATCGTATCGATCTTGTTTCCGCTGTTCTCGCTGACTGCGCTGGGTTATTTCGTCGGCAAGCGCATGCGGCCCGATCTATCGCATGCGAACAAGCTGAACATGGATGTGTTCGTGCCGGCGCTGGTGTTCGGGGCACTGGCGAACAAGGAATTCCGCATTGCCGACTTCGGCGCGCTGACCGTGGCGACGCTGGTGGTGGTGATCGGTTCGGGCTTGGTCGGGCTCGCGCTGGCGCACCTTTCGCGGATCGCACCGAAGACCTTCGTGCCGCCGATGATGTTCAACAACTGCGGCAACCTGGGCCTGCCGCTGGCGGTGCTGGCCTTCGGCGAGCCGGCGCTGGCCCCCGCGGTGGTGATGTTCATGGTGTCGAACTTGCTGCATTTTTCGTTCGGCGCATGGTTGCTCGATCACCGCATCCGGATCTGGACCGTGTGGAAGGTGCCTTCGGTGCTGGCGACACTGGCCGGGTTGGTGGTGGGGATCGCCGGTGTCGAGGTGTGGCCGCCGCTGATGCTGGCGATCAAGATGCTCGGCGATATTTCAATTCCGCTGATGCTGTTTGCGCTGGGGGTGCGCCTCACTGATTCGCGCATCTCCTCCATCGGCCTTGGCCTGTATGCCGCGGCCGCGCGCCCGATCATGGGCATGTTGCTGGCGCTCGGCGTGATGCAGGTGGTGGCGCTGCCGGCGCAAGAGCGGGCGCTGCTGCTGGTGTTCGGGGCGCTGCCGCCCGCGGTGCTGAATTACATCTTCGCCGAGCGCTATCACCAGGAGCCCGAAGCGGTGGCGTCGATGGTACTGATCGGCAATGTCGCCGCGGTGCTTTTCCTGCCGCTTGCGCTGGCGATCGCACTGCCCTGAAATCTGCATGGAGACTCGCATGACCGAAGCGCTGTTTCGCGATGATGCGTATGCCCGTTCCTGCACCGCGCAGGTGCTTGCGGTCGATGGCAGTCGGGTGGTGCTGGATCGCACGGTGTTCTATCCGACCGGTGGCGGCCAGCCTGGAGATCGCGGCGAACTGGTGCTGGCTGATGGGACCCGCCTGGCTGTCGTCGATACGGTGAAGGGTGAGGGGGTGGCGGTGGAGCACGTGCTGGCCGATGGTGCCGTGCCACCGCCGCAGGGTGCGCAGGTGACAGCAGAGATCGACTGGGCGCGGCGTTATCGCCTGATGCGCTTTCATACCGGACTGCACCTGCTGTGCGCGGTGGTGAATGCTCCGGTCAGCGGCGGGCGCATGGCTGAGGACAAGGCGCATCTGGATTTCGACATCGAGATGGACAGGCTCGATGCGGCGCAGATCGAGGCGCGGCTCAATGCGCTGATCGAGGCGGATACGCCGGTGGAGCAGGGGGAGATCAGCGAGGCGGAACTAGACGCCAATCCCGGATTGGTGAAGACCATGTCGGTACAGCCGCCGCGCGGCCACGGCAGCGTGCGCACGATCCATGTTTCCGGCGTGGATCTGCAGCCCTGTGGCGGCACGCACCTGCGTCGCACGGGGGAGGTCGGGCCGCTCAAGGTGATCCGCATCCGCTCCGAGGGCAAGCGCAACAAGCGCGTGACGATCGCATTCGCGGGGGAGTGAAATCCGCGCAGTGCCGGTGCAGTGCTCCGGCCGGCGGCTGCGCGACAGGCGGGCTACCGTGTCCTCAGCCCTTTGGCGGCGCCACACCCGCGACGAGCCCCTTGAGCAGGTCCACCGGGACCGGGAAGACGATCGTCGATGACTTGTCGCCGGCGACCTGGGTGAGCGTCTGCAGGTAGCGCAACTGCATCGCGGCAGGCTCGCGCGCGAGCGTCTCGGCCGCCTGTCGCAGACTTTCGGCGGCCTGTCTTTCGCCTTCCGCGTGAATCACCTTGGCCCGACGTTCGCGTTCGGCTTCTGCCTGGCGGGCAATCGCACGGATCATGTTCTCGTTGAGATCGATGTGCTTGATCTCGACGATTGTCACCTTGATGCCCCATACATCGGTCTGCGCGTCGAGAATCTGCTGGATGTCGAGGTTGAGCCGTTCGCGTTCGGCGAGCATCTCGTCGAGTTCATGCTTGCCGAGCACCGCCCGCAGCGTCGTCTGCGCGAGCTGGCTGGTGGCAACGAAATAGTTTTCCACCTGGATGATCGCCTTCTGCGGATCGACGACGCGGAAGAACACGATCGCGTTGACCTTCACCGAGACGTTGTCGCGCGAGATCACGTCCTGGCTGGGGACGTCCATCGTGACCACGCGCAGGTCGACCTTCACCATCTGCTGAATGCCCGGTAGCACCATGATCAGGCCCGGACCCTTGACCTTCCAGAAGCGTCCGAGCATGAAGACCACGCCGCGCTCGTATTCGCGCAGGATCCGGAAGGTGCTGACGAGGAGCGCGATCAGGACGAGCAGGACCGTTCCCAGCCCGAGGTTGAAGTCGAAGATCATGGTGAGCTCCCTGTTGTGGTGTTGCGTTCGTTCGCGTCGAGGCGTTCGACCTGCAGTGTCAGGCCGACGACGGCGGTGACGCGCACCCGGTCACCGGGCGCGAGCCGCGCGTCGCAGTGCACATGCCAGGATTCGCCGCACAATGCGGCCCAGGCGCCTTGCGGGGTGACTGCGCTGATCGTACCGATGGCTCCGACCAGTTGTTCAATGCCGCTGACCAGCGGGCGTTTGCGTGTGCGTGCGGCAAACCCGCCGACCGCCATGATCAGCGCCGCGCTGACGACACCGAGTCCGATCAGGAACGCCAGCGGGATACCGAAGCCGGGGGCCTCGGTATCCATCAGGAACAGGCCGCCGACCACGAAGGCGATGATGCCGCCGACGCCAAGGGCGCCGAAACTGGGCAGGAAGACCTCGGCGACCATCAGGATTGCGCCGAGCGCCACGAGCGCCACTCCCGCCCAATTGACCGGCAGTAGCTGAAACGCATACATCGCAACCAGCAGGCAGATCAGTCCGGCGACACCGGGAACGCCGAAGCCGGGGCTGGTGAATTCGAAGAACAGTCCGTAGATGCCGATCATCATCAGTACCAACGCCAGTTGCGGGTTGGAGATAATGGACAGCAGGCGGTTGCGCCAGTCGGGTGTGATTCGCTCGATTTCTGCGGCGGCAGTCGCGAGACGACGTGTCGCGCCGCTGTCGAGCTTCACGGGGCGGCCGTCGAGCTGTTTGATCAGGTCGGGCAGATCCTTGGCGATCAGGTCGATCACGCCCGCCGCGAGGGCCTCGTCCGATGACAGGCTGGCGGCCTCCCGTACCGCCCGCTCGGCGAAATCGCCATTGCGGCCGCGCAATTGCGCAAGGCTGCGCAGGTAGGCGGCGGCATCGTTACGCGCCTTGTCCATCATGTCGTCGCCGCTGCGGGTCGCACCGCCGCCAGCCTTGCCCGACTGGGTGTTCCCGCCGGTGTCTTTGCCATCTTGCGGTTTTGGCTTGTCGCCCGCGTCGTCGTCAGGTTCTGCGGCCGGTTTGCGTGTGCCGGGTAGGCCGATTGCGACCGGGGTGGCGGCGCCCAGGTTGGTGGCCGGTGCCATCGCTGCGACGTGGCTTGCATACAGGATGTAGGTGCCGGCGCTCGCTGCGCGTGAGCCCTCCGGGCTGACGTAGGTGACGACCGGAACGGGCGAGGAAAGGATGTCCTTGATGATGGTGCGCATCGAGGTATCCAGGCCTCCCGGCGTGTCCATCTCGATCACTACCACCCCGGCGTGGTCTGCGGCCGCACGCGCGAGCTGCCGTGCGATGAAATCGGCAGTGGCTGGACCGATCACGCCATCGACGCGCAACACCATTACCCGGCCGCCGCTCGGCGCTGCCGCGGCCGGGTTGGCAAGCAACAGAAAACCCGCGATCACCAATGCGAGCGCAATCAGCGCCCATATCGTCCTGCGCATACGCATTCCTTGCGCCCTTTGGCGCGTTCTGCAGGCGGCATGCATGAAGCATCCGAGCGTATGAGTGTGTGGCGCCCGCTTGCGTTCCCGTTCAGCGTGTCGGGAACGGGCCAAGGGAGTCGTGGCAGGGGCGGATCGAAGCGTGCGATCGGAATAGAAACGGGGCGTTGCCGCCTGTGTGTGGCGGGAACGCCCCGGTGTTCAGGCAAGCCAGCTGGCGCTGGCGGAGCTCAGGCGGATTTCGCCGGTTCGAATGCTTCCACAGCCGGCAGCGCGATCTTGTTGTCCTTGCTGTACTGGTAGTCGTGGAAGATGTGTTCCGCGCTGAGGATCTGGTAGGTGCCATCGGTGCGCAGGTGCGTGGTGTCCTTGAGCCGGTAGGTGTAGTGGCCGCAGGTCCAGCAGTCGAAGTTGCGCATGTGCGTGCACAGGCAGGTCTTTTCCATCACCTTGAGCCGCTTTGCGTTCGGATGTGCTTCCAGTTCGCGGTTGAAGGCAGTGATATAGGCGCAGTTGCCGTTGCCGTCGAGCAGGTAGCCGTAAGCTTCGCAGTTCGGGCGGATGCCGGAGCCGATCGCGGGGCTGCTCTTGAGCATGCGCATCGGGTAGCCGGTGGGCGAGATGTTGTTCACCTCGATGTCTTCTTCGTGGGCCGCGAAATAATGCTGCTGCACGTCGGGCGGCAGGCCGCACTCGTGCGAGACGGTGAAGCGCGTCGCGACCTGCACGGCGGCCGAGCCGCCTTCGAGGAAGGACACTGCGTCGCTGCCGGTGAAGATGCCGCCGGCGGGAATCAGCGGGATGTCGAGCTTTTCTGCCTTCAGGTATTCCTGGATCTCGGCGACGATCGCGTGCAGGTCGTATTTCGCCCAGTCCATGCCGAAACCGAGGTGGCCGCCGGCGAGCGGGCCTTCGACGACGACGTAGTCGGGCAGGCGGTTGGTGCGCGCGGATTTGCGCAGGAACAGCTGTAGCGCGCGCAGCGACGAGACGATGATGCCGAGCTTGACGTCGCGGAAGCGGGGATGGTCCTCGATCAGCGCAAAGGAGCCCAGGTGCAGGCCGGCGGCGAGCGTGATGCCGTCGATGCCGGCGTCCATCGCGGACCGCAGGCGCACGCGCAGCGTGTCCTTGGGCCCGTTCATCGTCAGCTTTTCCATGCAGTTGATGAAGATCAGCCCGTCGCCGCGCTTGCGTTCCATCGTGCGGCGCACGTGGGTTTCGGTGGCTTCGGCGAGCAGGCCGAGGTCGAACTGCACTTCGGACTTGTTGGTGTTGGCGACGTTGTACTTGTACAACTTGAGCTTGTCGCGCACGTACTTGGTGTCGTAGCGACGGTCGCTGACGGTCGGGACCATCGCGTCGGAGATGTGCCCGATGCCCCCAAGGCGCGCGGCTTCCAGCGACAGGTCGGCGGTCGAGATGTCCACGCCCATCCCGCCAATCATGATCGGCACGTATTCCCTGCTCCCGAACCGCAGGCGGAAATCATCGAGACATTTCATTTGCGTCTTCTATATTGCGTTGCTGTGCCGGGCAGCAATGAGATCGGCAGCCGCGATTTTCCCACACACCGGGCGTTGATGGGTAAGACGTCGCACCCCGGACTTCGCGCAGAGGTCTGGGGTGTGGTCCGAATGTGCGCCGGTGCTGGGTTTCGGGTGCCTGCGTTCAGCCGATCATGCCGGCGCCGACCGTGTTGTTGGTGCTCTCGTCGATGATGATGAAGGCGCCGGTGGCACGATTTTCAGCGTAGGGGTCGGCGAACACAGGCTGTGCAAGTTTGAGCGTGAGGCGGGCGATATCGTTCATCGCGAGGGTGGTGACAGCCTCGTGCTCGAGGGTGTTCACGTCGAGCCGGTAGTCGATCTTCGCCACCTTGGCTTTCACTTCGCGCGTGGTGTGGCGCAGCAGGTAGGTGCGCGCGGGCGACAGCGGCGTCTCGGAGAGCCAGCACAGGGTGGCGTCGATCTGCTTGAGGGCCTCGGGCTGTTCGGCGCTCTTGACGATCATGTCGCCGCGCGAGATGTCGATTTCGTCGGCGAGCAGCAGGGCGACGGATTGTTCGTGGATCGCGGTCGTCCGGCTCGCGCCGCCGATCTGGATGTCCTTGACGGTGCTGGTGCGTCCCGACGGCAGCACGGTGACGGCGTCGCCGACGGCGATATCGCCGGATTCGACGCGGCCCATGAAGCCGCGGTAGTCGTGCAGTTCGGGGTTGGCGGAGTCCTGGGGGCGGCACACGAACTGCACCGGGAAGCGGAAGTCCTCGGCCTGTTCGGTGTGCGCGGCGGGCACGGTTTCGAGGATCTCGAGCAGGGTGGGGCCGTCGTACCAGTCGAGGCGTTCGCCGCGGTCGACGATCATGTCGCCGTTGAGGGCGGAGAGCGGGATGAAGCGGACGTCCTTGATGCCGAGTTTGGCGGCGAAGGCGAGGTAGTCGGCCTTGATGCGGTCGAACACGGCCTGGTCGTAATCGACGAGGTCCAGCTTGTTCACCGCGACGAGCAGGTGCGGGATGCCGACCAGGCTGGCGAGGTAGGAGTGGCGCCGGGTCTGGGTAAGCACGCCCTTGCGCGCATCGATGAGGATGATGGCGAGGTTGGCGGTGGAGGCGGCGGTCACCATGTTGCGGGTGTACTGTTCGTGCCCCGGGGCGTCGGCGATGATGTATTTGCGCGTGCCGGTGGAGAAGTAACGATAGGCGACGTCGATGGTGATGCCTTGTTCGCGCTCGGCCTGCAGGCCGTCGGTGAGCAGCGACAGGTCGACGGCGCTCATGCCGCGCTTGGCGGAGGTCTTCTCGATGGCGTTGAGGGTGTCGGCGAGGATGGTCTTGGTGTCGAACAGCAGGCGGCCGATCAGGGTGCTCTTGCCGTCGTCGACGCTGCCGCAGGTCAGGAAGCGCAGCAGGCCGTGGTCGGTGTCGGGCAGGTTTTCGAGGGCGGACATGGTTTTCTTTCCTTCAAGCTTGCGAGAATTTTGTTTGCTACTGTTCGTTCAGTGCGTCGTGCTGCTAAGCCGCCGGGGCCGTGCAGGGTATCCGCTCTGCGGGCTGCGGAACTCGCGGTACAGCGCGCTTCCGCGCTGTCCGCTCAGACAGTCCTCGCCGCGCCGCGAATACCCCGCACGTCCCCGGCTACGTTCCGGGTCGGTTCGGCGGACATTTCAAATCGCCTTTGCCTTTCGGCTCAGCCCTGCACATAGCAAGAGTGGGGCGGGGTGTTTGCGGAGTGGGAGGACTGTCTGAGCGCAGGCGCGGAAGCGCGCCGCACCGCGAGTTCCGCAGCCTACGGAGCAAATTCCCCGCCCCGCTCGCTTAGTGCCCCGCACTTTGAGACCCGCAAAACCAACCAAGCTTCAGAAATACCCTTCCTTCTTCCGCTGCTCCATCGACGCTTCCGAGGTCTGGTCGTCCATGCGCGTCGCGCCGCGCTCGGTGATCGTCGTCGTCGCGGTCTCGAGCAGGATCTTCTCGACCGTATCGGCATCGGACTCCACGGGCGCCGTGCAGGTGATGTCGCCGACGGTGCGGAAGCGCACGAGCACGTTCTCGATGACGTCGCCGGGCTTCGCCGGCGTCAGGTCGGTGACCGGCTGCAGCAGGCCGTTCTTGCGCACTACCGGGCGGGTGTGGGCGAAATAGATGCTCGGCAATTCGAGCTGCTCGCGCTCGATGTACTGCCACACGTCCAGTTCGGTCCAGTTGCTGATCGGGAAGGCACGGATGTTCTCGCCCTTGTGGCTGCGTGCGTTGAACAGGTTCCACAACTCGGGGCGCTGGTTCTTCGGATCCCACTGGCCGAACTCGTCACGGAAACTCATGATCCGCTCCTTCGCGCGCGCCTTCTCCTCGTCGCGTCGCGCACCGCCGATGCAGGCGTCGAAACCGAACTCCTCGATTGCCTCGAGCAGCGTCACCGACTGGTGCTTGTTGCGCGACTCGTCGGCCGACTTCAGCACCACGGTGCCGCGCGCCATCGAATCCTCGACCGAGCGCACGATCAGGCGCTCGCCCAGCTCGGCGGCGCGCTTGTCGCGGAAATCGGTCACTTCCTTGTAGTTGTGGCCGGTGTCGATGTGCATCAGCGGGAACGGGAAACGGCCCGGGCGGAAGGCCTTCTCGGCCAGACGCAGCAGGCAGATCGAATCCTTGCCGCCGGAGAACAGCAGCACCGGGTTCGCGCACTGCCCGGCGACTTCGCGCAGGATGTGGATCGCCTCGGCTTCGAGCCAGTCGAGGTGGGTCAGGGTTTGTCGCGTCAGCGTAGACATGTCGATTTCTTAGCGTGGGGTATTCGATGCGCGCAGCGCGCGCAGGGCGGCATTGAAGCCGGCATACAGGGCCGCGAGGCGACGGCGCAGGCCGGGACGCGGAAAGTGTCCTTCGGGGGTGTTGCGTGCGCCTGCCGGATTCGCGGTGTTCATGGTTCAGCCCTTCTTGAGGTGCAGCCCGCATTCCTTCAGTGCGGGGTCTTCCCACCACCAGCGTCCGGCGCGGACATCCTCGCCGACGGCAATCGGGCGTGTGCACGGGGCGCAGCCGATGCTGGGGTAGAACTGGTCGTGCAGCGCGTTGTGCGGCACTTCATGCATGCGGATGTAGGCCCACACCTCGGTTTCGCTCCAGTCCGACAGCGGGTTGAACTTCAGCAGCCCGTTGCCCTGGTCGAACTCGCGTGTCGGCAGGCCCGTGCGGGTCGCCGATTGCGCGGCGCGCAGGCCAGTGATCCACGCCTTCTTGCCGGCGAGGGCGCGTTGCAGGGGCTCGACCTTGCGCATGTGGCAGCAGGCCTTGCGCATTTCGACCGACTCGTAGAAGGCGTTGATGCCGTGCGTGCGCACGTAGGTTTCGACCGCGTCGGACTTCGGGAAGAACACCTTCAGGCGCGTGCCGTAGTGTTGTTCGACCTCGCCCATCAGGGTGTAGGTTTCGGCGGGGAGCCGCCCGGTGTCGAGCGAGAAGATCTCGATCGCCAGCTTCTCGCGCAGGATCAGGTCGGTCAGCACCATGTCCTCGGCGCCGAAGCTGTTCGCGAAGGTGATTTCGCCGGCTGCGCCGAATTCGGCAACCGCCGCACGCAGCAGATCGAGGGCAGCGTCGGTCTTCGTGCTGACGGTCTCGACCAGCGGCTCGGTGAGCGCGGGGTGGATGGCCGGGTTTTTGGCGGCCGGGCGCAGCATGCTGACGGCGCCGCTCATGCCTTCACCTGTACCCCCGCACGCGCGACGCGGCGGAACAGTGGCTGGGGGTGGACGACCGAGGCCTGATAGGGCTCGGTGAAGTCGGCGAGGCTCGTTAGCGCGGCGTCGAGTTGCGCGTCGTCGTACCTGCCTTCGCGCGGCCGCAGCGTGTCGAAGCCGCAACGCATCAGGTAGTTGAACTGGTCGCGCAGCACGTCGCCGAAGGCGATGAGCTGGCCCGAGTAGCCGTAGCGGGTGCGCAGCAGGGCCGCCGTCGAGTAGCCGCGGCCGTCGACGAACTTGGGGAAATTCACGGCGATCACGGCGACGCGGCCGATGTCTGCTTCGAGCGCTTCCGGGCCTTCGTGGCTGGCGAACCACACGCCGACGTCGCCGCGCGCGGCGAGTTCGTCGCGGCGCGAGAGCCAGGCGGCCAGCGGCACGATCACTCGGCCGGCGGGAATGCTGATGCCGGCCGCGTCTTCGCCTTCGGCCACGGTGAGGATCTGCCAGTCGTCGTTGACGATACGGCCATTCTTGATGGATTTAGACATTCGCGACCTTCCTGTGGGTCTGACGATCGGCGTACACGCGCGTCTTGAACGGCTCGAGGCCGATGCGGCGCACGGTGTCGATGAAGAGTTCGTCTTCGTGGCGTTCGTCGATGTATGTTTCGATGAGGCTAGCGATCACGTCGGGCATGTCGGCGCGTGCAACCGACGGGCCGATGACCTTGCCGATCGCGGCGTCATTGCCCTGGCTGCCGCCGATCGTGACCTGGTACCACTCTTCCCCGTTCTTATCGACGCCGAGGATGCCGATGTTGCCGACGTGGTGGTGGCCGCAGGCGTTCATGCAGCCCGAGATGTTGATCTCGATGTTGCCGACGTCGTGCAGGTAGTCGAGGTCGTCGAAGCGCTCCTGGATCGCGGCGGCGATCGGGATCGACTTCGCGTTAGCGAGCGAGCAGAAGTCGCCGCCCGGGCAGCAGATGATGTCGGTCAACAGGCCGATGTTCGGCGTCGCGAGGCCGGCCTTGCGTGCGAGTTGCCACAGCGTATAGAGCTCCGACTTCTTGACGTCGGCGAGCACGAGGTTCTGCTCGTGCGTGACGCGCGCTTCGCCGAAGCTGAAGCGGTCTGCCCAGTCGGCAACGAGGTCCAGCTGGTCGGACGTGATGTCGCCGGGGGCGACGCCGGGCTTCTTCAGCGATAGCGTGACCGAGGCGTACCCGGGTTTCTTGTGCGCCCGCACGTTGCGCTTCACCCACGAGGCGAAGGCCAGGTCTTCGGCGATGTGGTGGTGGTAGGCGACGTCGTCGACCGGCAGGTTTTCGTAGGCCGGGTCGTCGAAGAAGTCGGCGACACGGTGCACTTCCTCGACGGTCAGCGTGTTCGGGCCGTCCTTAACGTGTGCCCACTCCTCGCGGACCTGCCAGCGGAATTCCTCGATACCCAGCGCGCTGACGAGGATCTTGATGCGCGCCTTGAAGCTGTTGTCGCGGCGGCCATAGCGGTTGTACACGCGCAGGATGGCTTCGCAGTACGTGATGATGTGCTGCCACGGTACGAAGGCTTCGATCTCGCGGCCGATGATCGGGGTGCGGCCCAGGCCGCCGCCGACGAGCACGCGGAAACCGATCTCGCCCGTTTCGTTCTTCTTCAGGTCGAGGCCGATGTCGTGCACCTGGATCACGGCGCGGTCTTCCTTCGCGCCATTCACGGCAATCTTGAACTTGCGCGGCAGATAGGCGAATTCCGGGTGGAAGGTCGCCCACTGGCGCAGGATCTCGGCCCACGGGCGCGGGTCGATGAGCTCGTCGCCGGCGACGCCGGCGAAGGGGTCGGAGGTGAAGTTGCGGATGCAGTTGCCGGAGGTCTGGATCGAATGCATCTCGACCTTCGCCAGTTCGGCGCACATCTCGGGAATCACTTCCAGTGGCGACCAGTTGAACTGGACGTTCTGGCGTGTCGTGAAATGCACGTAGCCCTTGTCGTAGGTGCGCGCGAGGTCGGCGAGCTTGCGCAGCTGGCGGCTGGCGAGGTGGCCGTAGGGGATGGAGATCCGGAACATCGGCGCGTGGCGTTGGATGTACAGGCCGTTCTGCAGGCGTACGGGACGGAACTCGTCGTCGCTCAGCTCGCCGGCAAGGTGGCGGCGCATCTGGTCGCGGAATTGCGCCACGCGCTCATCCACGAGTTTCTGGTCATAGGCGTCGTATCGGTACATCGCGTCTCTCTTATTGAATCCGTAATGTTCTATGGTGGACTTAGTGGCTGATCAGCTTGGCGCCCACCAGCACCAGCATCGTTGCCAGGATCGGGCGCAGCACCCGGTCCGGCACCTTGGTCGAAACATGGCTGCCGACCCAGATGCCGGGGAGCGAGCCGACGATCAGGCTGCCGAGCAGGAACCAGTCGACGCTGCCGAGCATCCAGTGGCCGATGCCGGCGACCAGGGTCAGCGGTACCGCGTGGGCGATGTCGGACCCGACGATGCGCAGTGCCGGCATCGCCGGGTACAGGAAGAACAGCGCCGTTACCCCCAGCGCTCCGGCGCCGACCGACGAGATCGATACCAGCACGCCGAGCACTGCGCCGGTCAGCACGGTCAGCCGCGCGATGCGCGCCGGGTTGGGCGTACCGCCGAAATGCTTGAGCGCGTATGTCTGGATATGCTTGCGGAAGATCAGCGCCACTGCCGTCATCAGCAGCGCGACGCCGAGTGCCACCTTGATGAGTCCGGCCGCGCCGTCGATGCCGCCCGGTGCGAAATTGCCCACCAGCACCAGCGTGATGACAGCCGCCGGGATGCTACCGCTGGCGAGCCGTCTTGTCACCGCCCAGTCGACCGTGCCCTTCAGGCCGTGGGCCAAGGTGCCGCCGGTCTTCGTGATGGCGGCGTAGAGCAGGTCCGTGCCGACCGCGACCGAGGGGTGGATGCCGAACATCAGCACCAGCAGCGGCGTCATCAGCGAGCCGCCACCGACGCCGGTGAGTCCGACGATGGCGCCGACGGCGAATCCGGCAACGGTGTAGGCAAAATCCATGGAAACACATCCCCTGTATGGTGCGGTGCATCGTAAGTGGGATGTCTAGGATCAAAAAGGTGGTTTGCGTTAGACTTTAAGAAGTTTTGGTTATAAAGAGGGCGCGATGAATCTGCAGCAGCTGCGTTACATCCACGAAGTCGCCCGTCGCGGGCTGAACGTGTCGGAGGCAGCCGAGGCGCTGTTCACCTCGCAGCCCGGTGTGTCCAAGCAGATCCGGCAGTTTGAGACGGAGCTTGGCGTGGAGGTGTTCGTGCGGCACGGCAAGCGCTTGGTGGCGGTGACCGAGCCCGGCCGACAGGTGCTGGCGATTGCCGAGCGCATGCTGCGCGATGCCGACAATCTGCGGCAGGTGGGCGACGAGTTCACCAACGAGGTGGCGGGCAGTCTGTCGATTGCGACCACCCACACGCAGGCGCGTTACGTGTTGCCGCGCGTGGTGCGTGATTTCATGCAGCGTTTTCCGCAGGTGAAGTTGTCGCTGCATCAGGGCAGTCCGCGCCAGGTGTGCGACATGGTGATGTCGGGCGAGGCCGATCTGGCGCTTGCGACGGAGGCGATCGCCGAGTACGACGAGCTGGTGATGTTGCCGTGTTACCAGTGGAACCGCTGCATCGTCGCGACACCGCGCCATCCGATCCTGAAGGAGCATCCACTGACGCTGGAGGCGATTTCGCGTTATCCGCTGATTACCTACGACGATGCATTCACCGGCCGCAGCCTGATCAACAAGGCGTTCCTGGGGCGCGGGCTGCGACCGAACGTGGTGCTGACGGCGCTCGATTCGGACGTGATCAAGACGTATGTGGCGATGGATCTGGGCATCGGCATCCTTGCGCGCATGGCGTACGACGCGGCGACCGACAAGACGCTGGGGATGGTGGATGCGGCGCATCTGTTCGAATCCAGCACGACGCGCGTGGGTCTGCGGCGCAACGCGTATTTGCGCGGCTATGTGTATGCGTTCATCGAGCTGTTCGCGCCGCACCTGACGCGCAAGATGGTGGATGTGGCGCTGGCGGGTGGGGGCGAGGATTACGGGATGTAGTCGGTCGCCGGACTAAGGCGTTCGTGGTCCGAGCCGCCCCCATCGGGCCCGCTTTCGCGCGTCGTTGGCGCGTGGCGGACGCCTCCGCACGAAAGCGGGCCCGATGGGGCTACCCCTTGCCGGAGCGGGCTTGTGTGGTCACGGACGCCTGTGTTTGAAGGCTTGATCAGTGGTGCTCGCCGAACCACTGGTCGAGGAGTGTGAGGTCGCCGCAGGCGAGCGCGAGCATCAGCGTGACGCGTGCCTGCGACGGTGCCAGGTCGCCGGCGGGGCGGGTGCCCCAGGTGGCGTCCTGGGCTCTGGGGCTGACCGGGCCGGCCCCCACGCGTGAGGCGCGGACGATCGGTACGCCGTTTGCGATCGTGCGCGTGACGGCGGCTTCCCAACTGGCGGGCAAGCTGCCGTTGCCGGGCAGGGCGAGGACGATGCCGTGCGCGCCGGCGGTGAGGACGGCGTCGAGCAGGTCGGGCGGGCTGCCGGCGGCGACGTAGAGGACGTCGACGCGCGGCAGTTCTTTCAGGTCGGCGGGGATCGCGACGGTGCTCGCCGCTGTGTCGCGTGCCGGGGCGAAAAAGCGGATCGGCGACGTCTGCCCGATCGCGCCGCCGGGGCCGCCGATGAAGGCGTCGAGCCGGTGCGTGTATAGCTTGCGCACGCCCCAGGCGGCGAAAATCGCGTCGCCAATGCTTACCAGTACGCCGCGCCCGGCACTGTCCGGGTGGGTTGCGACGCACGCCGCGTTGTAGAGATTCATCGGGCCGTCAGCCGACAGCGCGGTCGCCGGACGCATCGCTGCGGTCAATACCACCGGCTTGCGGCTGTCGAGGGTGAGATGCAGGTAGGCCGCGGTCTCTTCGAGGGTGTCGGTGCCGTGGGTGATGACCAGGCCGTCGATGTCCGGCGCGTCGAGCAGGGCTTGCGCCCGCCGGCCCAGCGGCAGCCAGTGGGCGGGGCCCATGTCCTTGCTGTCGAGCCTGAACAGCTGTTTAGCGCGGATGTCAGCGATCTCGCCCAGTTGCGGCACGGCCGCGAGCAGGGCGTCGGCGCCGAGTGCGCCGGCGGTGTAGCCGGTGGTGTCGGTGGCAGAGGCGGCGGCGCCGGCAATGGTGCCGCCGGTGGCGATCAGGGCAAGGGTCGGCATGGCTCCTCCGTTAGCCGTTGGGGCGTCAGCCGGGACGGAAGACGCTGATGCGGCGCGCGCGTTCCTGTTCCAGCAGGCGGGTGGCAACGTCGCCGGGCACGCCGAGCGTCTCGAACACCGAGCCCGCCAGTTGCAGTCCCGACTCCAGCGTTTCCGGAATCACGACCGAGGCACCGGCGTCGCGCAGGGCGCCGGCATGGGCTTCGTCGCGGGCGCGTGCGGCGATGCGGATATTCGGCGAGGTGGCGCGAACCCCCTTGACGGCGTGCACGGCGGCGGCCGTGTGGTCCATCGTCAGTACGACCGCGACTGCGCGTTCGAGGTGAAATTTGCGCAGCAGTTCGGGCCGGCTGGCGTCGCCGAAATATACCGGTGCGCCGTCCGCGCGCAGGCGCGCGACCAGTTTGGCGTCGCTTTCGATGGCGATGTGCGGAATGCCCTGTTCGTTCAACAGTTCGCCGATCAGTTGCCCGACACGCCCGTAGCCCGCGATGATCACGTGGCCGCTGAGCTGCTGGAGTCCGGGTTCCTCGATGACGGGTGGGGTGCCGAGACGCGCGTCGATGGCGTCGCCAAGCTTGCGCCCGAGCAGGGTCAGCGGCGGGGTAAGCAGCATCGACAAGCCGACCGTCAGCAGCATGAACTGCCCGACAGCGGGAGCGATCAGTCCCAGCCCCAGGGCCATGCCGATGACGATGAAGGCGAATTCGCCGCCCTGCCCGAGCATGATGCCGCCTTCGGTAGCGCGCCCCCAGGACAGGCCGAAGCTTCGGAACAGCACCAGCAGGACCAGGCCCTTGATCGTCAGCACGCCGATCACCGACAGCGGCAACAGCAGCGGTTGCGCCAGGATCGCGCTGATGTCGATGCCCATGCCGACCGACATGAAGAACACGCCCATCAGCAGGCCCTTGAACGGCTCGATGGTGACTTCGACTTCGTGGCGGAACTCGGTTTCGGCGATCAGCAGGCCGGCGAGCAGCGCGCCCAGTTCCATCGACAGCCCCGCTTCGCGCGTCAGTACCGCGACGCCCAGGGTCGTCAGCAGGGTCAATGCCATGAAGGATTCGGCCTGGCGGTTGGCGGCGATCTGGTGAAACAAGGGGCGCACCACACGTCTGCCGATGAAGTAGATCAACGCGACCGTCACCACGCCCTTGAGGGCGGCCATGCCGATCAGGCCGGCGAAACTGCCACCCGTTTCCTGCGACAGGACGGTGACCAGCACCAGCAATGGGACGACTGCGAGATCCTGGAACAGCAGCACCGAAAAGATGGACTGGCCGAGCGGCGTGCCCAGTTCGCGACGCTGTGTCAGCAACTGCATGACCACCGCGGTCGACGAAAAGCTCAGTACCAGCCCGAGCACCACCGAGGATTCGATGCTGTTGCCGAATGCATGGGCGATGCCGCCGATCAGCAGTCCGGAGATGCCGACCTGCAGGCTGCCGAGGCCGAACACCAGCCGGCGCATCGCCCACAGGCGGTCGACCGACATTTCCAGCCCGATCATGAACATCAGGAAGATGACGCCGAATTCGGCGAAGACTTCCACGTCCTCGGTGCGCGAGAAGGTCAGATAACGCAGCCAGTCCGACGAATCCGTGTATTGGCCGAGACCGAAGGGGCCGACGATCATGCCGACGGCGAGAAAACCCAGCACGGGATTGATCCTGCGCCGCTGCAGCAGCGGGATCAGCACGCCGGCGAGGATCAGGAAGAGGATGACTTCGTGGAGAAAAGCGGGTGTTGCGTGAGCGTCCATTACCCGGATCTTGTAGGGATTTAAGCGTATCAGTTTACCGGATCGGTTGCGTTACCCGGAAATCGCCGCTTCCTCGCGCTCCTGCTGTTGCAACGCCCACATGCGTGCGTAGTCGCCGTCGCGGGCGAGCAGTTCGGCATGCGTGCCGCGTTCGACGATGCGCCCCTGATCGAGCACGATAATCTCGTCGGCATTCATCACGGTCGACAGGCGATGCGCGATGACCAGCGCGGTACGGCCTTCGGCGGCCAGATCGATCTGTGCCTGGATGGCCTTTTCGGTCTTCGAGTCGAGCGCCGAGGTGGCCTCGTCGAAGATCAGGATCGCCGGGTTCTTCAGCAGTGCACGCGCGATCGCGACGCGCTGTTTTTCGCCGCCGGAGAGTTTCAGCCCACGTTCGCCGACGCGCGTCTCGTAGCCGTCGGGCAGACGTTTGATGAAGTCGGTGAGCTGCGCCGCGGCGGCGGCGGCCTCGACTTCGGCACGGCTCGCGTCGGGGCGGCCGTACTGGATGTTGTAGAACAGCGTGTCGTTGAACAGCACGGTATCCTGCGGCACGATGGCGATCACGGCGCGCAGGCTGGCCTGCGTGACGGCGCGCAGGTCGTGGCCATTGACCCGGATCGCGCCGCCCTGGACATCGTAGAAGCGGAACAGCAGGCGTGCCAGCGTCGATTTGCCCGAACCCGAATGGCCGACCACGGCGAGGGTGCGGCCGGCGGGGATGTCGAAATCGACTTCGTGCAGGATCGCGCGCTTCGGATCGTAGGAAAAGCTTACGCGTTCGAAACGCACCGTCGCCGGGCCGTGCGGCAGCGTCAGCGCGTCGGGGGCGTCGGCGACTTCGCGGTGCTCGTGCATCAGGCCGAACATGCGTTCGATGTCGGTCAGCGACTGACGCAATTCGCGGTAGAGGACCCCAAGGAAGTTCAGCGGGATGTAGAGCTGGATCAGGAAGGCGTTGACCAGCACGATGTCGCCGATGGTCATGTTGCCGGCGGCGACGCGGGTGGCTGCCTGCCACATCATCGCCGTCACGCCCACCGCGATGATCGCCGCCTGGCCGATGTTCAGCGCCGACAGCGACATCTGGTTGGTGACCTGCGCGTTGGTCCACTTTTCCATCTGCTCGTCGTAGCGGCGGGCCTCGAAGTCCTCGTTGTTGAAGTACTTGACCGTCTCGAAGTTGAGCAGGCTGTCGATGGCGCGCGCGCTGGCGGCGGAGTCGAGCTCGTTGGCGCGGCGGCGCAGCACGGTGCGCCAGTTGGTGACCGTGATGGTGAAGAAGATGTAGAGCGTCAGCGTGCCGACGGTGATGAGCGCGAACACGGCGTCGTACTGCGCGAGCAGGATGCCGACGACCAGTGCGATTTCGATCAGCGTCGGCAGGATCGAGTACAGGGTGTAACTGATCAGCGAGCCGATCGAGCGCGTGCCGCGTTCGATGTCGCGCGTGAGGCCCCCGGTCTGGCGCTCGAGGTGAAAGCGCAGCGACAGCGCGTGCAGGTGGCGGAACACCTGCAGCGCGATCTGGCGCACCGCCTGCTGGGTGACGCGCGCAAACACGATCTCGCGCAGTTCGGTGAATAACGAGGTGGAAAAGCGCAATACGCCGTAAGCCAGCAGCAGCGCGGCGGGGACGACGATCATCGCCTGGTCGGTGGTCAGCGACAGGGTGTCGATCAGCTGCTTGAAGAGCAGCGGCACCGTCACGTTGGCGCCCTTGGCGGCGATCAGGCAGGACAGCGCGAACAGCACGCGCACCTTGTAGGCCCAGATGTACGGAATCAGGCTCTTGAGCGTATGCCAGTCGTGGCGTTCGGTGGGTTCGGGGCCGGGCAGGGCGGTAGCGGGGGCGCGTCTCATCGTGCAATTCTAACCTTTGGGCGCGCGCGACGGCGCCCTTCGCCGGCACCAACCCGGTACCATCTGGCCCTTCCGCCGGACAGGGCGGATTTCGAATCCCACAGCAAGGTCATGGAATGATGGATAGTCAGTCTGCAGGTTCGCTCATCTGGTTGGTGGCGGTATTGGGCGGCGTGGCCGCCGGTGCCTTGATCGTCTGGCTGCTGCTGCGTGGCCGCGGCACCGAAGCGCTGGTCGCCGCAATGGAGCAGGGCCGCTCGGAAGTGCGTATCGAACTCGCCGCCGCCAGCGAACGCCTGCGCGCCATCGAGCAGGAGCGCAGCCAGATCCGGCTGCAGTTCGACGCGTTGCGGCAGCAGGCCGACGAATGGCGCAACGCGCTCGACCAGGCGCGCGACGAACGGGCGCAACTGAGCGAGCGTGCGCTGCGGGTGCCGGTGCTGCAGCAGCAACTGGACGAGACGGCGCGGCAGTTGGCGGAGCTGCAGCGCCACTCGGCGGATCTGCGCGAAAGCTCGGGCCGGCTCAATTCGCAGCTCGCCGCGGAACTCAAGGCCGAGCGTGAGGTGCTGGGCGCGCTGCGCAATGACTTGCAGGCCGAAAAGGCGCAGCGCGAACGGGCCGAGGCGCTGGTCGGCAAGCTCAACGCCGAGCTTGCCGAACTCGGTACGCGCTTCGAGGCCGAGCGCGGCCAGTCCGACGAAAAGCTCGCGCTGCTGACCAACGCGCGCGAGAGCCTGACGAACCAATTCAAGAGTCTCGCCAACGACATCCTCGAAGAGAAGGCCAAGCGCTTCACCGAACAGAACCAGACCAACATTGGCCAGTTGCTCGACCCGCTGCGCGTGAAGCTGCAGGAATTCCAGGGCAAGGTCGAGCAGGTCTATGTGCAGGAAGGCAAGGACCGCAGCGCGCTGGCCGAGCAGGTGCGCCAGCTGATGGAGCTGAACCAGTCGCTGAGCCAGGACGCGAAGAACCTGACACGCGCGCTGAAGGGGTCGAGCAAGGCGCAGGGCAACTGGGGCGAGCTGATCCTCGAGCGCGTGCTCGAAGCCTCCGGTCTGCGCAAGGGCGAGGAATACGACGTGCAGGAAAGCCACATGCGCGACGACGGCTCGCGCGCCCAGCCCGACGTGGTGGTCCATCTGCCGGAAGATCGCCACCTGGTGGTCGACGCCAAGGTGTCGCTGACCGCCTATGAGGACTACGCCTCAGCCGAGGAGGAGGGGGAGCGCCAGGTGGCGATCAAGCGCCATCTCGACTCGGTGCGCGGGCACATCAAGGGCCTGTCGGAGCGCAATTACCAGGCGCTGTACGGCCTGAAGTCGCTCGATTTCGTGCTGATGTTCGTGCCGGTCGAGCCGGCCTTCATGATTGCGGTGACGCACGACCGCGAGTTGTTCATGGATGCGTGGCAGCGGAACGTGCTGTTGGTGAGCCCGTCGACGCTGCTGTTCGTCGTGCGCACCGTCGCACACCTGTGGCGCCAGGAGGCGCAGAACCGCAATGCGCAGGACATCGCCAGGCGCGGTGCCGAGCTGTACGACAAGCTCGTCGGCTTCGTCGAGGACCTGGAATCGCTCGGCAATCGGCTCAAGCAGGCGCAGCGCGACTATGACACCGCGCATGGCAAGCTCACCGGCGGTCGCGGCAACGTGATCCGACAGGCGGAGATGCTCAAGCAGCTTGGCGTGAAGCCGAGCAAGGCGCTGCCGGCGGCGATGATCGAGGCGGCGGCCGAGGGCGACGAGACGCCAAACGCTCCGATTGGTGCTTCCTGAGAGCACTTCGACACGCACGCTCCGCCAGGCGTCGCACGCCGGCGATCAAACCTCCGTTGCGCTTGCGATGCGGTAGACGCGCGCCTCGTAGGGGCGCAGGGTCAGCGTGTGGAGCGGGCCATGCGGCGCGACCGCGTGATTGGCAAGCAACAGGCCCGGATACTCGAGCGCGAAGCCCGAGTGCCGGTAACTCGCCGGGCGGCCGCCGAGGTTGCAGATGACCGCGATGCACCCGCTGGCGTCGCTGCGGGTATAGCCGAAGATTCTGGCGCTCCTTGCCGCCAGCGCCGCGTAGCGGCCGCGAATCAACACGTGCTCGCGCTTTCGCAGCGCGATCAGGCGCCGGTAGTACTGCAACACGGAGTCCTGCTCAGCTTGCTGACCGACAACATTGACTGTGCGGAAATCCTGGTGCGGCGCCAGCCATGGTCGCCCGGTGCTGAAGCCGCCGTTGGGCCCGTCGTCCCAGGGCATTGGCGTGCGCGAGGTGTCGCGGCCGGTGCGGCGCATTTCGTCGAGGATGTCGTCGTCGCTCAGGCCGGCGTCACGCATCTCGGCGATGCGGTTGTGCGCGAAACTGTCCTGGAACTCGTCCAGGCGCGCGAATTCCGCGTTCGTCAGGCCGAGTTCCTGCCCTTGGTAGATGAAGGGCGTACCTTCCATCAGGAAGTACATCGTCGCCAGCGAGGTGGCGCTTTCGCGGCGATGGTGAAGCGGGTCGCCCCAGCGCGACACGATCCGCGGCAGGTCGTGGTTCTCGAGATACAGCGCGTTCCAGCCGCGGCCGTGGAGCGCCTGCTGCCAGCGGCCGAGGATGCGCTTGAGGGCCCGCACGTCGAGCGTGGCGCCGGGGGCGTTCGACCACAGATGCCAGTGCTCGAACTGCAGGATCATCGACAGCCGGCGGTGGCGCTCGCCCACCCACTTTTCGGCCTCGGCCGGTCCGATGCCGTTGGCTTCGCCCACGGTCATCACGTCACGGCCGTCGAGGGTAGTGCGGCACAGCTCGTCGATGTAGTCGAGGATGCCGCTGACGTTCATGTGGAAGGGGTAGGCCGGCACCTGTGCGAGACCTGCCGGGTTGGGCATGTCGGGCAGGCCGGCGGCCTTCTTCAGGTGGGTGACGGCGTCGATGCGGAAGCCGTCCACCCCCTTGTCCAGCCACCAGCGCATCATCCCCGCGATGGCCGCGCGCAGCGCCGGGTTTTCCCAGTTCAGATCGGGCTGACGCCGGGTGAACAGGTGCAGGTAGTACTGTCCGCTCGCGCCATCGTATTCCCAGGCCGGTCCGCGGAAGATGCTCTCCCAGTTGTTCGGCGGACCGCCCTCGCGGCCGTCGCGCCAGACATACCAGTCGCGCCGCGGATTGTCGCGCGAGGCGCGCGATTCGACGAACCAGGGATGCTCGTCGCTGGTGTGATTGATCACCAGGTCGAGGATCAGCCGCATGCCGCGGCGATGGACGTCGGCGAGCAGGCGGTCGAAGTCGGCCATGTCGCCGAATTCGGCCATGATCGCGCAATAGTCCGAGATGTCGTAGCCGTTGTCGTCGTTGGGCGAGCGGAAGACCGGGCACAGCCACAGCACATCCACGCCCAGCCACTGCAGGTAGTCGAGCCGCGCCAGGATGCCGCGCAGGTCTCCCACCCCGTCGCCGTCGCTGTCCATGAAGCTGCGCGGATAGACCTGATAGACCACCGCCTGTTGCCACCATCTGCCTTCCATCGCCGGACTCCCCTGAACCACCCGCGCTGCATGGCATG
Organism: Aromatoleum diolicum; assembly: GCF_012910955.1. GTDB lineage: Bacteria > Pseudomonadota > Gammaproteobacteria > Burkholderiales > Rhodocyclaceae > Aromatoleum > Aromatoleum diolicum. The sequence goes on from NZ_WTVQ01000052.1 coordinate 27,140, forward strand.
CCGTGAGTGTGCCGCACTCGAGCGATCGTCGCGAGCCGGGGTGAAAATCGACGGCGGATCGGCCCGGCGCGCCGCTCTCCGTGCAATAACGCAAGGACTGCACGCGTATCGGAGGCTACAGTGATGCAGGGACCGCAAGCGGTTATGCCGGTGGGTGAAACGAAGGGAGGCCGAATCATGAATGCGAACAGTCCGAAACTGCGTGGCGTGAACCTTGGCAGCTGGCTGCTGCTGGAAAAGTGGATGGTGCCGAGCCTCTTCGAGGGCCTTGCCGCCAGCGACGAAACCACCTTCTGCGCCGAACTCGGCCCCGCGGCCGCCGAGCGCCTGCGCGGCCATTGGCAACGCTGGATCACCCGCGAGGATTTCGCATGGATCGCCGAGCGCGGTCTCAATGCGGTGCGCATTCCGTACGGGCACTGGATCTTCGGGCCGGATTACCCCTACCACCCGGCCTATGGCGACAACCCGCATCCCTTCGTCGAAGGCGGCATCGACGTGCTCGACCAGGCGATGGACTGGGCCGAGGAGTTTGGCCTGCGCGTGATGCTCGATCTGCATGCCGCGCCCGGCTGCCAGAACGGCTTCGATAATGGCGGCATCATGGGGGTGTGCGAATGGCACACGCGACCGGACTATCTGGAGCACGCCCTGTCGGTGCTCGAGCGCATCGCCGAGCGCTATCGCGCGCATCCCGCGCTGCATTCCATCGAGTGCCTGAACGAGCCGCGCTGGGATGTGCCCACCGACTACCTGAAGGCCTTCTATGTGGCCGCCTACGAACGCATCCGCCGGTACTGTCCGGCCGAGCGCGTGGCGGTGGTGTTCCACGACGGTTTTCGTTCCTTCCGCGAATACCTCGGCTTCATGCAGGCGCCGGAATACCGCAACGTGATCTTCGACCTGCATCGCTACCAATGTTTCGACCGCAACGACATCGATCTCGACATCTTCGGCCACATGCACAAGGCCGGCGGCGACTGGCGTGACGAGGCTGACGCGATCAACGCCGAATTGCGTCTGCCCGCGGTGTGCGGTGAATGGAGCCTGGGCCTGGATCTGCGCGTGGTGTCGCTGTGGGCCGAGGGGCCGTTCAACCACGCGCTCGAGCACATGGACGAGTTCCAGCAGCATGTCGCCAGCCGTGGCTATGGCGCCGCGCAGTTGCTGGCCTTCGAGAAGTACCTGGGCTGGTTCTTCTGGAGCTACAAGACCGAGACGACACCGGCCTGGTGTTTTCGGGAATGCGTCGAGCGAGGCTGGCTACCGTCCGATTTCCGCTGATCCGCTCACCGCGGCGGGTCTGGCGGCCCGCCCCTCATCGGAAGCCTTGGCGCCGTGCGATCCGATGCGGTGCAGTTCCAGTCGGCGGTCGAAGAAACGCTCGAGGCTGCCGTGCCGGCTGACGCACAACAGCGTGGAGTTGGGCAGTTCGCGATGCAGCATCTCCATGATTCCTGCCTCGCCCTTGGCATCGAAGGCATCGGTCGTGTCCTCGAGAAACACCCAGGCAGGCTGTTGCAGGTACAGCCGCGCGGTGCTCAGCCGCTGCTGGGCGCGCAGCGGCAACGCGTGGTTCCAGTCGTCGGTCTCGTCGAGTCGCGGTGCCAGCCAGTCGAGGCCGGCGCACTCCAATGCACGGTGCAGCTCGGCTGCGGCGTAGCGCTCGGCCGGCTGCGGATAGCACAGCACGGCGCGCAGGCTGCCGGTGGGCAGGAAAGGATGCTGCGGCAGGAACGCCATCTCCTGGCCTTCGGGCAGGCAAATCTCGCCGCCTCCCCACGGCCACAGCCCAGCCACGGCCTTGAACAAGGCCAGCTTCACCTGCGAGTCGCCGACGATCAGGATGCGTTCGCCGCGCCGGATCCGCAGATCCAGCCCCCGCATCAGTGGCTCGCCGGCCGGGGTGTCCAGAGACAGGTCGCGCAACTGCAGCTCCGGGCGTGTCGAAAGTCCGATCCGGATGCGCGCGGTGTCGCCTGCGCCATCGATGCTGTCGAGCCGCAGCATGTCGTCGTGGAGGCTCACCACGCGCCCTGCGGAAGTCCGCCAGTGGGCGATTTCGCCCAGATTGTCGATGGGCCACGAGAGTGCCGAGGCCAGCCGCTGGAAGGCCTGGGCGGCCTGCATCAGCAGGCCCAGCGTCATCGTCCCGGCGATGAACTGCGGGGCCGCGATGAGGATCGGGAATATCGGCATCAGGTTGCCGTAGGCGGTCGAGAACGAAACGATGCCCAGGTACGCGAACGTCTGCCGGTCCCAGCCGCGTGCGACATCGCCGAAGAGTCGCGCCGCACCGCGCCGCTCCATCCCTTCGCCGTGCGTCAGGGCGATCGCTTCGGAATTCTCGCGCGCTCGTGCCAGACTGAAGCGCAGGTTGGCCTCGACGCTCTGCAGCCGGTTGGTGGCCCGGACCAGCGGACGGCCGAGCAGAAAGCCGAGCAGTGCGCCGGCACCCGCGTAGACGAAGGCCAGCACCACCATGTAGCCGGGAACTTCGAACGACGTCCCGGGTAGCGGCGTGCTGCCCGAAACCTCGGCCAGGATGGCGATGAACCCCCAGCCGACCAGCAACGAGTAGGTCAGCGAGTGCGCCAGGCTGATCGCCGATTCGGTGGCGATGCGGATGTCCTCGGCGATGCGCTGATCGGGGTTGTCGTGCTCGCCCTGCAGGAACTGCAGTCGATAGTGGCGCGAGCGCGTCATCCACTGGTCCATCAGGTTCGCGGTGAGCCAGCGGCGCCAATCGAGCTGCAGCCAGCGCTTGACGTGCATATGCAGTGCGGTGACCGCCATCGTCAATGCCAGGATCAGCGCAAACACGAGGATCTGTCGCAGCAGCTCGTCGAGCGAGCGCGCCTCCAGCGCGTCGAAGAACTCGCGGTTCCAGTAGCTCGTCCAGATCACCAGCGCCACCTGGCTGATCGTCAGCAACAGCAGCAGCAACGTGGCGCCGCCGATCCGCCATCGACGTTCGGACTTCCAGTAGGGCAACGCGAGGCACGCAAAGCGCCGCACCGCATGCGGCGATGCAGCGGAACGCGTCGTTGGGGGCGGTTCGGGGGGCAGCATTACCCGGCCATCCGGGCGCGCGTCAACGCCGGGCTCGGGGCGCCGAAGCCGGCGCGGCAGCCGCCTGCTGACGCCGCGAGCGCCGGCGCGCTGCAAGCGTCGCGCGCAGCCGCCTCGCCGACGAGCAGGCGCGCATGCCAGCCACCGATACCCCTCGCTGGAACCTTCATTGAGCCGCCCTTGTCACGTGAAAGCATCGTTTCAGAGCCTAGACTAGCGCATTCGGCGCAACGCGTGCCGTGATCAAAGTACCAGTACGATGGCGTCCTGCTGGCGGCCGTTGCGCCGCAAGCTCGATCCCCCCGGAGGAGAGCATGCCGATCAAGGTGATGTCGTTCAACATCCGCTGCGCCTCGGCGCCCGACGGCGAGCACCAGTGGGGGCACCGCCGGCAACTGGTGATCGACCGCATCCGCGCCTTCGATCCCGATCTGCTGGGCCTGCAGGAGTGTCGCGACGACGAACAGGCGGCCTTCGTGCGCGCTGCGCTTCCCGATTACGAATTCGTCGGCGTGCGCCGCCTCGGCGACGGCGATTCGTCCATCGAGATGGCGCCGCTGCTGTATCGGCGCGAGCGCTTCAAGGAACTGCAGCGCGGCCATTTCTGGCTGGGCACCGCCCCCGATACGCCCGGCTGCCAATCCTGGGGGGCCGCCTACCCCCGCACCGCAAGCTGGGTGAGGCTACGCCCGCGCGACCCGCGCTCACCGCCGCTGAGCTTCCTCAACACCCACTTCGACTATCAGGGCCGCGCCCGCGAGGAATCCGCACGGCTGCTGCATGGCTGGGCGCAGGCGGCACCGGCCGGGGAGGGGGTGATCGTGACCGGCGACTTCAACGCGGAGCGCGACTCGGAAACCTTTCGCGAGCTCACCGCCGACGGCGTGCTGCGCGAGGTCTTGCAGCAATGCGGCGTCGCCGCCGGCAGCTACCACGACTTCGGCCGGGCGCAGGACTTCGAGGCGATCGACTGGATCCTCGCCTCGCCGCACTTCCGCGCCGAAGCGGCCGGCGTTGATGACTACGCCTCGGGCGGGCGCTATCCGTCAGATCACTTCCCGGTCACCGCCCGGCTGAGGCTTGGCGGCGACGCGGCCTGACGGCGCGCCGCCGCCCTTCCGGCGAAGCTGCGCGAACGCACGCTCTCCTCGCTTTGCGCATCGATAAAATTTTCTTGACTTCACATCAATGAAACGTATGATTAAAACAATCGTTTGATTGATGTGATGCCC
>NZ_WTVQ01000053.1 GCF_012910955.1 Aromatoleum diolicum
GGTGGGCAGGGTGTGAATCTGATCCAGCTATCCGACGGAGGCTGCGTGCCGTTATACGGCATGGCGATCCTCAAGGACGGCAAGCTGAATGATTGCAGGCGGATGGTGAATGCGGCGATCGATTACGTCGTCCGCACACCGGAGATCGGAACGGTGTTCCTCGGTGGTCGCTGGATGGCGTATGCGTCGGGGAGGGAGCTCAAGGATCCGCCAGGGCATGTGTCGGACGAAAAACTGGTTCTGCCGGAGCAGGCGGGTACCGATCACCTTGATCGCGCCGAGGTGTTCACGCGCTCGCTCGATGAAACGCTGCGCCGTCTGACCACCGCCGGCAAGCGCGTGGTTTTCCTGCACGCCATCCCGGAACTGCCGTTCGATGCCCGCGACTGTATCGCCTGGAATCCGAATCGCTTCGTCAGTCGGACGCCCCGGCCCGACTGCCAGTTCAGCCGCGAAGTGAATGAAGTCCGCAACACGGAGTTTCGTCCGCTGCTCGATGCGGTACTGGCGAAATACGCGGACATTGCCGTGTTCGATCCGATCCCGCTGATGTGCGACGCGGAGGTCTGTCGCGGCCGTCGTGACGGCATGCTGCTGTATCGCGACGACGACCACCTGTCACTCGATGGCTCCTACTGGTTGGGACGACAGATGCGGCCGCTGCTGCCGGCCTTGCTGGGGCGTGGGTCGAAGCCCGCCGGCTTGGGCGCGGCGGCCGGCGGGTTATAATCCGCCGCTTGTGTTGCCCGTGGCTATTGAGGCTTCGGGCGCCCCCCGATCCTGAGGTTTCCCCTGTGGCATTGATCATTCTCGGCCTATCCGGCGCCCTGACGCATGACCCGTCCGCCGCCCTCTACATCGATGGCAAGCTCGTTGCCGCCGCGGAGGAAGAGCGTTTCGTGCGCGACAAGCACGCCAAGAACCGCATGCCCTACGAGGCGGCGAAGTTCTGCCTGGAATTCGCCGGCATCCGGCCGGAGGATGTCAGCGCGGTGGCGATTCCGTTCGCGCCGATCAGCATCATGGAGCCGGCACGCTGGCACTACGCGAAGCGCTACTGGTATGCGCCGGACCGCGGCCTGGATGCGATCCTGGCGGGCAACCGCCGCTTTTACCGTTACAAGAAGCGTATCGAATGGTGCCTGCAACAGCTCGGCTTCGATCTGAAGAAGACGCAGATCGTGCCGGTCGAGCACCACCTCGCGCACGCGTCGAGCGCCTATCACTGCTCCGGCTTCACGGAGAAGACGGCGATCCTCGGCATCGACGGCAAGGGCGAATATGCGACGACCTTCTTCGGCTATGGCGAGAACGGCCGCATCCACAAGATCAAGGAGTTCTACGACCCCGATTCGCTCGGCGGTCTGTACGGCGCGATCACCGAATATCTCGGCTTCGAGATGCTCGACGGCGAATACAAGGTCATGGGCATGGCGCCCTACGGCGACCCGGACAAGTACGATTTCTCGCGCCTGGCGAAATTCGAGAACGGCGAACTCGTCATCGACACCGATTACGCGAACGTGATCGGCTTCCGCCGCTACAAGGAAAACGGCAAGGGCTACTACTTCTCGCCCAAGCTCATCGACTGGCTGGGCCCCAAGCGCGCCGGCGACATCGCCGACGAGCCCTATATCCATTACGCCGCGAGCATGCAGAAGCTGTTCGAGGACCTCGCGCTGCAGATGATCGACTATTACCTCGGCGACATCCTGCGCGAAACCGGCCGGCTCGCGTTCGCCGGCGGCGGCGCGCTCAACGTCAAGCTCAACCAGAGGATCATCGCGCGCCCCGACCTGCGCGAACTCTTCGTGCAGCCCGCGTCGGGTGATTCGGGCACCGCGGTCGGCGCGGCGTCCTACGTGTCGGTCGCACGCGGCGTGCCGGTCGAGAAGATGGAGCATGTCTATCTCGGCCCGCGCTACACGACCGAGGACGTCATCGCGGCCTGCGCGAAGCATCCGTCGCAGCCCCAGTGGCAGCAGATCGCCAATGGCGACACTGAGGTCCCGCAGCGCATCGCGCAGATCCTCGCCGATGGCCAGCCCGTGGCCTGGTTCCAGGGGCGCATGGAATTCGGTCCGCGCGCATTGGGCGGGCGTTCCATCGTCGGGTGCCCGAGCGCCGCAGGCGTCGCCGACCGCATCAACGAGCAGATCAAGTTCCGCGAACGCTGGCGGCCGTTCTGCCCCAGCATGCTGGATACGGTCGGCCCGCAGATGCTGCAGACCGACCACCCGGCGCCCTTCATGACCTTCACTTTCGAGGTCGCCGAGGAATGGAAGACGCGCGTGCCCGAAGTCGTGCATGAGGACGGCACCTCGCGCGCCCAGGTGCTGAAGCGCGAATTCAACCCGCGCTACTACGACCTGATGCTCGAACTCGAAAGGCTAACCGGCAACGGCGTCGTGCTCAACACCTCGCTCAACCGCCGCGGCGAACCGATGATCTGCTCGCCGACGGATGCGCTGAACATGTTCTTCGGCTCGGACCTGCAGTACCTCGTGATGGAGGACGTGCTGGTCGTGAAGGAGGGCGCCGCTCTTGGCTGAGCGCCGCATCCTGCAGTTCTGCCACTGCCACTACGGCCCGTTCGGCGACGTCGCGCGGCAGTATGCGGTGCTGTTCAAGGACTCGCCGTACAAGGTCACGACCGTCTATCTAACCGATCCGCCGAGCGACGAGGTCACCGAGCTGTCGGCGTCCGACGAGGTGATCTACCTCGACTACGACGGCGCCGACGTGCGCGGCCTGAAGCTCGACGCGATGCGTCGCCTGCGCGGGATCATCGCCGGGCGCGACTTCGCGATGATCCTCGCGCACCGCTTCAAGCCGATCCACATCTCGTGCTGGGCCACCGACCTTCCGGTGATCGGCGTGCACCACGCCTTCGGCGACTACGAGCGGCTCACGCACAAGCTCTTCGCGCGCTGGTTCGGCAAGCGCCTGGGCCTGCTCGGCGTGTCGGATGCGATCCGCGACGACATCCGCCGCGGCGTGCCGTCGTGGCCGGCGGACCGCATCGAGACGCTGCACAACCGGATAGACGTGGATGCCGTGCGTGCCGAAGTGCTGCCGCGAGCTGCCGCGCGCGAGCTCCTCGGCTTGCCGCAGGACGCGTTCGTGGTGGGCAATGTCGGGCGTCTGCATCCGGACAAGGATCAGGCGACGCTGCTGCGCGGCTTCGCGCGCGCCCTGCCGGAGCTGCCGGCGAGTGCCTTGCTGGTGATCCTTGGCAAGGGGCGGCTCGAAAAGTCCTTGCACGCGCTGGCGGATGAACTCGGCATCGCCGCGCGCGTGCGCTTCCTCGGCCAGGTGCCGAACGCGCGGCGCGCCTTCTCCGCCTTCGACCTGTTCGCGTTGAGTTCCGATCACGAGCCCTTCGGCATGGTATTGCTCGAAGCGATGGCCGCAGGGGTGCCGGTGATTGCGACCGACTGTGGCGGGGCGCCGGAGGTCGTGGGTCACGCCGACGCACTTTTTCCGCTGCGCGACGCGGAGGCCCTCGCGGGTCTGCTCGTCACGCATGCCCGCATGCCGCTTGCGGAGCGGGCGATCTTCGTCGAGCGCGGCCTCGCGCGGCTATATGTGGAGTTTTCCGACGAGGCGGCGCGCCGGCGCTTCTTCGCGCTGCCGATGGTTCGCGCCGCGCTCGGCGAGACGGGGGCACGATGAGCGCGGCACCGCCTTCGATCTGTTTCGTCATTCCGTATTTCGGCAAGTGGCCGTTCTGGATGCCGTTTTTTCTCGCCAGTTGCCGTGCGAATCCGAGCATCGACTGGCTGCTGTTTTCGGACTGCGGGCAGATTGAGGACTGCCCGCCAAACGTGCGGATTATCGATACGGATTACGCAAGCTATTGCGCGCGCATCGCACGTACCCTCGATATTCCGTTTCAGCCGCAGAACCCTTACAAGCTGTGCGACCTGAAGCCGGCACTGGGCTATATCCACGAGTCGGATCTGCACGGCTACGACTTCTGGGCGTTCGGCGACCTCGATCTGGTGTTCGGCGATCTGCGCGCCTATTTCACCGCGGAACGCCTGGCGCGCAAGGACATCTTTTCCACCCACGCACGTCGCATCTCCGGACATTGCTGCCTTGTGCGCAATACGCGGGAGATGCGGGAAGCGTTCTTCCTGATGACCGCCTGGAAGAGGCGGCTGAGTGATCCGATGCATCAGGGCGTGGACGAGGGCGCTTTCAGCCGCCTCTTCATTCGCCGCAAGAACTGGCCGCATGCGCTGGCGCGCTTGAGCTGGCTGCTCAATCCTTGGTACCGGCGGGCGGAGTTTGTCGAGGCTTTCAGCACCCCGGATGCCAAGGTCGCGTGGATCGACGGCAGCTATGTGTTTCCGCGCCGCTGGTGCTGGCGTGCCGGTGTGCTGAGTTGCGATCGGGCGGACGAACGGACCTTCCCCTATGTACATTTCCTGCGCTGGAAGGGACTCGAGTGGAAACGGCTCGGAGCGGAAGCAATGCTTGGCTATCCGCAACTCGCCCGGGAGCCCGCGTGGGACGTGACTGCGCACGGGTTTTTTCCGGCCGGTCAGGGTGAAGATTGAGGTCGTGCCAGTGTGACGATGGATACCGGAAAACCGCTGAAGATTCTGCTTTTGGTGCAAAAGGAGCAGCGTGTCATCCTCGACCGCCTGTACGACGGGATTGCTGCGCACACCGATTGCGACTTGCGCTGGCTGGGTGACGAGCAGGCCGACCTCAAACGCTATTTTCGCGAGCATGTCAGGGCGCAGGACTATGAGCGAATCGTGTTCTTCCTGCGCTTCAAGCAGGAAATCCGTCAGGTAGGCTTCATCCGCAGCGTGCCCAATCTGGTCATCCTCGAGCACGATGCCTGGCAGAACTATTTCCCGTGCAAATACCGGGGCAGGTTCAGTGCCCATTACCGCCGCCTGCCGGCAGCACGGGTGCTCAGTTCGGGCTTTCAGATCAGCGAACGCCTGCGGGCCGAAGGCACCGACGCGGTATTCGTGCCCAAGGGCTATGACCAGACCCTGCTGCGCAATCTCGGCACCGAGCGGGACATCGAACTGGGTTTTGTCGGCAGCGTGAAGAGCGGGATATACAGCGAGCGCAAGGCGATGCTCGATGCGATTGCCCACGAGGAGCCGCTGATGACGGTGCGCACGCAGTCCGGTGCGGAATACCTGGAGATGCTCAATCGCATCCGCTTTTTCGTCAGTGCGGATGTCGGCATGAGCGAGTATATGATCAAGAATTTCGAGGCCATGGCCTGCGGTTGTGTGCTGTTCGCCTATGACCAGGGCGCGGCGGAAAACAGCGCCCTGGGTTTCGTCGATATGGAAAACCTGGTGCTCTATCGCAGTGTCAATGAGTTGCGGGACAAGCTCTCACGCTTGCGCGCGTCGCCCGAACTGGCGGCGCGGATCGCGGCCAAGGGCCAGACATTGGTCGAGCGCGAATACAGTTTCGCCCGCATCGGCGAGCGCGTCGCCGCGGCCTTGCGCCCGCCGCTTCGCCTCGCCGCACCGTCGGCGTGGTGGGAAAGGCTGCGACTGCAACTGCCGTTCTGAGTATCGCGCTTCCCCACGCGCTTGCCGATCAGGAAAACAACCATGCAAACCGACGCCAGCCAGCCGCTCGTCACCGTCATCATCGCCTCATACAACCACGCGCCCTACATCGAAGCGTCGATCAACAGCGTGCTGGCGCAAACCTACCCGAACATCGAGTTGCTCGTCATCGACGATGGCTCGACCGACGACAGCGTCGCACGCATCCGTCGCTTGCAGGAACGGCACGGCTTCGATTTTCGCGTGCAGCAGAACAAGGGGCTTACCCACACCCTGAACGAGTCGATCGCGCGCGCGCGCGGCAGTCTGATCGCCCCCTTCGGTTCGGACGACATCATGCTGCCCGGGCGCATTGCGGTGCAGGTCGCTTACATGGCCGACAAGCCCGCGGTCGGCATCTGCGGCGGCAATATCGAATTCATCCATGCCGACGGATCGCTTTACCCGGACAACGAACAGAAGCAGCGCGACGTGCCGCAGCAGCGTATCGACTTCGACGATGTATTTCTGCAGCGAAAGCCGATTCCGCCAACCGCCACGCTGATGTTCCGCAAGGAGGCGCTGGAGACGGTCGGCGGCTTCAATCCGGAGATCCGCCTCGAAGACGTCTATATCTGGCTGAAGATTACGCACGCCGGCTACTTCATCGACCGTGTCGATGCCTTGATGGCGCGTTACCGCAAGCATCCGACCAACACCTACAAAAACTTGCGTTTCATGGCCGAAAGCCTGCTGCGCACGTATCGCGACTATGCCGGGCATCCGGCCTATGACGAGGTGCGCTACCGGCTGCTGAATTCGCTGTTCGTGAAGGCGTCCGACCGCGACAAGGTGCTTGCGCGCGAGCTGCTGGCGCAACTGCCGCTGCGCGCCTGGAACGGCAAGACGCTACGTGGCCTGTGGCGTTACGCCGTTTCGCCGGTGGTGTCCGACTGAGTATTGCGGTCCGCCGCGTAAGCCAGAAACGCGCCCGGATCGTCCGAGCACAGCAGGGATACGACACGGCGGATTTCCGCTTCCGGCCACGACCACCAGGCGGTCGCCAGCAGCGCCGCGCGGGTGGTCTCGTCGAAGCGCCAGCGCACGATGCGCGCCGGGTTGCCGGCAACGATGGCATAGGGCGCGACATCGCGGGTCACGACCGCCTGGGCCGCGACCACTGCGCCATCGCCGATGCTGATGCCGGAAAGAATCGTGCAGCCGGTGCCCAGCCACACGTCGTTACCGATCGTGACGTCACCGCGCGTGCCGCCGAAATCCGCAATGTGGCGCGCTTCTTCGAGGAACTTTGGAAAGGGATAGCTGCTGACCCAGTCGAGACGGTGGTGGCCGCCGAGCAGGATGTTCACGCCTTCGGCAATCGAGCAATATGCGCCAATGCGCAGCGTGCTGCCTTCATGCCAGTCGTGCACCTTTGGCATGCCATAGGTGCCGATGCCGATTTCGTAGTTCGGATAGCGTTCGCGGAACCGCGCCTGCCCGCGCAGAAATTTTGGCAGGTGCTTCCTCTGGCGCCGCTCCGCGCGGCGCTGCCACCATTCCCTGAGGGCGGACGCTGGCGTTCTGCGTTCACTCTTGGCGGGAAAGTCGGCCATCGTGCTTGCTCTTCAGTGTCGTTGCCGCCAGCAGCGCGAACGGAATCCAGATCAGGAACCAGTGCTCCTTAGGGCGGGAAAGAAACGCTCCGCCTTCGGTCATGCTGGCGGCCAGCCCGTAAATCAACGTTGCGGAGCAAATGAAAACGGCCGGGTCATGGCGCTGTCGCCAGCACGCCAGTACGGCTGCGCCGTAGAGCCAGACCCAGAGCGCCAAACCGACCAGTCCTCCGTAATAGAGAACGGCAAGGATCATGTTGTGCGGATCGCGGAACGCGTCAGCGATACCTTCAAGGTAGATTTCCAGCGGGTGATCGTAACCATGGCCAAAAATCGGCTTTTCGCTGATCTGGCGCAATGTGTCGCTCCAGATCTCCGGCCGGTACGACGTCCCCCTGTCGGTCAAGAGGTCAGGCCACAGGCTTGCCACCAGCAGGCCGGTCCCGACGAGTGCGGCCGCGGCGATGACTCCGCGTCTGTCACCCGACAGCGCGGCGAGCCAGAGCACGGTGGCGGTAATGCCGACCAGCGGCGTGCGCGAGCCGGTCGCAACGATCACCATCCCCAGTACCATGGTTGCGGCCACGATCGGTAGCGGGAATGCCTGGCGCCGTTCGACCCACGCGGCGATGGCGATTGCCAGGAAGAAGCCGAAGACGTGGGAGGTCAGCAGTGGGTTGTATAGCGCACCATAGCCCGAAAGGCGTGCGCCGGGCCCGTATGCGGGTGCAAACAGCGTCAGATAAACCACTCCGGTAATCACCGACGTGGCGAGTGCCGCCAGGAGGACTTGCCGGCCGCGTATGGGCTGTAGTTGCCGTACGGCGATTGCGGCGACAAAAAGCAGGGCAACGTAGAGCGGCCTTTTTATCAACGAGTCGACACCGTCGTCGCTATCTGACCAAAAGATGCTCAGCAGGGTGAAGGCGGAAAAGACCAGGAAAGGCAGGCCTATCACCGAGTCCGCAAGGTCGCGCAAGAGCGTGGGCCGAACGATCGCCGCAATGAAGGCGGGGAAGGCTACGAGTGCGTAGAAAAGTCTGTGGTAGAGGGCGCGGTCCCCGCTCCAGAACATGCCCGTGAGGAGCACGAAGAGGCCCAGCGGCAGGATGTACGCCTCCAGCCAGCCGGCCAGTCTGGTACGAAGCTTGAACCCCCGGGGCTTCGTCGAGAAGTCAGGATGAATATTGCTCACGGCATTCAGCGCTGGAGTTGCTGCCATTCCGTGCTGACGACCAGCCAGTCGCGGTCCCGTGCATCGCGCAGGATATGGCGGTAGTTGCGTTGGCGTTTCAGCGCCCCGAGGCTGCTACGGCAAGGTTGCAGGTCGGCGATGTCGATCAGTCCCAGTTCGCCCTCCGGCGTCAGCACGATGTTGCCCAGGTGGCAGGAACGAAAATATATGCCGAGGTCGTGAAGGCGATCAATGAATTGGCGAATCTGGTGGCGCAGATTGGTCGCCTGGTCGTCCGGGATTCCGGCCGCGACCATTCGGCGTATGGTTTCGCCGGGTAGTGCGCGGTAATGCACCGCATCGCGCTCGATCTGCGGCAGGCGATAGAGTTCGATGACCTCGGGGCAGGGAATGCCGAGCTGCGCGAGGCTGCGGGTGTTGTCGGCGAAGCGGAGTGCATAGGGATACCACGCGGCGGAACTGAAGAGCCGTTTGCGGCGGAACAGCTTCAGATAGCTGCCATCGGCAAGCAACAGCACCTTGTCGCCGTAGCGGTCGGCTTCCATCACGCGGGCGCCCTGCCGGAGTCGGAGATAGTCCTCGTGCGCGAGTATGCGCAGCGGCGGGGATGTTTTCATGGGGCGCGATTTTACCGTGCTGGCGTGGCTTCCGGCTTATTCAGTTCGCTTTCTGATGTTTCAGATGTCGACGGATCGCTGCGGTGTGCTCGCCCAGCAGGCGGCGCAGCGTAAAGCCATCGAGCCAGCGCTCGATTTCGGAATTGCTCACGTCGTGGCGTTCGCGCAGATTCGCCAGGGCCTTGTCCCACCAGACCGGACCGCAGGCGCGATCGAATTCGTTGGCGTGGGGGTAGCAGCCGTACAGCAGTTCGCGGCTGAACTGCCGCTGCCCCGCCGGCAGCAGGCGGGTGACGAGCTTGTGGATGAGTCTTTGCGGTGCCGGTGGTCGCGGCAAGGTGTCGCTGACGGCCGCGACGTCCGCGAGGGCGCAGGCGGTGAGCGGTGCCTGCCCATGCTTGCGCAGCCACGCCTGGATCTTGGCGCGGAATAGTTGTTTGCGGCTCCAGTAATGATGGATCAGCGTCGGGCACTCGGAGAGGCAGAAGGCACGTTCCCGGGCGGCCGTCGCGAGCACGAACTCTTCCAGCGTATAGGCGCCCTCGGCATGCGGGAACAGTTCGTCCATCAACGCCAGCGAGCGTTGCAGCAGCGGCGCGTCGCCGCGGCATAGGCCGATGACGCCCGAATTGAGCAGCGGCATGTCGTCGTCGGCGAGGCGCTGAGACTGCAGGCGGGGTGCGAGTGTTCGATATAGCGTCGCTTCGCGCATATCCGCATAGCGCCCGCCGATCCTGTTGCATAGCAGGGTGCCTGGCGCGATACGCTCGAACAGCGCGCTGGGCGAGGTATGGAAAAACGTGTCGGTGTCGATGAGGATTGCACGTTGCGCCGGTTCGGCGCCATCAGTCAGCACGGCATGCAGCGCTGCGTGTTTGGTGCGGAAATGGTAGCCGTGAGGCGCGCGCCAGCGGCTGAGGGTGATCCCGTCCAGGGCGTGCACCCGCACTGGTAGGGCGGCGTATGGCTCGCGACGATCCGCGAAAACTTCGATGCGTACTGCCGTATCGGCGCTTTCGCGCAGGCGGGCGACGGCGCTGACGATGCTGAAGACGGCTTCCTGGTGATAGCTGTCGGCACCGTAGACCAGGTAAAGGAGGAGGTCGGTTTTCGTGTCCATGCGTCGGGGGGGCCGCGCGCCGCGGGTTGGGGTTTCTCGGGTAGCGCCGCGTGGGCCGCTCGGCGCGCATGGTAGCATCATCGCTTTGCTCGCCGACCCGCACCGCCATGTCTGGCCAAATACCTCCTGCTCCCGCCGAGGACTCCGTCGCAGCCACCCCGTTCTCCAGTGACCCGGTCGTATCCAGCCTGAAGATCTACTTCCGCCTGTTGAGTTACGTCCGTCCCTACATGGGGCTGTTCGGCGTCAGCATCCTGGGATTCCTCATCTTCGCGTCCTCGCAGCCGATGCTGGCGGGGATCCTGAAGTACTTCGTCGATGGGCTTACCAATCCTTCGGCTACGCCCTTCGCCGGGGTTCCGCTGCTATCGGCCCTGCCGCTGATGCATGCGGTGCCGGTGCTGATTGTGGCGATTGCCGTGTGGCAGGGGCTGGGTTCCTACCTGGGGAATTATTTCATCGCCAAGGTCTCGCTCGGACTGGTGCATGACCTGCGCCTGGCCTTGTTCGACAGCCTGCTGCGCCTGCCCAACCGCTACTTCGACGAGCACAACTCCGGGCACCTGATCTCGCGCATCACGTTCAACGTGACGATGGTGACCGGGGCTGCGACCGACGCGATCAAGGTGGTGATCCGCGAGGGCCTGACGGTGGTGTTCCTGTTCGCCTACCTGCTATGGATGAACTGGAAGCTGACCCTGGTGATGGTCGCGATCCTGCCCATCATCGGCGTGCTGGTGGGCAGCGCCAGTCGCAAGTTCCGCAAGCAGGCGAAGAAGATCCAGGTGGCGATGGGCGATGTGACGCACGTCGCCTCGGAAACCATCCAGGGCTACCGCGTGGTGCGCAGTTTCGGCGGCGAGGACTATGAGTCGCGGCGGTTCCGCGCGGCGAGCGAGGACAACACGCACAAGCAGTTGCGCATGATCAAGACCTCATCGACCTTCACCCCGACCCTGCAGCTGGTGACCTATTCGGCGATGGCGACGGTGCTGTTCCTGGTGCTGTGGCTGCGCGGTGACGCGTCCGCGGGGGATCTGGTCGCTTATATCACCGCGGCGGGCCTGCTGCCGAAGCCGATTCGCCAGCTGTCGGAAGTCAGCTCGACGATCCAGCGCGGCGTGGCCGGTGCAGAGAGTATTTTCGAGCAACTCGACGAGGCGCCGGAGGTGGATTCCGGCACGGTCACGCGCGAGCGTGTCAGCGGGCGGCTGGAAGTGCGCGATCTGAGCTTCCGTTATCCCGGTTCGGAGCGCACGGTGCTCGATGGCGTCAGCTTCACCGTCGAGCCGGGGCAGATGGTGGCGCTGGTTGGTCGCTCGGGCAGCGGCAAGTCGACGCTGGCGAACCTGATCCCGCGCTTCTACCATCACGCGAGCGGGCAGATCCTGATCGACGGAGTCGACGTCGAGGCCTACACGCTGAAGAACCTGCGCCGCCATATTGCGCTGGTGACGCAGCAGGTGACCTTGTTCAACGATTCGGTGGCGAACAACATTGCCTACGGCGATCTCGCCGGCGCGCCGCGTGAGGCGGTCGAACGCGCCGCGCAGGCGGCGTTTGCTGCGGAGTTTATCGAGCGCATGCCGCAGGGATACGACACACTGATCGGCGAGAACGGGGTGATGCTGTCGGGCGGACAGCGTCAGCGTCTGGCGATCGCGCGCGCCCTGCTGAAGGATGCGCCGGTGCTGATCCTCGACGAGGCGACCTCTGCGCTGGACACCGAGTCCGAGCGCCACATCCAGGCGGCGCTCGACCACGTGATGCGTGGCCGCACGACACTGGTGATTGCGCACCGCTTGTCGACGATCGAGAAGGCCGACATCATCATGGTGATGGAGCAGGGACGCATCGTCGAGCGTGGCGCGCACGCCGAGTTGCTCGCGCGCGACGGTCATTATGCGCGCCTGCATGCGATGCAGTTCTCGGAGCCTGCCGGCTCCGTCTGAGGGCGCGCCGCGCGCCCCGGCAAAGCGGCTCAGGTCGGCGCTTACTTCGGCGCGCGGCGGTTTTCGTACATCATGAAGCGCGAGGTCTCGTGCAGGCCGCGTGCGAGTTCACTGAGGCGGGCGAATTCGTCCGGGTGCGACGCGGCCACGTTGTCGGTCGGCGTCGCCGACGCGAGGTCGTGCATCGTCGCCTGACTGCCGTCGTGGTTCATCTGCACGAGGAAATTGCGCGTCACCGCACCGATCAGCGGGAAAGCGCCTTCGCGCAGGATCACATGGACGGCGCGCTCGCCTTCCGCCGCCGGGATCTGCACGTCGCGGCCGAGGGCGCCGTTGTGGTAGTCGACGCCGAGCAGGCCCGCGACCGTCGGCAACAGGTCGACGAGGCTTGCCGCTTCTTCGAATACCCGCGGTTTCAACAGTTTCGGCGCGTAGATGATGGCCGGGACGTGGGTGCTTTCGAGGTTCAGCTGCTCGAACGCGGGCGGCATGAAGGGCAGGTGGCTGATGCGGCCGTTGTGGTCGCCGAACAGCACGAAGATGGTGTTGTCGAAATAGCCGTCCTTGCGCGCGATCTCCATGAAGCGCCCGATATTGTGGTCGAGCAGGCGCACTGCGTTGAACTGGTCGACATCCTGGAAGCCCGCATCCTGCGCATCCTTGGCAGGAACCTTGCGGATCTCGAAACCTTCGTTGTCGGTCGGGATCGTGTAGGGGCGGTGGTTGCCGGCGGTCTGGATGTAGGCGAAGAAGGGCCGTTTGGTGGCGTCTTCCTTGAGCAGCGCGCTGGTTTCGCGGAACAGGTTGAGATCGGAAATGCCCCAGACGTCGCCATTGGGCGATTTCCAGCTCCCTTCCTGATACAGCTCGAGGCCGTCGATGCTGCTCTGGATCAGCGCGTTCATGTTGGCCCAGCCGGCGCTGCCACCGACCGCGTAGACCTTGCGATGGTCCTGCAGCGCATTGATGATCGTGTGCTGGTTGCTGATGAAGGGGTTGCGCGTCGCGCTTTCGGCGCGGGCGGCGTCCGGGATGCCGGTGATGCTGGCCCACACCGTTTTTGCCGTTCCCGATACCGGGACGTGGAAGTTGCGGAACAGCCAGCCTTCGCGCGCCAGCGCGTCGAGGTTGGGCGTCGGGTTGAGCGGATTGCCGAAGGTGCCCAGGCGGCTCGCGCCGAGTGATTCGAGCATCACGAACACCACGTTCGGGGTGCGCGTGAATTGCAGGCGGTGCGGCTGCGGGCCGACCTGGCGGACGAGGGGGAGCTTGTCGGCGTCGGGCGCGGTGACACCGAGGTAGCGGGTCATCAGCGGGTAATGCTTGGCGACCTGCGCGCGGTCGAAAGTTTCCTGCGGTGTACGCACGGTGTCGTAGATGAAGATCACCGGATTCAGGCCGAGCGCGCCGACGGCGGAGTTGCCGGACACGAAGGCGTCGCTCCAGCGCAGCGGCACGGGGTTCGACGGATTGATGCTGGTGACGCGGCCAATCAGGCCGAGCAGGGTGAGTACGCCGATTGCGACAACGGCAAGGAGTGCCGATGCGACACGCGGGCGAATCCGTGGCGGGCGATCCAGCGCGCGGCGCTCAAGCTTCAGGATTGCCCACAGGACAAGCACGGACGCCGCAAGCCAGCCGAGCGTGATCTGCAGGACCGGATAGCTCTGCCACAGCATGCCGGCAGAAATGTCGGCGTTGCCGAGGAAGCGCAGTACCGTCGAATTGATGCGCAGGCCGAGGTAGTCGTAGTGACCGAAGTCAATGACGTAGACCAGCAGGACCGCAAAGATGACCAGCCCGAGATAGACCCGCGACAGCCCGCGCATGAAGCGCGAAGTCAGCAGATTCACGCGCGGGACGAACGCGAACAGCACCACCGGCAGCATGACGAGGATGGCGAGGCGCAGGTCGAAGCGCAGGCCGATGCCCACGGCTTCGACAATCCGGTCGTTGCCGGTGTCGCCCATCGCCTCGTAATCGGCGAAGCCGATCAGAAAGACGAGTCGCAATAGGGCGAACACGATGAAAAACAGCGCGGTGCCGCCGACGAGGAAGCGGAGGCGGCGGGACTGGGTCCATTCGGTCAGAGGCATGGGGACGACCTGATCAGGAAGGCACGGCTGCAGGCGGTGCCAAGGGAATTTGGGGGCAATGTGGCAGGTGGCGCATGCGTGGCGGGACGCTGCATGGGTATATCGACAGTCGCTTAACGTGCGCCCGGCAGCATCGCTTCCAGCCATCGATGCAGAGCACTCTCTGCGGGCCAATTGCGCAGGAAGCGGGCGCGGTCGCCGCGCCACGAGCGCGTGAAACCGATGATTGTAGCGTGTTGGCGCATCGCATCAAGGTCGATCAGGGCGATCCGATCGCCCTGCCACAGCAGATTGGTCGCCTTGAGATCGCCGTGGCTGATGCGTTCGCGGTAAAGGGTTGCGAACAGCATGCGCAGTGCGGCGGCTTCGGCGGGCGGCGGCTCAGTCGCCGGATCAAGGTGGGTGAGGAGATCGGGCCCGGCGCAGTATTCGGTGACGAGCCACGCGCGCGCGCGCAGGGGGCCCCAGCGTTCCTCGACGAGGGCGAGCGGTTTGGGCGTGGAAATGCCGAAGAGCGCGAGGCGATGCCCTTCGCGCCACGAGTGCCACGCGCGCGTCGGGCGCCATGCGCGCGACATTGCATGACCGAGGTGTTTGAGATTGTAACGTTTGATGACCAGCGCCCGTCCGCCGAGCTCGATGCGTGCGACGGTGCAGGTGTTGCCGCGCTTGAGTGCGGTGCCCTCGGCAATCCAGCGGTCGGGGTCGGCAAGCAGCGGTGCCAGTGCGTCGGCTTCGGCGCGCACGACCGCCTCGAAGCGGTGCAGGCTGCGCTCGACTTTGAACAGCGAGCAGTCACGGCCAGTCTTGTCGAGATAGTCGCGCAGACGCCAGGCGCGTTCGCGACGCAGGGCGCGCGCGAGGGCGGCCTCACCCGGCAGCTGCGCGCTGCCGGCGCGGTAGGCGTCGAGGAGCGGTGCGAGCTGTTCGTCCCACGTACGCGGCAGTTGCGCAATCAGCATCGCGAGATCGCGCGCCGCAGCCTTTTCGCCAAGCGGCGCGGGGGCGCTTGCGACGGCATCGCCATCGATCAGGAAAAGGGACGCGCCGTGCCGCAGGAAATTGCCCAGATGCAGATCGTCGTGGCTGAGCCCGGCGCGGTGCACCTGACCGAGCAGCCGGAATGCGGGCGCGAGCAGGGCGACGGCGGCGACGTTACCCGGCGTGCCCTCGGCGAGCGGTTTCCAGTGATCGAGCAGCGTCGTCGCGCCGTCGAGGAAGTCGGTCAGCAGTGCATGGCCGCAGCCGGGCAGCGGCTGCGCGGCGACCATGGCGGGCGTGGGAATGCCGGCGGCGGCGAGGGCCTCGATGCCGCGGTGTTCGCGTTGCCAGTGGCGCGCGCTGTCCTTGTCGATGAACAGCTTGGCGAGCAGGCGTCGGCCGTCCAGCCAGCTCTCGCCGACGATGCGCTTGCCCGGCAACACGCGCAGCAGGCGCACGACGAGTAGCTCGCGTCCGTCGCCGAGGACGATGCGAAACGGCACGGCGGGGGCCCGTCCTGCCGCGCGAAGCGCCACGGCGTCCGCTCGCGGGGCGTCGGTGGCGACGCGAGGGGCTGCGACCGATGTCATCATCGGCGGGCGGCCTTGTCCATGTGGCGCTGAAGGATTCGGCGCACCAGACGTGCACCGGCCGCATCGACGCGGTCGCGCCCGAGGTAGCGCAGCAGGAAACGCAGGCGCTCCGTTGCACGGGGGCCATGCGTGTGCCGGTTCAGTGCGTCGAGGTCGCGCGCACGGTCGCGTGTGCCGAAGTGCAGCGGGCGGGTCTTTTCCAGGTCGATCAGGCGCGCGGTGGCGGCGTTCGCTTCGAGGCGCACGAACACATGCTTGGGATACAGGCAGTTGTGCAGGTGGCCGGCGCCGTGCAGCGTGCCGACCAGCGTCGCCACGGCGTCGATGATGGCGCGTCGCGTCGCGCGTGGCAGGGCCGGCCAATCGGCGAGCCAGTGGTCGAGGGGGCGATGGTCGTCGAGCGCGCGCGTGAGCAGCATCGCGCAGGCCTTGCCGCCGATGCGTCGTTCACCGAAGAAGACCGCTTCCAGCGCGGGGACGCGGTCGTGCTGGTAGCGCCGGATGTTGCGGAACTCGCGTGTGAAGGTCGCTTCGCCGAACGGCTTGCGCAGGCTGCGGCTGAGGTGGCCGATCTGGCGCTTGAGGTAGAAGGCGTGAACCTGCCCGGCGGCGTCGGTGAGTTCGAGGCGGCTCACGCTGCTCCAGCCGCCGCGCCCGGTATTGGGGATGTCGACGCTGTCGAGTTCGAGCGCCCACAGCGCAGCGAAATTGTCGAGCCGGTGCCAGGCGAACAGCGTACGGGCGGAGTCGGCGAGGAAGTCGTCCATGGCGCGGCTACTCGCGACCTGCAAAAAAATCGGTGATGCGCCGCACGCGGCGTTTGTCGGCGGCGTCGAGGCGGCGCTTACCGGCGTAGTCAAGGTAGAAGCGCAGGCGCTGGGTGCGCGTCAGGTGGTATTTCGCGACCTTGTCGAGGCAGGCGAGATCCTTGACGATGCGGTAGCGGAGCAAGGGGCCCCGCCAGAAGTCGCCGCCGGGGCAGTCGATCAGGTACAGCTGCGGCTCGATGGCGTCGTCGACCAGCAGGTTGCGCCACTTGAGGTCGTTGTGGGTGAAGCGCTGCGCATGCATCCTGCGCGTGACCTGCGCGAGCTGGCGCGAGACGGCCGCGACCCAGCGCCGGTCTGTCAGCCGCGGATCGTGCGTGTTGGCCAGTTGCGCGAGATCGGTGGTGCGTGCCAGCTCCGCGGTGATCAATGCGCCGCGGTGAAAGGCGCCCGCGCGACGTTCCATGCCCCACGCGACGACGGTTGCCGTCGGGATGCCCCAGGCGGCGAAGTGGCGCAGATTTTCCCATTCGGCCTTGACGCGCGGTCGCCCGAGCCAGCGGCGCAGGTGCTTGCCGGCGCCGTGGTAGCGCTTGACGTAGTAGTTGCGTCCCGCGATGTCGACTTTCAGCACCTCGCTCAACGGGTCGCGTGCAACGCGCTGGCCGGCGAGCGCGAAGACCGCGTCGAGCGAGCCGAAATGCTGCCGCAGTTCGGCTTCGCTGCCGCTTGCCCGCAGGTAGTCGGCGTTGAGGGTCCAGGCGCTCATCTTTGCAGCGCCGGGCGATGGGCGAACTTGCGCTCGTAGCGACGTTTCAGGCGTGCCGCTTCGCGTTCGAGATGACGCAGCAGGCGGGCTTCGCGCTGCAGCGTGGCGCGTAGCGGGCCGGGGAAGTAGTCGCGCAGGAAACGCAGCTTGTCGCGCCGGGTCAGGCCGATGTCCAGCGCCGAGAAATACAGCGCGGCGAGATCCTTGTCGCGCCAGCGTCGCGGCGTGCGCGGGCGCAGCTGGGCGCGGTGCAGGTCGATGACCGACAGGCGCAGCGCCTCGGCGCTCGGCGCCGGTTCGAGATCGAGCAGGAAATGGCACAGGTAGAAGTCGCGGTGATTGATGCCGGCTTCGTGCATGCCGCGTGCGATCGATGCGACGCGTGCAATCAGTGCGCGCTTGAGCGCGACCGGTGGCGGCGTGCGCGCCCAGTCGCGCGTATAGGTGTCGAGGTCGGCCGCGGGTTCTAGCGCTTCGGTGATCAGGAAGGACTCGCGCCGCGCCGGGCCGCGCCCACGCTCACCGTAGGCCACCGCCGTCATCGTGCCCAGTCCGCGCGCGTGAAAGGCCTGGATCGCGCGCCACTCGTTGCCGGCGCCGAGCACCGGCAGGCGCAGGCGGACCAGGTTCTTGGCGATCTCGCCCCAGCCGATGCCGCGGTGGAGTTTGGCATAGTAGCCGCGGCCGTTCACTTCGAAGCGGAAGGTGAGGCGCCCGTCGATGTCGCGCACGATTTCGCCGGTCAGCGCGGCGGCGGCCGCGAACGGGTCGCGCCCGGCCCACAGCGTGGCAAAGGGTTCGGCGAGACTTACGATAGTCATTGACGTCCGGCGAGAATCACGTCGGCCGCCCGCTCGGGCAGGCTGTACAGGTCGTGGCTGTCGGCGAAGGCGAGCGCGTTGCGCTGCCAGCGCGCGCGGGCGGTGGCGTCAGCAAGCATCGTGGCGAGCGCCGCGTCGAGTTCGTGCTGCTGGAATGGTTCGCTGACGACCAGCCCGGCAGCGGCCTCGCTGATGTAATGCGCGTAGCCGCAGACGGCGCTGACGAGCGCCGGCAGACCGGCGACCAGCGCTTCGAGCAGCACCGTGCCGGTGTTCTCGTGGCGTGCCGGGTGGGTCAGCAGATCGGCGCCGAGCAGAAAGCGCGGCACATCGCTGCGCCCGCCCGGCAACGATACGCGCTCGGCGAGGCCGAGCGTACGGGCACGCTCCATGAAGGGTTTGGGGTCGTCCGCGCCGAGCGCGATCAGCTGCGTGCGGTGCTTGATTGGCTCGGGCAGCGCCGCCATCGCGAGCAGGGTGCGATCCAGTCCCTTGCGCGGGAAGTCCGAACCGATCTGCACGATCAGCAGGTCGTCGTCGGCAAGGCCGAACTCGCGGCGCAAGTCGGCGCGGATCTCGGCGGCATTCGCCGGTGCGCGGCGGTCGGGGGCAATGCCCGGCGGCAGCGGGTGGAAGCGCCGCTGCGGCGTGCCGTAGTACTTCGCAAACAGCGCCTGCTGCGCCGGCGAGATCGTCAGGATCTCGGTGTGCACCTCGGGGGCGAACACCGCGCGTTCGTACGCGGAAAAATGGCGATAGCGCGGGCTGAGGCGGTACAGCGGTTTGCGCAGCTTGCGCGCCTTGTCCTCGAAGCACGGGTCGGCGGCGTAATACACGTCGAGCCCGGGCATCTTGTTGAAGCCGATCACGCGGTCGGCCGGCTTGCGCTGCAGGTCGGCCCGCACCCAGTCGGTAAATTTCGCATAGCGGCGATGGTTGGCGAAAGCCTTCACCGGCACGCGGATCACGTCGAAGCCGGGCGGGATTTCGCCCTGCCATTCCAGCACGTAGACGCGGATTGCGTGGCCGCGCGCCTGGCAGGTCAGCGCGATGCGCAGGAAGTCGCGCTGCAGTCCGCCGAAGGGAAAATACTTGTACAGGCAGAACGCGAGCTGCATCAGCGGGCCTTGCGATCGAAGACGGGGCGCAGCGCCACGCAGCCGTCCGAGACGGGCGACGTGCCGTTTGCGGTCGGGTCCGTGTCGGGCAGCACGCCGTCGGCAAGCACCGTCTGCAGCGCGTGCCAGATCCTCTCCGGGTTGAGCCGGGTGAAGCACAATGGCTGTTCGGTACTCAGGTCGTAACGCGCGCGTTCATCGCTGGTCGGGGTGTGGGTGCAGCGACGCTGCAGGCACGGGGCGCACGACAGGTTCGATGCGAGATGGAACTGGTTGTGCCCCCAGGCGCCGGTGTAGCCGGGATTGGTCGGACCGAACAGCGACAGCGTGGGGATGTCGAAGGCCGCCGCGAGGTGTCCCAGTCCGGTGTCGACGGCCACGCAGGCGCGCGCACCGGCCAGCTCCGTGGCGATGCCGGCGAGCGTGAGGCGCGGTAGTACCGTGACGTGGGCCATGCCGGCGGCAAGGCGTTCGGCGCGTGCCTGCTCGTCGGCGCTGCCCCACGGCAGGCGGATGGCCCAGCCGGCCGCGCCGGCGAGTTCGATCAATTGGCGCCAGTAGAGCTCCGGCCAGTGCTTGGTGGTCCACGTGGTGCCATGCAGGAACAGCAGATAAGGCGGGGTGTCGGCCGGGGGCGCGTGCAGGCGGCTGCGATCGAGACCGTATTCGCCGGGACCGTCGGGTACCGCATAGCCGAGCGCCTTGGCGAACAGTTCGCGGACGCGCTCGACCGCATGTCGGCCGACCGGCACCGCATGCGCGGTGGTGTAGAAACGGCTGGCAAAAGGTTCGCGCGCCGAGTTGCGGTCCAGCCCATGCACCGGCTTGCTGGCGAAGCGCGTCAGCAATGCGCTCTTGATCAGTCCCTGCGCGTCGATCGTCGCGTCGTAGCGGATCTGCTTGACGCGACGGGTGAAGCGACGCCATTCACCGCTGCGTAGCGCTGCAAGCGGCGCCTTGCGCCAGCGGCGCACCGCGACGGGAATGACACGGTCGACGGCGGGGTGCCAGGACGGAATCTCGGCAAAAGCTTCCTCCACCACCCAGTCGAAACGGATGCCGGGGATGGCGCGCGCGGCGTCGGTGAGTGCCGGCAGGGTGTGGATCACATCGCCGAGCGACGATGTCTTGACGACCAGCACGCGCATTCAGGCCGCCTCGCCGGCGTTCTGCCGGGCGCCGACGCCCAGCGAAACAAGCGCGTCGAGCACGCTTGCAGGGGTGATCTCATGCAGGCAGCGGGTATGTCCGAGCGGGCACACGCGTGCGAAGCACGGCGAGCATTCGAGGCGCAGGTAACGCACGGCGACGCGCTCGGACAGTGGTGGCGTGTGGTCCGGCGTCGAGGAGCCGTACACCGCGACCAGCGGCCGGTCGAGCGCGGCCGCGACATGCATCAGGCCCGAGTCGTTGGTGACCGCCGCGGCGCTCATCGCCAGCAGGTCGACGGCGTCGCCGAGCTGGGTGCGCCCGCACAGATTATGGACACCGTCCCCGGCCGCGGCGACGATCTCCTCGCCGGCCGGGGCGTCCTTGGTCGAGCCCAGCACCCACACGTCGAAACCGTGGGCGACCAGCTCGCGCGCGAGGGCGGCGAAATGCGGCAGCGGCCATTGTTTGGCGGGGCCGTACTCGGCGCCCGGCATGAAGGCGACCGCGGGACGCCCGGCATCCAGACCATGGTCCGCGCGCAGTCGTGCCTGGTTGGCGGGATTCGCCACCAGGCGCGGGCGTGGCAGGGGCTTTGGCAAGGGCTTGCCGGCGGGAAGGCCGAGCGCGACGAAGCGTTGCACCGTCATCGGCAGCGCGGCCTTGTCGAGCCGGCGCATGTCGTTGACCAGACCGAAGCGCATCTCGCCGCGAAACGCGGTGCGCTGCGGAATGCCGGCGAAAAACGGGGCGAAGGCGGATTTCAGCGAACCGGGCAGGACGATCGCCTGGTCGTAGCGCGTCTTCGCCAGCGCGCGCCCGAGCCGCCAGCGTATCCCCAAGCCGAACTGGCCGTGGCCCAGCGGCATCGCGATGCCGCGACGCACTTCCGGCATGCGCTCGAGGATCGCCAGCGACCAGCCCGGCGCCAGCACGTCGATCTCGCACGGACCGGCGGCCTTCAGGGTCATGAAGAGGCTTTGCGCCATCACCATGTCCCCGACCCACGACGGGCCGACCACCAGAATCTGCCGTGTTGCGCCCATCAGCCGCGCTGCGCCAGCCATTCCATGTAGCGCATCACGCCGACTTCGACCGGCATGAAGGGCTTGTCGTAGCCGGCGGCGCGCAGTGCGCCCATGTCGGCTTCGGTGAAACTCTGGTAGCGGCCCTTCAGATGCTCGGGGAAGGCGATGTAGTCGATGCCGCCGCCCTTGTGCCAGTTGATCGCGGCGCGGGCGACCTCGTTGAAGCTCTGTGCCTTGCCGGTGCCGACGTTGAAGATGCCGCTGACCTGCGGGTTGTCGAGCAGCCACAGATTCACCGCGACAACGTCGTCGACGTGGATGAAGTCGCGTTGCTGGTCGCCCGGGCCGTAGCCGTCGCAACCTTCGAACAGGCGCAGGCGGCCGCTGTCATTGAGCTGGGTGTTGAAGTGGTAGGCGACGCTCGCCATGCTGCCCTTGTGCTGTTCGCGCGGGCCATACACGTTGAAGTAGCGCAGGCCGACGACCTGGCTCGAGATGCCGGGCAGCATCGGGCGCAGGTGGCAGTCGAAGAGGAACTTCGAGTACGCGTACATGTTGAGCGGACGCTCGAACTCGCGCGCTTCGCGGAAGGTCGGGCCCATGCCATAGACGGACGCCGACGACGCGTACAGCAGGGGCGTCTTGCGCGCGACGCACCAGGCGAGCAGCGCCTTGGTGTATTCGTAATTCACCGCCATCACGAAGCGGCCGTCCCATTCGGTGGTCGAGGAGCACGCGCCCTGGTGGAATACCGCCTCGACCGGGCCGAAGTCCTCGCCCGCCTGGATGCGCCGCAGGAAATCGTCCTTGTCGGCGTAGTCGCGGATGTGCGCGTCGGCGAGGTTCAGGCACTTGCGCCCGTCGGTGAGGTCGTCCACCACCAGGATGTCGGTGATGCCGCGGGCGTTGAGCCCCTGCACGATGTTGCTGCCGATGAAGCCGGCCCCGCCGGTGACGATATACATGATGACTCCTTGATCAGTGGGTCGCGCCGAGTGCGTCGCTCAATTCGTCGCGGCTGACGGTGGCGGTGCCGAGCTTGCCGACGACGACGCCCGCCGCGGCATTCGCGATGGCCGTGGCGTCGGGCAGCGACAGACCACAGGCGAGCCCCGCGCCCAGTACCGCAACGACCGTATCGCCGGCGCCGGTGACGTCGAACACGTCGCGCGCGCGCGTCGGCAGGTCGAGCGCCGGCTGGCCTTTCTGCAGCAGCGTCATGCCGCGCTCGCTGCGCGTGACCAGCAGCGCTTCGAGGTCGAGCGCCTCGCGCAGCGCTTCGCCGCGTTGGCGCAGCGTGGCGTCGTCGGCGCAATGTCCGACGACCGCCTCGAATTCCGTCAGGTTCGGCGTGATGACGGTGGCGCCGCAGTAGCGGCCGAAATCCGTACCCTTGGGGTCGACCACCACCGGCACCTTGTGTTCGCGCGCGACGCGGATCAGGCTGCCGACCTGCGCCAGCGTGCCCTTGCCGTAATCGGACAGCACCACGGCGCCGCTGGCGCCCACTGCCGCTTCGAAAGCCTGCTCGATGCCGGCACTTTCCAGCACTGCGAAGTTGTCCTCGAAGTCGAGGCGGATCAGTTGCTGGTGGCGGCTGATGATGCGCAGCTTGGTAATCGTCGGGTGTTGCGGTGCTTCCAGCAGGCGGCAGGTGACGCCGCCCGATTCCAGTCGCTCGCGCAGCAGGCGGGCGGCCTCGTCACGCCCGACCAGGCCCACCAGCTCCGCGCCGGCACCGAGCGAAGCCGCGTTCAGCGCGACGTTGCCGGCCCCGCCGGCGCGGAATTCGTCGCCTTCGACTTTCACGATCGGCACCGGCGCTTCGGGCGAAATGCGCGTCGTCGAGCCGTGCCAGTAGCGGTCGAGCATCACGTCGCCGACGACGAGGACGCGACCGGCAGAAAAATCGGGCAAGGGGAGCAGCATGGGGGCAGAGGTGGGCAGCGCGTTGAAAAGTCCGCAATTATCCCATGAACCGGCGGCGTGCGATGTTTCAGCGGTTGAACCACTTCAGCACGACGCCCCAGTCCTCGATGTCGAGTCGGCTGACGTGGCCGCACGCGAAGTCGAGGCCGAGCCAGCGTTCAGGCGGCAAGCCGAGCAGATGCCCGGTGATCGCGCGTAGCGGTCCGCCATGGGCGACCACCACCACCGGTTCGGCGGGCGGGTTCGCGACGATGCCGTCGAGCCACTGCAACACCCGCGCCGCCATCTCCCGTGCCGACTCGCCGCCCGGCGCACGAAATCCCATCGGGTCGTTCGCCCAGGCGTCGATCGCAGTGCCGATCACCGCGTAGGGCACCAGTTCCCAGTCGCCGAAGTGCATTTCCTTGAGCCGCTCGTCGAAGGCCGGGGTGCCCAGTTCGGCGGCGAGCAGGCGCGCGCGCGCGAGCGGGCTGGCGTACAGCGCGTACTGCGCGGGCAGCAGCGGACGCAGGCGGTCGGCGATCGCGTCGGCCGCTTCGGCGAGGCCGACGTCCGCCTGTCCGTAACACACCCCGGCCGGCACGGCCGGCCGGGGGTGGCGAATCAGATGAAGTTCCATGCGGCAAGGATCCCGAGGTATACAGCGAGTTCCGTCGCCTGCTGCACGGCGCCGAGGCAGTCGCCGGTGTAGCCCCCGAGCCGGCGCACAAAGTAGCGTGCGGCCCACAGCGTCACCGCGACCGCCGTAGCGAGTGCCGCGACGGCCTCGAGCGGCGCTAGCAGGACCAGCGGCAGGGCGCCGAAGCCACTCGCGATCGAGAGTTCGGAAACCGACAACCGGCGCGCGAGAGGTTTGGCCTTTGCGCTTTCGTCCTCGCGCACGTATTCCAGCGTGTGAATCAGGCTCGTCGAGGCGAGCCGCG
Organism: Aromatoleum diolicum; assembly: GCF_012910955.1. Classification (GTDB taxonomy): domain Bacteria; phylum Pseudomonadota; class Gammaproteobacteria; order Burkholderiales; family Rhodocyclaceae; genus Aromatoleum; species Aromatoleum diolicum. The sequence goes on from NZ_WTVQ01000053.1 coordinate 24,209, forward strand.
ACAACGGGTGCGCCACCAGCAAGGCCACGGCGACGGCGCGATGGCCGCCGCCGGCCAGTTCGACCAGTGCCGCGGCCTTGGCCAGCAGCATCAGCGTCAGGCCGACCGTGCCATAGCTGCCGATGCGCGAATCCTTCATGATCATCAGCACCTGCAGCTTGTCCCAGCCGCCACCCAGGCCGTCGCAGGCGTCGGCCCAGCCGTCCTCGTGGAACGCGCCAGTGGCACGGATCGTCACCGCCATCGACAGCAACACCGCGAGTGTCGGCGGGAGGATCTGCGCAAACGCCACGTAGCTCGCCGCGCCGATGCCGCCGACGATCCAGCCCACCAACGGGAAATAGCGCGCCGCGTGATTGAGCCGCTCCGGCGACCACGGCACCCAGGCGGGCACCGGCAGGCGCGTGAAGAAGCCGAGCGCGGTGAAGAAAAGTTCGAGCTGGTAGCGCATCACGCGCCTTGGTCGCTGACTCCGGCCGAGTCGAAGCTCGCCATCTCGTTAAGGAAATTCACCGCCGCCTGCAGTAGCGGGAACGCGAGCGCGGCGCCGGTGCCTTCGCCCAGGCGCAGGTCGAGTTCCATCAGCGGTCCGACGCCGAAGTGCTTGAGCTGGGCGGTGTGGCCGGGCTCCTTGGAACGGTGGGCAAATACGCAGTAAGGCAGGATCTGCGGTGCGATCGCGTGGGCGACCAGCAGTGCCGAGGTGACGATGAAGCCGTCGATCAGCAGGGTCATGCGCTTTTCGGCGGCACCGAGCATCGCGCCCGCCATCATCGCGATCTCGAAGCCGCCGTATTCGGCTAGCGCGCTCAGCGGGTCGGTCGGGCGGCCGCCGCGGGTCAGTGCCTGGCCGAGTAGTTCGCGTTTGCGCACGAGGCCGGCATCGTCGAGTCCGGTACCCCGGCCGGTAATGGTGGCGAGGTCGGCGCCGCGTTCGCTGCCGACGAGACAGTGGGTCAGCAGCGACGCGGCAGCAGTGTTGCCGATGCCCATTTCGCCGAAGCCCACGACGTTGCAGCCGTTGGCGGCGAGGGCGTAGGCGAGTTCGCGACCGCGTGCGAGCGCCGCGTCGCGTTGCCCGGCGCTCATCGCCGGTTCTTCAAGGTAGTTCGCGGTGCCGTTGCCGACCTTCGCGCCGATCAGCCCGTCGCGCCGGCCGAATTCATGGTTCACGCCACTGTCGATGACCGTCAGCCCGAGACCCATCTGCCGGCAGAACACATTGATCGCGGCCCCTCCGGCGAGGAAGTTCTCGACCATCTGCCACGTCACGTCCTGCGGGAACGCCGAGATGCCGGCGCGCGCGGCGCCGTGGTCGCCGGCGAACACCATGATGTGCGGCTGGCGGAGTTCCGGCGTCAGCGTCTGCTGGATGAGGCCCAGCTGCAGGGCCAGGGGTTCGAGTCGACCAAGTGCGCCAAGCGGCTTGGTCTTGCGGTCGATGCGCTGCTGCAGGTCGGCGGCAAGGCTGCGGTCAGGGGTGTGGATCTCGACGTTCATGGGCGAAGGGTGACAATGTCCTGAAAGGGCTGCGATGGTAGCACGCACCCCGCCTTCGCCGGATACGGGCCCGGTGGGGCGTTTCAGGCCGCCACGAAGCCGCTGCCGCCGCCCTGAGAGCGATTCAGTCGCTTGATTTCCTTGTTGCGGCGCATCAGTTTGCCTGCCTGCTTGAGCAGGGCCGTGGCGTTGGTGCCGCGCTCGGTGGAGATCGCGCTCCCAAGCGACGCGTCGAGCATGATGGTGTGCTCGCGAATGTGGAAGGGTTGGGCAAACTCGGCGGCAACCGCGTTTGCGACGCGTTGCAGGTCGTTCGCGTCATACACTTCTTCCAGCACGATGGCGAAGCAATCGTTATCCGGGCGCGCCACCGTGTCCTGTTCGCGCACGATCTTGCGCAGTCGCACGACGACGGCCCTGAGAATCTCGTCGCCGACATCGTCCCCGTAGGTGTCGTTGATCGGTTTGAAGTCGTCGAGCGCCAGCATAATCACCGCTGTCCGGCAATTGTGGCGCTTGGAGCGGATGATGCCCTGTTCGATGCGGTCGCCGAGCAGGAGCTGGTTGGCCGCCCCGGTCAGGGGGTCGTGGTGCGACAGCTGCTGGAAGCGCTGTTCGCATTCCTGCAGACGCTGCGTCAGGGCTTCCAGTTCGAGATTGCGCCGGGCCATGCCTTGGGTCAGGAATTGTTCCGACGCCTGCAATGCTTCGATGGTGTGCTCGCTGTTGGCGAGTTCTTCGGCAAGGTTGGCGACGCGTTCGCGCAGCCTTGCGCCGGTGCGCTCGCTCAGCGCGAAGGACAGTATCAGGATGCCGAGTGCCGAGGCGGCTTCCATGGCGTGAAGGGCGAGTCCGCCATGTGCGAACCAGCCGATGCGCGCGGCGCTGAATAGCGTGGCGCCGACAAGCAGCGTCGTCCATCCCGCGAAATAGAGTGTTGCGCCAGGTGCGCGCAACTGCCGGCAGCGCAGGCCACACACCATGGCAAGCAGTGCGAACAGGGGGGCGATCAGCGCGAGATGGGGATTGCTGAATCGTCCGGGGACGATGAACGCCGCAATCAGCGCCGCACCGAACAGGCTTGCCGCTAGCTTGAGCATGGCGTCCAGCCCTGGTGCTCGTGCGCGCGTGTCGAGGAAGCTGCGTGCAAACAGCGCAGCGCATAGACCGGCAAGCGTGAATCCGGCCGGTTGTGCGGCATGCACCCAGATGCTGTTTTCGGCCCACAGGAGTTGCGTGCCCAGACCACTGAGCGCAATTTGTCCGAGTGCCAGTCCGAACGTGAATAGCACGAACTCGAGATGGCTGCGTTCGCGAACGGTGAAATACAGCAACAGGTTGTACACCAGCATCGCCGCCAGGGCGCCCACGTGGAAGGTCGTGGCCAGCTGGATGGGCTCCAGTTGGACGGATGTCTGGATCTCACCGACGCGGTTGGCAATTGCGACGCCTGGCGTCGCCAGCAGCGCCAAGGCTGCCGGCAGCAACTGAAGACGTCGCGCGGCGGCCGGCGCTGAATGAAGCGTCCGGACTCCGCTCGATAATCGCCATCCCCCAATCATTCTTTTTCCCACCATCGATCGCGGCCCAAGGGGCGATTGTATGGGCTAACGTCAAGACTGCGGTGCAAAAAAGCGTTCCAGCGTGGTGGCAATCGCCCCGCAGTTCGGCGAATCCGGAGGGCGTTATCCGGACGCCGGTTCAGCCCTGAGCCGGTGCAGGTTAGCGCTCGCGTGCAGCGTCGTGGAATGCCCCGCGAACGGGCGATGCCAGGTATTCGAGGACGCTGCGCTCGGCAATGCGGATCTCGGCGGTGACCTGCATGCCGACGCCCAGCGGATACACTTTTCCGTCGACATTCAACATCGTCGCGGCGGGTTCAACGAGGGTGCGATACAGCGGAGCGCCGCGTGCCCCGGCGGCGGCCCCCGGCACCTTGGCGGGATCCGTTGCGTCCGGACTCACGTGGCGGACGGTGCCCGCAGCCATGCCGTACTTCTGGAACGGAAATGCAGCGAGCTTGATCTGCACGTCCTGCCCCTGCCGGACAAAACCGATATCCTCGTTGTCCAGCCAGACCTCGGCGACCAGCGGCTCGCCTTCGGGCACGACGGTCAGGAGCACGGTACCCGGGGAAACCACCGTTCCCGCCGTGTGGGTGGCGAGATCCTTGACGATCCCCGCACTGGGTGCCCGCAGTTCCAACAGATTGCCACGGTGCGAAAGTTTGCGGACTTCCTGTTCGAGCTTCTGATGGGTGGCAAGGGTTTCACTGCGTTCGCGCAGCAACTGCTGGCGGTACTGCGAGTCGATCTCGCGCAGGCGCCGTTCCGATTGGGTGATCTCGGCACGAAGGGATGCGAGCGTGTGTTCCTGGGCACGCAGATCCTGTTCGCGCTCGATCCGCAGTCGCTGACGATCGAGGGCCACCAGGTTGCCGGCAAAACCGTCCTTGGCCAGGCGGTTGAAGGCCTCCTCGCTGGCCTTGTAACTCGGCAAGGTGGCGTCGAGTTTTTCCCTGACGGCCTCGGCGGCCGCGAGATTCTGACGTGCGCGCTCAAGAGAGGCTTGCTCCTGCGCCAGCGTATCGTGGAAGGCTTGCCGATTGGCCTGCAACTGGCGCCGGAACTCTTCGGCCAGTTCGGGCGGATCGTCCGCAGTGGTTTTCAACGGTGCGCCTGCCAGTTCGGCCTCAATCCGGCGGAGCTGCAATGCGCGGTGGCGAAATTCGGCACCGACCGATTGCTGGTCGGCAGCGTTCAGCAGCGGATCCATGCGCATCAACACCTGTCCGGTCTCGACCCGGTCGCCCTCGCGCACGAGAAGTTCGGTAACGATGCCCGATTCCGGCGGCTGCACGACCTTGAGTTGCCCCAGCGGGATGAGCCGCCCATTGGCGACCGCGACCACGTCCAGGCGCCCCAGCCATGCCCACAGGATCAGGGCGCCCAGTAGCGCGGCGAGAACGACGATCACGGCCCGCGGCAGCGGCGACGGCGCGGTATTCATGCGATGAAGGCCGGGAGCAAATTCGCCGGCCTCCGCCTTGAGACTGCTGATGCGACTGAAAAATGACATGTAGTACCCGATCAATCAGTAAGGCGGGTACCGCGCGTATCGGCGGTACCCGCAAGTGACTTAGCTCAGTGTGGCAAAGCCCTCCTGCAGCTGCGCCGGCGCCAGCAGTGTCTGAGCCGAGGTGCCGAACTGCGCATCACCCAGAATGCCCTGCGCGGCGCTGATCCCGATGCCGGCCAGACTGCCGTTCTTGCCATACTGATAGGCCAGATCGCCACCGAGGGCGGCCGTATCACTGCCGGCAACATGGAACTCCAGCAGCGAGGACGACAGGCTCCAGCTCGTGAGCGCCGGATTGGCCGCCATGGCCTGGTCGAAGCGGTTGACGAGGCCGGTGAAGTCGAACTGCTGCACCTTCTGGTTCAACAACGGATCGCTGGACGTGGCGTCGAACGCAGTCATGGCTTCGGCAACCAGCTGCAGGTTGGCTACACCGTGGTAACTGGTGGACGAGTACCAGTTCTGCAAGGTGATGCTGTCTCCTGCGCCCGTGTCGAGCACGAGATCCTGCCCGGACCGGCGCAGTGCAAGGTCTGCATAGCCGATGCCTCCGCCCAGCGAGAGCGTGTCCTCGGCAACGCCCCAGGTGGCCGATACCACGTCCGCACCGCCGCCACGGTTGAAGGCGATGATGTCCGCACCGCTGTCGGAATTCAGCGTGTCGTTACCCGCGCCGCCGAAGAGCAGGTCACGACCGCCGCCGCCATACTGGTAGTCGTTGCCGTTGCCGCCGTTGAGGACATCGTTGCCGCTGTCGCCCTGGAGGTAATCGTTGTCGAGCCCCCCTTCGAGCGCATCGTTGCCGTTGCTGCCGTAGAGGCTGTCGGTGCCGGCTTCGCCGCGCAGCACGTCATTGCCGTCGAGGCCGTAGAGGTAGTCGTTGCCGGCACGGGCCTCGATGACCTCGTCGCCGCCGTTGCGTCCGCTGATGCTCTCGCTGT
>NZ_WTVQ01000054.1 GCF_012910955.1 Aromatoleum diolicum
CGATGCGAGTGGAGTCCCTCACTGCAATCGCCGATCGGGGCTATTTCAAGAGCGAGGAGATCCTCGCCTGCCACAAAGCCGGCATCGTGCCGCTCGTTCCGAAAAGCACGACTTCCAGCGCGAAAGCGGAGGGGCGGTTCGATCGGGCAGACTTCGTGTACGACCGCGACAACGACGAGTACGTCTGCCCGGCCGGCGAGCGTCTGATCTGGCGCTTTGCCCGAGTCGAGGCGGGTTTGACGATGAATCGCTACTGGAGCTCATCCTGCCCGCGATGCGCCATCAAGGACCAATGCACGCCAAGCGATTATCGGCGTGTCAGCCGCTGGGTGCATGAGGAAGAGCTGGAGGTCATGCAGGCGCGGCTCGATCGGGCTCCCGACAGCATGCGGATCCGACGCCGGACGGTCGAACACCCCTTCGGCACCCTCAAGGCGTGGATGGGCGCAACCCACTTCCTGACCAAGGGCCTCGAACGCGTCCGAACAGAGATGAGTCTGCACGTCCTCGCGTATAACCTGAAGCGGGTGATAAAGCTGATGGGAAATGAGGCACTGATGGCGGCGATGAAGGCCTGAAAAGGCCTTTTTAAAGCTCAGCAGCGCTGACTTGTCGCCTTCGAAATCGTTGGCTTCCGCAGCGTCGCGCCGGGCCGACCGATTCTCGGCGCATCGGCGACCGTTTTTACACGGCCTCGGCCATAAGTGGCCAGCGGACAGATCAACCGAAAGCGGCCGTACAATTAACAATATTCGCCTGGCGCAGGGGCCACACCTCGACCAAGGAGGAAGAATGCTCCGTCGAATTGCAGTTCTGCTACTTGCCTCACTCGGACTAGCTTGCTCTGTGATGGCCGCAGAGATCAGGGTTTTGGCACCGAACGCAGCAAAAGAGTCTGTCTTTGAGGCAATCTCAGTTTTCGAACGGGCCACGGGGCATAAGGTCATCGTGGCATGGACTGGAACCGAAGCCGTTACCAAGCGCGTAGCTGAGGGCGAGGCAGTCGATGTCGTCGTCAATGCCGCGCAGAACATCGACCGACAATCCAAGGACGGTAAGCTGGCGGCAGGGACGCGCACGGACTTCGCTCGCTCAAGCATCGGCGCGGCCGTTCCCGCATCAGCGGCGAGGGTAGACGTGTCCACTGCTGATGCTCTGAAGGCCGCGCTCTTGTCTGCGCGATCCGTCGTTGTATCCTCGGGTACGAGCGGACGGCATATGGTTGAAGTCTTTTCAAAGCTTGGTGTTGGCGAGCAGTTGAACGCAAAGACCAAGCAGCCGCCTTCTGGAGCACAGATCGCCGACTTCCTTGCTGCGGGAGAGGCAGACCTTGGATTCCAGCAAGTAAGCGAGTTACTGCACGCGAAGGGCATTCATTACCTGGGCCCCATTCCTGTCGACCTGCAGAACTACACGATCTACTCAGCAGCCCTTCATGCGAGCGCCGCAAACGTTGATGTTGCAAAAGCATTGTTAGAAGCTCTTCGCTCGCCCACGGTACAGGTGATTGTGCGCACTTCGGGCATGGAACCAATCTGAGGAGGCGCTGCCGCAATGCAGCGAAAACCTACCTTGGAGGTGGAGAGGCCGCCACTAGGCTTGATTGCGCAACGGCCTGACCTCAGCTGTTGAGCGTCCGCTTCTTCTAGACTCTACTGTCCGTATCGGTCGGCTGCCGTCCGCCGGGTGTGGCAAATCAATGGCAGTTAGCAAACTCATGCTGCCCGTCAGACCGTCAAGTGGCGAACTTCCAGCACTAAGGTCCGGAGCAGGCAGAAAGCTGTCGCCCTGCCTATTCAGGGTTCCGTCCATACAACCCTAAGCTGCCGCTCGTCGCGGTGATGAAGCAATGACAGCTATGTATGTGGACCGGCCAGTGGTAGCCGAAGGTCGGCTGGCGAGTCGTCGGCCTTATAGAAAGCTTTGCATAAGGCCGATTATGCAAAGTACCCGATTATGGAAAGTGATGGGTCGGAACGCGTCCCGAACGCGGATTGGCAGCGGCAGGCAAGGATTCCGACCTTCACATAATCACAGAGACTTCAGGAAGCCGATGAGCGAGTCGGGTGCCCGGTAGCGCTGAATCGTGGTCGCCGTTTCGTGAAGCTTCGCCAAGGCACGCTCCTTCATGGTCAGGTCGGCCTCGACGTAGTGATGGGTGGTTGCAGGGCTCTCGTGTCCGAGCCAGAGTGCGATCACGCTGATGTCGACGCCGGCCTGCAACAGGTGCATTGCTGTCGTATGCCGGATGGTGTGAGGCGAGACGCGCCGCTTCGCCAAGTCAGGGAATGCATCGGTTGCCGACTGCACCGCCAACGCCAGTCTCAAAGTGACATTGGTTCGCGTCATGGTTTGGCCATTTCGGTTTGGCAGTAAGGGGGACGCCGCGTCGAACTGCGGATTCAAACGCATCCAGGCGCGGATTGCCTTGACCGTCGAGCGCCACAGCGGAACGCTGCGTTGCTTGCGGCCTTTGCCAAGCAGATGAACGCAGGCAGCGCCGGCGTCGAGCACGACATCGCCGACCTTGACCGCGATGATCTCGGAAACGCGAGCGCCGACGTTGTACAGCATCAGGAACAGCAGATGATCCCGATGGCCAATCCAGGTTCCGTCTGGCGTGCCGATCACAGCGAGCATCTCATCGCGGGTCAGGTAGCCGAACATTGGTCGCTCGAAGCGCTTCACCGGAACCCCGAGCGCGCGCTCGATCACCTGCAGCGACGACACGTCGCGATGGGCCGCGAACTTCAGGAACGACCGCAGTGCCGCCAGCCGCGCATTGCGGCTCCGCACGGAATTGTGTCGTTGGCGTTCCAGATGGTCGAGGAAGGCCATGATCAGATCCGGCGTGATGTCGGCCAGTGTCATCGCGGTCGGCACTTTGCCAAGACGGGGCTCGGCGAACCCGAGGAACAACATGAAAGCATCGCGGTAGGCGGCGATCGTTTGCGGGCTCAAAGCCCGATGCTGCGTCAAATACTCGGCGAAGTAAGCTTGTACGAGCGCGGCAAATGACGGCGGCGGTTTCAGTGGCTTGACCTTACTCATCGCCGTCTCCCGTGAGGTCGGCGAAGCGCTCGAACTTGCCGCCGGCCAGCGTCATCAACTCGGGAACGGCCGTCAGATACCAGTACGTGTAGAAGATCTCGGCGTGCCCCAGATAGGTCGAGAGTGCCAGCATCATCTGATCAATGTCGGTGCCCTCGGTATGCCAGAGCATCAGGCGCCTAACGACAAAAGTGTGCCGCAAGTCGTGAAGGCGCGGCGCATCGTGTGCGCCGCGATTGACCCAGCCGAGGCTGTCGCGCAACTCATTGAAGACGCGGTGTGCCTGCCGGTCGCTGAGGGGGTGCCCAAGTCGTCGGCCACGACTGCTGATGAGAAACGGGGTCTCGGCTGTCGTCGGAACATGCAGTGCGCGTTGCCGTCGGTAGTGTGCCAGCGCCTTGACCGTGGTTGGGTGCAGCGGCAACTGTCGGGACTTGGCGAACTTGGTTTCCCGTATGGTCAGCATTCCGTGCTTGAGATCGACATCGGCATCGCGCAGATGAAGGGCCTCGGATACGCGCAGCCCGGTCGATGCCATCAGGCCGAACAAGGTCTCGAATGTCATCGGGCGCAAACTGCCACGAGGTCCGAGCTTACGAGCCGCTGCCAGTAATTCGACGATCTCCTCTTCACGGTAGATGTGCGGCGCCACGCGACCGGGGACAGGCCCGAAGATCGACTCGTCCGGCACCTCGGTGTCCGGCTCGAACTGCCTCAGGTATCGGGCAAATAACCGTACCTTCTCCAGGCGACGCGCCCAGGTCCCTGGAGTTTCGCGGTTTCCCTTGTCGTGCCGTGCCCAGTCCGCCATCAATTCGACGGTCAGCGCCCCGCGGTGATGTCTACTGGTTACGAAGCGCGCAAAGCCAGCCAAGAGCGTGTCCCACGAATGCAGCTTGAATCCAAGGCGACGGCGTTCGGCGAGAAAGGCGTCGATCCTTGCCTGCAGGCTGATGCGTCGGCTCATGATCCACTCCCCGGCCACGGCAGCGGCACGGCGGACAGCTTCGGCGTGTCGAGCTTGGCGTAAATCCGAGTGGTTTCCAGCGAGCGGTGCCGCAGTACGTCAGCGACTTCCTTGAGCGAGCTGCCGTTCTCCACCAGACGGCATGCCAGGGTGTGACGCAGCGCATGCGCGCTGAAATGCATGAGACCAATTCGGTGGCCTGCTCGTTTGATCAGCTTCTGGATCGCCATCGACGTAATCGGTTGATCACGTCCTCCCTGGCAGCGGAGGAAGATCGCCGGATTGCTGGAGTGCGGGCGCTCATGTTGCAGATAGTCGGCCAGCGCCTGTCCGGTCTCCATTGGCAACGGCAGGATGTCTTGGCGCAGCGACTTGGTGCCCCGCAGCGTCACCGTACCTGCATGCCAGTCGACGTCCCTGATCATGAGACGAGCGATTTCTCCAACTCGCAGCCCCATGTCGAGTGCACAGCGAACGATCGCGTAGCCACGCTTCGGCGAGCGCCGAACGGTCTTGAAGGATTGCAGCAGGCGTTCAGCCTCGTCCGGTTTGAGCGCCCGTGGCAATGACGCCAGCTTCCAGTGAACGGGGTTTGTGATGACCGCAGTCAGCTCGCCAACCTGATCGCCGCAGGTGGTCCGGTAACGGAAGTAGCTACGCAACGCCGATGCCAACTTCGATGCATTGGATGGCGTTTGACGAACGTTCAACTGGTCGGCAAGGAACCAGCGAATGTCCTCGGGGTGCAGCCTGGCAATGTCGATTGGGCGATCAGCGAACTTCCGTTGCAGCAAGCGCCCTACGATCAAAGCACGTTGATGACGGGTGCCCGTCGCCAACCCGCGTACATCGCGCAGGTGCTCGTCATAGCGGCATAGTTCCGCGGCGACATCACAAGAAAGCGCCGACGGTGGCTGCGTGCTTCGCGCAGCCCGGTGCAGAGAAGTGTGGGTCATGACGGTCTCCCGAAGTGGAACAACCACTTCAGGAGACCGCTGAAATTATGTCTACCTTCCGGCGATCTCAGGTTCCTCGAAGCCGCTTCCTGCCTACTACTCGGCCTCGGGAGCCCGGACTACTTTCCATAATCCAGCACTTTGCATAATCGGCCTCAGTTGCCTCTGAACCAAGGGCCGCTCGGCGACCGGGCAAGCAGACCCCTGTCAGTGCGGGCTTGAGGGTACTGGTCCTGCTGTCGAAGAATGGACAGGGCTGAAGGGCCAAAGTGCTCGGCTTCGAAGTCTCGAACAGCGACGACATCGTCCTCGAGCAGACCGTCGAAATGCGCACCACGGTAGAGAAGAGCATTATCCGGGGGAAACAATCGGGAGAGCGACGCGACGCGGGAGACGCTCGCCTCTCAGTTGCTATCAGGGATCGGAATCATGCTCGTGGGCGCGGACGAATCGCGCATCAAGAACAACCAATCGAAAGAAATATTGTCTCCGGCTTTGCGCTTGTCGACAATTGCCTGGCGTTTCATGGAACCTGGCTGGTTTGCGGTATTGCCCCGGGCATTCCTCCCGGCTTTCAGGCGGACCAGGACGCGACCCAAGACTTCGATGTATCATCCTGGCATCCAACAGGGGCGTGGCAATGGCAAAGCCTGATTCCGTTGTGATCAACACAAATGCCGCGTTGCCACCGGCGGCGGCCGACCAACTGCCGGTCGGCTTCGCCCTGTTCGATGGGAAACTGCGACTCGTTTCCTGGAACAGCGCCTTCTCGGCGTTGCGCGAATATCCCGACGAACTGATCGTTCCGGGAGCACCACTCGAGGCTCTTGTCCGCTTCAATGCCCGCCGCGGTGACTATGGTCCGGGCGATCCCGAAGTCCTGGCCAACGAGTGCCTGCGCGTGTTTCAACTGCGGCACCCCGAAACGCGCGAGCACCAGTTCGCCAATGGTCGTTGCATCCGCATCGCCGCCGCGCCGGTACCACCCGATGCGCTCCTGCTGACCTACGACGACGTCACCGAGGCCAGGCGTGCCGAACGGCTCCTGCGTGAGAGCGGGCAGCGCTACGAGCATGCCCTGCGCGCCGTCAATGAGGGCGTCTATGACTGGGATATCGTCGCAAACAGCGTGTATTACTCGGAGCGCTTTCATCGCGTGCTGGGGTTACCGCCCGGCTTGCTGAGCGTCCCCCGCGACTGGCTGGACCGGATCCACCCCGAGGACATGGCTCGCTGCAAGGCCGAACATGTCGCGCACCTCAAGGGCGAGACCGAACGGTTCGAGTGCGACTACCGCTTTCGCGCGATCGATGGCAGCTGGCGCTGGGCCCGCACGCATGGCGTGGCGCTACGCGACGCGGACGGCCGCGCGATCCGCTTGATCGGCTCGACCGGCGACATCACCGAACTCAAGCAGCGCGAACGGGAGCTGGCGGAAAAGACGCGCATCCTCGAAACCACGATGGAAAACATCGACCAGGGCATCACGCTGGCGGACAAGGATCTGCACACGACGGCACTCAACCGGCGCTTTCTCGAGATCATGGATTTCCCGGCGGAGCGGTTCGGGGGCGGATTCCACATCGAGGACGCCTTCCGCTTCAACGCCGAGCGCGGCGAGTATGGCCCGGGCGACATCGAGGAACAGGTGAACGCGCGCCTGGAGCTGGCCCGGAAATTCGTCGCGCATGCCTTCGAGCGCACCCGCCCGGATGGCAAAGTGATCGCGATCCGCGGCCGCCCCTTGCCCGAGGGCGGGTTCGTATCCACTTACACCGACGTCACCGAGCAGAAGCGTACCGAACGGGCACTGCGCGAGAGTGAGGAGCGCTACGCCCTGGCCAGCCAGGCAGCGATGGAAGGCATTTACGAGTGGAACTTGGAAACCGGCGCGCTCTTCCTCTCCGACCGCGCCCGGCAATGCTTCGCCATCCTCGATTCGGCGACCACGGCGGCGCACTGGCGCGAGCATGTAGTCCCCGAAGATGTCCCGGGCTACCGCCTTGCCCTCACCCGCTACCTCCGCGGCGAAACATCTTTCTTCGAGCACGAGTACCGCATCAGTGATGCGTCCGGCGAACACCAGTGGGTACTGGACCGGTCCGTCGGGGTGCGGGACGTCAGCGGCCGGATCGAGCGGCTGGTCGGCGCGGTGAGCAACATCACTCAACGCAAAGAGGCCGAACTCGAGCTTCGGCGCGCGCACGACCGCGCCAGTGCCGCACTCGCCGAAAGCGAGGACAAGAGCCGCGAACTGGAAATCGCCAACCGGCACAAGTCGGCCTTTCTGGCAAACATGTCCCACGAACTACGCACCCCGCTCAATGCCATCATCGGCTTTTCCGGGATGCTCGCCGCGCGCTACTTCGGCGAACTGACCGACAAGCAGGCGGAGTACGTGAACGATATCCGCGCATCGGGCAACCACCTGCTGGCTCTGATCAACGACGTGCTCGACCTGTCGAAGATCGAAGCCGGACGCATGGAGCTGGAGCTGTCCGACTTCGATCTGCCCACCGTTCTGAGCGAAACCCTGACCCTGATGCGTGAACGCGCCAGCCGCAACGGATTGACGCTGACGCTGGACATCGACCCGGTGCTGGGCACGATGCATGGCGACGAGCGCAAACTGAAGCAGGCCCTGCTGAACCTGGTGTCGAATGCCGTGAAGTTCAGTGCACGCGAAGGGATCGTCACCGTCGCAGCGCGCAGCGATGGCGGGAATGTCGACATCGCCGTCACCGATACGGGTATGGGCATCGCGGCGGAGGATCAGAGCGCAATCTTCGAGGCGTTCCGCCAGGTCGGTCACGACGTGGTGCGCAAACGGGAAGGCACCGGCCTCGGACTGACGCTCGCGAGGCGGTTTGTCGAGCTTCACAACGGCAGCATTCGCGTCGACAGCATGCCGGGCCACGGCTCCATTTTCACCATTACGATACCGATGCGATATGACCGCTGAACTGATCCTGATCGTCGAGGACCACGAGGTGAACCGGCGCATGGCGCGTGACCTGCTGGGCGTTCACGGCTATCGCACGATGGAGGCGGAATCCGGGGAAGAGGCTCTCGCGCTGTGTGAGCAGGCGGAGCCGGACCTGGTGCTCATGGACATTCACCTGCCCGGTATCAACGGCATCGAGACGCTCGCGCGATTGCGTCCGACACGCACTCGGGCGGTGCCGGTGGTGGCATTCACCGCCTCCGTGATGCCCGAGGACCGTAGCCAGATCGTCGCCGCGGGCTTCGATGCCTTCGTCGCCAAGCCGATCGACATCCATTCCTTCATCGAAACCATCCGTGCATTGCTGGCACGCCCCGCAGGATGACCGCTCCCGCACGCATCCTCGTCGTGGACGACACGCCGGCCAACGTGCGCCTGATCGCCGACCTGCTGGCGGTCCATGGCTACGAAATCCTTACCGCCGACTGCGGCAACGACGGACTCGAGAAGGCCCGTGCAACCGTCCCGGACCTCGTGCTGCTGGACGTGATGATGCCCGACATGGACGGCTTCGCGGTGTGCGAACGGCTGAAGGCCGCTCCGGCCACACGCGAGCTGCCGATCATCTTTCTCACCGCCCTCAACGAGACCACCGATAAAGTCCGCGCCTTTTCCGCCGGCGGCGTCGATTACGTGACCAAACCCTTCGAGCCACGCGAGCTGTTGGCGCGTGTCGGTGCCCACGTGGCACTGCGGCAGGCCGGCATCGAGCTGGAGCGGCAGAATCGCCGGCTGCGCGAGGAAATCGAGGCCCACCAGCGCGCACGCGCCAGCATCGAGGCACTCAGCGAGGAGATTCGCGTCGACCAGAATGCCGGAGGGATCATCGGCAACGCGCCCTCGCTGCGCCGACTGCTCGATGTCCTTGAACTGGTGGCGGCGACGGACAGTACGGTATTGATCCTCGGCGAAACGGGCTCGGGCAAGGAGTTGGTGGCAAGAGCCATCCACGAGCGCAGCCGGCGCCGGGATCGCCCCCTGGTGAAGCTCAATTGCGCCGCCATGCCGCGCGAACTGGTCGAGAGCGAACTGTTCGGCCACGAGAAAGGGGCCTTTACCGGCGCGACGCAGCAACGGCGGGGGCGCTTCGAGATGGCCGACGGCGGCACCCTGTTCCTCGACGAGGTTGGCGAACTGCCTCTGGAAGCACAGGCGAAACTGCTGCGCGTGCTGCAGGACCAGCAGTTCGAGCGGGTCGGCGGCACGGTCACGCTGAGCACACACGTACGTGTGATCGCGGCGACCAACCGCAACCTCGAGGCCGAAGCGACAGCGGGCTGCTTCCGGTCCGACCTGTTCTACCGCCTCAACGTGTTTCCGGTGCAACTACCGCCGCTGCGCGCCCGTCGCGAGGACATTCCGCCGCTGATCAGCCATTTCGCCACCCGGGCGGGACGAAGGCTGGGGAAACACATCGAGAACGCATCGCCGGCCTTCCTCGAACGAGCGCTGTCTTACTCCTGGCCGGGAAACGTGCGCGAGCTGGAAAATTTCATCGAGCGCGCCGCCATCCTCGCGCGCGGGCCGTGGCTCGATGCCGTGGAGCTGTTTCCGTCCGCGCTATCCGGCGCGCCGGCGGCAACTACGGAGGCGCCGCCAGCCACCCGCGCGCAGACGCTGGAGCAGGTGGAGAAGGACCACATCCTGGCCGTGCTGGCCCACGTCGGTGGCGTGATCGAGGGCGAGCGCGGCGCGGCGCGCATCCTCGGCCTCAATCCGAGCACCTTGCGCGGGCGCATGCGCAAGTTTGGCTTGCACAAGGTTTCCTGACCGGTCCGTGTCATCAAATGCGACGGCCCATCGCCGTCGGACTTGACGGCGCCGTCACATTTGGCGGCTTTCTGTCAGCGGCGTGCAGCGCTGGAATCCGTGCACTAGAGACGTTTTGACTTAAATATCAGATACCTACACGACAGTCTGAAAATTCACGGACCGCTGGCACGGCACCTGCGATGAATAGGGCAAGCCGGAAGACCAACCGGTGCCACCCGTCCCCAGGAGACCGCCATGAACGCCAGCCACCACTTCACTCTCATCGAATCCGTCGAAGGCCAAACGAGCATGACGCTCTTGGGCAGCACCTTGTTGCAGATCGACGACGGCGAAGGCACCGAGGTGCGTGTCACCGCCGGCACCGTGTGGATCACCCTGCAACACGACACACGCGACGTGATTCTCAACGTCGGCGAATCCTTCGTCATCGACCGCGACGGTGCCGCGCTGATCTCGGCATTCGCACCGGTGACCGTAGTCTTGACCGGCCGGTGTACGAGCGAAACCCCGGCCCCCGAACTCAGCCTGGTTCGCGCACTCGTCCGCCGCATCCGCGACGCCGTCGTGACGATGCCCGGCCACGCCCGACCGGCCAGCTGACCGGGAGATGTGATGTCGGAATCGTCTCGCGAAATCGCCGAACAAGCTTTTGACATCCCGCGGAGCCGATCGACGGTTGTCGATGGGTTCCGCAGGCACTTTCGGCCAGCCCGGAATTCCGCCAGCGCCGGGCGTTTCGCTTTTTGCCGGGCCGTTTCGAGTGTGCGGCGCGCGACCGCAATTAAACGGCGCGGGCGAGCACGCCAATCGTCGGCGCCCACTCTTCGCCGGGCTTCTTCTTGCGCGTCACCAGTGTCAGCTGAGCTGGCGCAAAGACGTTGGCGTTGTGAGTCACCGGCGTTGTGATCAGGTACTGAGCACGGGTGGCGCGCAGGAAGGTGCCGACGCGGTCGATGTTGGCTACATCCAGATGGGCGAACGGTTCGTCGATGAAGACAAAGCCGCCGGGGCGGGCGTCGTCCATCAATAGTGCGATCAGCAAGATCAAGGACTTCATCACCTGCTGGCCGCCCGATGCTTCGCCGTCGTTGAGGCCGACGGCGCCCTTGCGGTCGAAGTCGAAACGCACCTCGAGCCCCGCATGCGCAAGCGACAGGTCGTCGTGGCCGAGCGCCGGCGTGGGACAGTCGACGCTGACGTTGGCGAGTTCAGCCAGCGCCTTCAGGTTCTTGCCGTACTGACGCACGGTGGCGCGAAGTTTGGCCGCGTAGGCGGCGCGGGCTTCCTCGGTGAGGCGGCGGGCGGTCGCGCAATAACCCTGGCGGTCGAGGTAGTCGCGCTCGCGCCGGGTGACATCGGCCTTGAGGCGTTCCGACAGCGTGATCACTGCCGGATCAGTGACCCAGTCGCCTTCGGCGAGCCGGTTGCGCAGGCGTTCGCGTTCGCGCCGGGCGGTGGCGGCGTTTTCGTAGCGTTCGGCGAGCAGGGCGAGGTCGGCAGGGTTGCGCCAGTGCGAAGGCATGCCGCGGCGCAGTCGGCGCAGGCGCTGGATGCGTTCGGCCTGGGTGCGGCGACGCGGCGCGGTGTCGTGTTCGAGTTCGGCCAGACGCGCTTCGGTCGCACGCAGTTCGCGGTTGCGGCGGTCGATTTCGATGTCGATGCCCGAGAGTCTGCCGCTGAGCTGGTCGAGGGCGCCCTTGGCTTCGGCGCGTTCGCCGATTGCCGTCGTCAGCGCGGCGCGGGCGGCGGGCAGGGCGGATTCTGCTTCGGAATAGATTTGGGCCTTGGCCGCGAGAAGCTGTGCCGACTGCAGGCCGAGCAGGCGCTGACGCAGGCCGGTGAGCCGCTCGGCGGCTTCGGCCACTTTCGGGCGCACCGCGTGCAGTTTGCGGTCGAGGCCAGCAATGTCGGCTTCGAGTTGGTCGATGCGCGACTGGCGGGCGAGTTCGCCGAAGTGGAATTCGGCTGGGCGGCCCAGATGGCGTGCCCCCCGGCGTTCGCGGTGGTAGCCGTCGCGGGTGATCCATTCGATCTCGCGAGACAGGTCACGGGCGGCGTCGACGCTGTCCACGCGACGGATGCGGTTCAGCAGGTCGGCGAGCCAGCGTGGGACGGGCGCGTCGAATCGCACGACTTCGGCGAGGCTACGGGCGGTAGCCGGCGGGGCTTCTTCGCGCTCGGGGACGAGGAAATGGCGAAAGCGTTCGCGCTCGCCCAGTGCCCAGGCGGCGTGGCGGTCGGACTCGCGCTCCAGCAGGATGACGTGGCGGTAGGGGCGCAGTACCGCTTCGAGCGCTGCCTGCCATGTAGCGTCGGTGACTTCGACGATTTCGGCAAGGCCGCGGTGGGGGATGCCCTGTTCGTCGAGCAAGGCGCGGAAGCGCGCGACCTCGGGATCGCCCGACGGGCCGCTGCGTGTGCGCGCATTACGCAGGGTCTGGGTCTTGTCCTCGAATGCGGCGACGAGTTCGCGTTCCTGCTTGCGCAACTCGACGAGCGCGGATTCGGCGGCTTCGTGTTCACGTTCGAGCACCACCGCGTCGGCCCCATGCTCGGCGGCGAGCTGGGCGCGCAGCGTATCGCGTTCGGCGATCAGCTTTTCGGCGTCGCGCACCTGGTCGTGTGCGGCGAGGTGGGCTGCGTCCGCTGATTCGAGCGTGGCGCGCAGGTGCCGGCGCTCGCCTTCCACCTGGCCCTTTTCGGCCTGGACCTGCTCCAGGCGCTGGCGAGCATTGCGGCGTTCGGCCTGCTTCGTGACGCGTTCCTCGCCTTGGCGGGACAGTTCGACACGTTCCGCAGCGATGTCGCGGGTGAGCTCGGCTGCTTCGAGGCGTGGCACGATCTCGGCGTCGAGCGCCTGGGCCTCGTCGGCAAGCTGCTTCCACTGCAGGTAGTTGTCGGCTTCGAGGCGGCGGCCCTCGGCCTGCGCGCGCAGGCGGTCGAGGTCGAGCCCGAGGTCGTCGAGTTCACGCTCGGCGCTTCTCTGTTCCTCGCGCGCGGCCTGGTAATTGTCGAGGACTTCCTTGTCGCCGAAGACGTCGAAGACGAGTTCCAGCAGGGCCTTTGGCGAGTATTCGCACAGCTTGTCGGTGTCGCCCTGCTCAAGCGCCAGGACCTTGGCGATGGCGGGGGTGAGGCCGCCCCACGCAAGGCGGTTCTGGTAGTCGCGCAGGCCGATCCAGTCCTCGCCCTGTTCCAGTGTCTCGATCGGCTGGTCGCCGTCGACGATCGTGTAATCGCGCGTCCACTCGCCGCCGGCACGGCGGATGCGACAGGCGAGCGTCACTTCGTCGTGGAGGCAGGGGAAGAACGGTCGGCGTCCGGTGGCGCCGGGCTGGTTCGCAATGACCGCGCGGATCCACGCGAAGCTGCGCTCGGCGCGGCGTACGTAGCGGCGAAAATCGCGCTTGCCCGAGCAGCGCAGCGCAAACAGGGTACGCAGCGCGTCGAGCAGCGTGGTTTTACCCGAACCGTTCGGCCCGACGATGGTGATGATCTGGGCGTCGAGCGGCAACGCGAAACGCCGCCAGTAGTCCCAGTGAACGAGTTCGAGTTGTTTGATATGGAACATCAGGCGTCTTCCTCGTCACCGTCGGCGTCGGGCAGCACCTCGGCCTGTTCGAAAGCATTGGTTTCGGGGACCGGGTGGCCGGCGCGGGCGAGCACTTCGGCGAGCGTACCGTGGATGATGCGGTCGGCGAGCACGCGATAGTCGAGCGCGACGTCGAGCAGCGGGCCTTCATAAAGGACGCCGTTGCGCCGTTCGATGAAGCCGAGGCGCGCGAGTTTGCCGAGCAGGAAGTTCTTGACCTTGGTCTTGCCGCCGAGCTGCGCGCCGAAATCCGCGATCAGCGAGGCCTCCGAGAGACCCCCTGAAACGGTGTCGCCGTGTGCGACCGGCTTTTCGGCGCCGAACATGTCGCCCTGACCATCGTCGGCAAGTTCGCGGCGTGTGACTTGGCGTTCGCGCTTGGGCAGTACGATCAGCGACCAGATCACCACCAGCAGCGCGATCTCGTCGCGGTTGAGGCCGACGTTGCTGGCGGCGTATTCGCGGCGGGCGCCGAATACCGGCTCCATCATGTCCGGGGCGAGTGCGGCGGCGACGTGGCCGGCGTAGGGGTTGTCCTGCAATTGCAGTCCGACCGCGGCAAGGCGGTGGTCGAGTTCGACGCGGAAGCTTTCATCAACCAGCGCGCGGCGCACCAGACGATCGCTGCGCGGCAGCCAGCGGTTGGCGAGCAGCCGCGCGGTAAGGGTCTTGAGTTCGTGTTCCATCAAGCGTCCATGAGGGGCGTGTCGGGCACGGTGGCAGAGTGGGACTGGCGGGGAGCCACGCTGCCGTCCGAGATGGCAGCGATTTCGTCCTCGCCGACCGGGACCAGGCGATCACCGAACTGCACGTCGACGGGCAGGCGCATGAAATCGCCCACTGGACCGTCGGCTGGTCCGGCCGATTCACCGTCGGCAAGCAGTGCGAGCAACGACAGGCGGTAAGCTGCCGGCGCAAAACCGCCGCCAGCAACGATGACCTGCAGCGGCGTGCTGTCGGGCAAGTGGCCAAGGCGCCGCGTGAAGTGTTGCAGGAGCCGGAGATCGTCTTGCTCCGGCGCGGTGCTGACAGCGGCGTTGTCCGGTGGAGGCAGGCTGGCGTCGTCCTCGTGCCGGCGCACTTCATCGGACAGCACCGCTTCGGCGCGATCGAGCAGTTCGTGGCCACCGGCGAGTAGCGGGATCTCCGGCACCAGGGCCAGCGTCCCTGCGGCGAAGTCTGCGAGTTGCGCGGCATTCAGACTGCGCAGCCAGCCGGCGACATCCGACGAGGAAATACCCGAGGCGCCAAGCGTGACACGCTGCGCCTCGATCTTGTTGAGCGCCCGCTGGAAGGCGGCATCGGCGCGTGCCAGCCGCGACTGCGCCAGCCCGATGCGCTGCGCGATGCGGGCGATATCGAAAGGGACTTCCGGGTCGGCAAGCAGGCCGGTAAGGATCTCGGTGCCGCGCGCAAGCCAGCGCTCGTTCGCCGATAACCGTCGGCGGGCGCCAAGGATATGGAATTCCGAGCCGGACGCGATCGCTTCCTCGAAGTGCCAGGTGAGGTCGTTGAGCTTTGACAGCAGGTGTCCGAGCGCTTCCGGCGTGACGCTGCCGACTGCCTGCAGGCCGGCGAGCTGGGCGGTGAGAAAGCCCAGTTCGGCATCCTCCTCGGTCGAAAAGCGCAACAGCATCGAGATCGCTGCCACCGCGTTGCGACCGAGGTCGGAGAGGTGGTAAAGGCCGTCGTCGCCAAAGGCGAGCAAGGCGTTGTCGCGCAGGCGCTTCAATACCGTTTCGAGTTTCACCGTGTCGAGATAGGTGAAGCGCGCACGCAGCACCTCGGGCGACCAGCGCGGTGCCTCGGCTTCCTGACCGATTTCGCGCAGGACCAGCAGGCGCGTCAGCACCTCGGCCTCGGAGCCGCGGAACAGTGTGATGAAGGCGTCGATCAGCGGCCGGGCCGCAGCGAGCGTTGCCAGTTCGGGCACGTCGTCCGCGGCCACGCCGGGGGCGAGGAAGTCTGCGAGGTCAGGCGTCATGCGGGGTGATGCAGATAGCGGTCAGACACCCTGCTTGAGGCTCGCAGCGATAAAGTCGTCGAGGTCGCCATCGAGCACGGCTTGCGTGTTGCCGACTTCGTAGTTGGTACGCAAATCCTTGATGCGCGACTGGTCGAGCACGTAGGAGCGGATCTGGTGGCCCCACCCGATATCGCTCTTCGAGTCTTCGAGCTTCTGCTGCTCGGCCTGGCGCTTGCGCAGCTCCAGTTCGTACAGCCGCGCCTTCAGCATCGACATCGCTTCGGCCTTGTTTTTGTGCTGCGAACGGTCGTTCTGACACTGCACGACGACGCCGGTCGGTTCGTGCGTGATCCGCACCGCCGAATCGGTCTTGTTGATGTGCTGGCCGCCCGCGCCGGACGCGCGATAGGTGTCGATGCGCAGATCGGCCGGGTTGATGTCGATCTCGATCGAGTCATCAACTTCCGGATACACGAACACCGACGAGAAACTGGTGTGGCGCCGCGCATTGGAGTCGAACGGGCTCTTGCGTACGAGGCGGTGGATGCCGGTTTCGGTGCGCAGGAAGCCATAGGCATAGTCGCCGCTGACCTTGATGGTTGCGCCCTTGATGCCTGCCACTTCACCTTCCGACTCTTCCATCAGTTCGACGGTGAAGCCCTTGCGTTCGCTATAGCGCAAATACATGCGCTCGAGCATGCCGGCCCAGTCCTGCGCTTCGGTGCCGCCAGCACCAGCCTGGATTTCGATGAAGCAGGAGTTGGGGTCCATCGGATTGGAGAACATCCGGCGGAACTCCAGCTGATGCACTTTGGCGTCAAGTTCGCCCAGATCGGACTCGACCGCGGTCAGCGTGTCCTCGTCGTCCTCGGCTTCGGCCAGATCGTAGAGATCCTTGAGGTCGACGGACAACTGCTCGATGTCGCGCAGGTTATGCACGACGTTTTCGAGTTGGCGCTTCTCCTTGCCCAGCTCCTGGGCGCGGGCGGCGTTGTCCCAGGCCGATGGATCTTCCAGCGCGCGGGTGACTTCTTCTAGCTTTGACGCCTTTTCATCGTAGTCAAAGATACCTCCGAAGTTCGCGACCCCGGGAACGGAGGTCGTCGAGTTTCTGGGCGATGGCATTCAGGCGTTCGGCTTCCATGAGCGTGCTCCGGGGAATTCTGGAAAACCGAAGAGTATACCCCGGCTCCGACTTGCTGCGAGATTGCAGGTGCAATTGATTTAGTCAGCAATAGTGTCGAAGCTTGACTCGTGCAAGCAAAAAAACGGCGACTGCAAGGTAGTCGCCGTTTCATTCAGGCCCACGAGCGACGAGCGCTCAGAAGCGGTAACCGACACCGACCATATACACCCACGGGTCGATTTCTACGCTGACCTTGACCTTGCCCAAGGCGGTATGGCGTGCACTTGCCTGCGTGTCGATGCCGATGCGCCACACTGCCGCATTCAGGACGATTCTATCGGTCAGCATATAGTCGATGCCTGCCTGCAGCGCGAGTCCCCACGAGTCCTTCCGATCCAGATGGGAAAAGCCCTGCGCCTTGCGCTCGTCGGTCAGATCTTCATTGAAGAAGGCCGTGTAATTGATGCCAGCGCCGATGTACGGCTGCCATTTCGACGCCGAATCCATCGGGAAATACTGCAGCACAACCGTCGGCGGCAGCTGCTCGATCGTGGCGAGCTTGCCGTTCAGGCCGGCGGGCAGGCCCTTGACGCCGACGCTGTGCTTGAAGGGGGTCGCGGCAAGCAGTTCGACGCCGATATGGTCGGTCAGCATGTACCCGAGCGTCAGCCCAAGCTGCGTGTTATCCGTCACGGTGACATTCGAGCCGGCGATTTTGCCTGTCGCGCTCGAGGAAACGTCGGAGCCGCCCACTTCCGGACTTACGGTCGCTGCGCCAGCGCGGAGAACGAGGTCGCCTTGCTTGTACGCATGTGCCAAGGGGCTCGCGATCGTCATGGCGATGATGGAAGAAATGAAAATGGAATGCTTCATTGCCTACTCCCTTTGCATAGTGCGATTGAATAGTGGGTGATTTTACCCACTTTTTTGCAGGGGGAATGTGCACTGCACAAAAATCTCGCGCGTGTTTGATCAAGATCAAAAAAACGCCCCGGGCGACATCGTGGATGTCGGCCGGGGCATTCAGGTGGCGGGTGCGAGGTTCAGGCGGCTTCGAAGTGTTCCAGCATCAGCTGCAGGCTGGTGACGCCGTTGTACTCGTTCGGCGCCAAGCGGTAGGCGGCATGGATCTGCGCGGCCGCGCCCTCCGCGAAATTGAAGCGGATCGCGTCGAAGCGCACATTGTTCTTCGATAGCTGCAGCTTCAGGTGCTTGTCTTTCAGCAGCCGCTGGTTATCCACCCGAAACACGTCATTGAATACCGGCGCTGCGAAGCCCTGGCCCCAGATGTCCTGCTCGATCAGGCGCGCGGAATCGAGGCTCATGTAACCGTTTTCCAGCGCACCGTCGGTCTCCAGCGTGCGCGTGAGGTCGGCGGGATCGACGAGCGACTGCACGATTTCCTCGAATACCGACTGGAACCGCCCATAGTCGCCTTCGCGGATCGTCAGGCCGGCGGCCATGGCGTGTCCGCCGAAACGCAGGATCAACTCGGGATGCTGCTTGCTCACCAGATCGAGCGCGTCGCGCAGATGCAGATTGGGGATCGAACGTCCCGAGCCTTTCAGTTCGCCCTCGTCGCCACGCGCGAAGGCAATAACGGGACGGTGCAGCTTCTCCTTGATGCGTCCGGCGACGATGCCGATCACGCCCTGATGCCAGTCCGCCTCGAACAGGCTGACCGTCGCTGTGTTGCCCGGATCGAAGCCAGCCAACCGAGCGAGCGCGCCTTCCTGCATATCCTGCTCGATACTGCGTCGTTCGCGGTTGAGCTTATCGAGTTCCTGCGCGATATTGAGCGCGCGCGCCATGTCGTCGGTGATCAGACATTCGATGCCCAGGCTCATGTCGGACAAGCGACCGGCTGCGTTCAGGCGCGGGCCGAGCCCGAAGCCCATGTCGAAGGTGCTGGCCCGCACCGGGTCGCGGCCGGCTGCCGCGAACAAGGCGCGGATGCCCGGATGCATGCGTCCGGCGCGCATCCGCGCGAGGCCTTGCGACACCAGGATACGGTTGTTGTGATCGAGCTTCACGACGTCGGCGACGGTGCCGAGCGCGACGAGGTCGAGCAGTTCGCCGAGATTCGGTTCCTGCCGATCGGAAAAGACGCCGCGTTCGCGCAATTCAGCTCGCAAGGCAAGCATCGTATAGAACATCACGCCGACGCCGGCCAGTGACTTGCTTGGGAAGTCGCAGCTGGGCTGGTTCGGATTCACGATCACGTCCGCGTCGGGCAAGGTGTCGCCGGGCAAGTGGTGGTCCGTGATGACGGTGGCCATACCGTAGCTGCGCGCGACGGCGACACCGTCGACGCTGGCAATGCCATTGTCGACGGTGATCAGCACGTCGGGCTGCATGCGCGCAGCCAGTTCCACGATGGCCGGCGTCAGGCCGTAGCCATATTCGAAGCGATTCGGCACCAGGTAGCTTACGTCGGCGCCGAAGGCCCGTAGTGCCCGGACGCCGACGGCGCAGGCGGTGGCGCCGTCACAGTCGTAGTCGGCGACGATCACCATGCGCGCTCCGGCTTCGATGGCGTCGGCGAGCAGTTGCGCGGCTTCGTGCGTGCCCTTGAGTGCATCAGGCGGTAATAGCGCCTTGAGCCCGTAATCGAGTTCGTCGCGGCGGGTGATGCCGCGTGCGGCATAGATACGGGCGAGCAGCGGGTGGGTGCCGGCGTCGATCAGGCGTTGCACGGCGCGGGTCGGGACCGCCCGGGGCTGGATGTGGGTCATCGGGCGGGATACTCGGACGTGGTGCCCGGCGATTGTCCGGGGAGCTGAATGGGGGAGGGGCTCAGCGACTTTAGCAGGGCGTCGAAAGCAAGAGGTTTGCGCCAGAACTTCCATCCATCGGTCGCGCGCGCCAACAGTTCGAGGGTTCCGCGATCCCCCGGCGCAGTGAGTGTCAGGGTATGCAGGCGTTTAGTGCGCAGTGAGTCGGAAATTGGGGCGAACCAGTCGCGCTCGAGCTCCACCAGACAGGCGCGCCAGCTGTCGATGTCGAGCTGCAGTGAGGGCTTGAGCAGGCTGTCGAGCACGATCAGCGTGTCCTGCTTCAGCGCCTCACGGCAATCGGGCTCGTTGACGGTTACCCCGGCGGCGCGCGCCAGACCACGGGTGAGCGGTTCGCGCGACTGCACCGTCGATAAGGAGCACGCGGTGCCGGGCCTCAGCATGCCGGCGCCCCAGAACCACAGGCTGTTTGCCGGACGGCGACCGGAGGCCTCACGCGCCTGGTTTACCGGGTGGTTGTGCAGCAGGACCTGTGCCTCGTTCAGTGTCCGCTGCCACAGGCGTGCATCGTTGCCTTCAGGCAGGAAATCCTTGATCGGGCGGCCAATGACATCGTGTAGCGGAAATAGCTTGGCGTGCGTCGCGGCGGCAAGGTGCAGATACCAGCGCGTCGGTGTGCAGGCCTCGAACCGGCCGAGGTCGGGGAAGGTTTCGTTTAGCGACGCTATCAATGCGGCGACTTCCGCGGGATCGAGTCCGTCAGCGGGAAACTCGTTGAGCAGGAGATGCTCGCGTGCAAACGACAGATTGACGGGATCTGCACATAACCACTGACTGTTCACGTCCGGGGCCGGCATCGACGGTTCGCCGAGCCGGCGCAGGGCCGCCAGTGGAAGTGAATCGGACTCGCTCGCGGGCGTCACATAACCGAACAGGCGGGCAAGTTGATGGTCAAGCGGCTCAAAGGGAGCCATGCGATGACGGCCGAGGCCGAGCATCCGGGCAAGGGCGGGCAGTTCGAGGCCCGAGGCGGGGCTGATGGCCGAGATGCCCGGCCAGATCAGACCGGGGATGACGAGATGAATCTGCATGAGGCGGCCGGAAGAAAAAGCCGGCCGAGTCTAGCACAGGGGCTAAGCCGGTTCGTGACGAGACGACGCAGCCCGCAGGGTGTTGCTGCATCGGCCTTGTTCATGCGCTTGGCGGTAGGTTGCAAGATGAGTGGACGTTGCTCTGGAGGGAACGGTGCGGGAGCCGGTGCATGGGATTGCACCGGTGTTGTAATTCGGCCCGCCGCGCGTTGCACGCGGCGGGTGCTGCGTTCGGCCTGTCAGGCCTTTTTGGCCCAGGCAATGCAGAAACCATTTGGCGAAATTTCGGTGTCGTTGGGGAAGACCTTACAGCCGCCGAGATCAGTGGGGGAGGCGCCTGGAACGAACAGGTTGCAGTTTGCGCACTTATTTTCGCCTTCCGGGGAATCCTTGTACCTCATCGAAGTGCGGATGCTGTCGTTCTTGGCTGCGATGGCGACTACCGGAATCATGGCCAGAGCCATGCCACCCATCTTGAACAAGTTGCGGCGGGACGGATTCATCAAGCTTCTCCTTCGAGTGATGCCCCACGGCGGGGCGCCTGATAATACCATCGGAATATTGCAAAAGAATATGCAAATCGAAGGCAAAGCAGATTGGCCGGCGATCAAAACCGGTGGGAGCATTTGCTTCCCAGGAACAGGTGGTGCTGGTCATCGCCGTGTGGATGGCGAGTACGCTGAAGGCGGCACTTTCCGTAATGGATGCTTCGCACCGGAGTGGCGGCTAGCGGGTCCGGCGGTCCGTGCGTATCGGAGGCGGATCAGGCTGACGTGGATGTATTTCCGTGCAGGATTTGTGCACGGGGATCGAGTGCCCCCGTGTGCTGCCGAAAACGGGCGAAAGGGTGCTGCTGGTATGAACGCGGAACCCCGGGTGCCACCCAAGCGGCACCCGGCATGCGCTTATCGCCCGCGCACCAGGACCAGCGAGGTGTTGGCCAGGCGGACGAGATCTTCGGCGACGTTACCGACAAACAGTCGCGCAAAGCCGCGCCGGCCGTGGGTGCCGGCGACGATGACATCCGCCTGCCACGTGTCCGCGCCTTCGACGATCCACTCGGCTACGCGCTTGTGCGACGCTTCAAGCTTGCTGGGTGCTTCGAGCAGATCGGTTTCTGCCTGCACGCCGGCGTCGGCAGCCTTCTTTGCCGCAGCGTCGAGAAGTGCCCGCCCGGCCTGGCGCATCGCATCTTCGACTTGCGCAACGTCAAGCAGCGCTTCCAGGCCAATCGCGTTGCGGATCGGTACTTCATCGGTGACATGAACGATACGCAGTGCGGCGCCCATGGTCTTGGCCAGGCTGATGGCTTCGTTCAGTGCTGCGTTGGATGTCGTACTGTCATCGACAGCAACAAGGATCCTCTTGTACATGGTGTTGCTCCGCGTGTGACTTTGATGGTTGGCTTCAGGGACCGCGCCGGTTCCCGCAGGGGATCACCGGAACCGGCGCGACTGTCGCGATTAGTGGACCAGCGCCGTGAAGGGGTACACATAGGCCTGCAGGGTCACCAGCAAGCCCACCAGTACGGCAAGCGCAATAGAGTGGAAGAACACGTAGCGCAGGATGTCGCCTTCGTGGCCGAACCAGCGCGTCGCAGTACTTGCTACGACGATCGACTGGGCGTCGATCATCTTGCCCATCACACCGCCCGAACTGTTCGCAGAGGCCATAAGAACCGGATTCAAGCCGAGTTGTTCCGCGGTTACTTTCTGCAGGCCGCCGAACAGTACGTTAGCGGCGGTGTCGGAACCCGTCAGCGCAACGCCGAGCCAGCCCAGCAGGGTGCCGAACAGCGGATAGAAAACGCCCGTGTTGGCGAATGCCAGGCCGAGGGTCGCGTCCAGGCCGGAGTAGCGAGTGAGGTAACCCAGGCCCAGCATGATGACGATGGTCAGCAGCGACATCTTCACAAGCTTGATCGTCCGCCAGTAGATGGCGAAAAGCTGGCCCAGCCGGAACTTCATCAGCAATCCCGAGACCAGAGCGGCGATGAAGATGCCGCTACCGGTCGCCGATAGCCAGTTGAGGGTGTAGATCGCGGCTTCCTTGTGCGGTGCGGCGACGACTGGAGCGACCTTCTCTACGAGGTTATGTAGACCGGTGAAGGGGATCTTGAAGACTGAAATGGTGTCGAGCCACTTCTTGAAATCCGGCACTCCCCAGATGAAGACAAAGACCGTGAGTACGACCCAGGGCATCCACGCCAGCATCACGGCACGACCATCCGGTCGGGCAGCGGGAGCTGCTGCAGCGCCCGTGGCGGCAGCGCCGGCGACGATCTTGTCACCCGTTGCATCCTCGTCACGGCCCTTGAGCGCGGTCGACCGCCAGACCTGCTTCGGCTTCCAGACCTTGAGGAACAGGATCAGCGAAACCATTGATGTGATGGCCGCGACGACGTCGACGAGCCAGGGGCCGTGGAAGTTCGACACGAGATATTGCGGGATCGCGAATGACAAGCCGGCCACGAGGATCGCGGGCCAGATCTGGATCATGCCGCGGAAGCCCGCGAAGGCCCAGATCAGCCAGAACGGCACCAGTAGCGAGAAGAATGGCAGCTGGCGGCCGATCATGCCGGACAGTTCGAGCAGGTCGAGACCGGTTACGGCGGCGAGTGCGATCACCGGTGTCCCCAGCGCACCATAGGCCACCGGCGCGGTATTGGCGATCAGTGCAAGCCCCGAGGCGGCGAGTGGGGAGAAGCCGAGACCGATCAGGATCGCGCCGGTCACCGCGACGGGCGTTCCAAAGCCTGCAGCACCCTCGAAGAACGCACCGAAGCTGAACGCGATCAATAGCAGTTGAATGCGGCGGTCATCCGTGATGCCGGTCAGGCTCTCCTGCAGCACCTTGAACGAGCCGTTCTCGGTCGTGAGCTGATGCAGGAAGATGATGTTGAGTACGATCCATCCGATCGGCAGCAGGCCGAACATTGCACCGTAAAGGGTCGCGTTACCTGCCATCGACGCCGGCATGCCGAAAACGAAAATGGCAATCAGCAGGGCGCTCCCCAAACCGAGACCGGCGGCGATGTGGGCTTTCATGTGCATAAAGCCGAGACCGACCAGCATGACGACGACCGGGATCGCGGCAACCGCGCTCGATAGCCAGATGTTATTGAATGGATCGTATAGCTGCTGCCAAACCACGATGAGTATCTCCGATTAATTGTTTGATGAATGGAGGACAGAATGCTTGGTGCCGGTGCGCACGATAGAGAAAAGCGGCTGGGGTCGAAACCGGGAGATACCCTGTTGCTGAAAACCCTAATTGTGCAAAGCAACATACGCCGGTTGAGCGTCAAGGTCTCGCGGCTCTCCCCAAGCGGGCACATCCCCGGCACAATGCCGGACTTTCTGATTTTCGCGACCTGACTCCGCAAATACTGATGCGTTACGAATTCCTGGTTGGACTGCGTTACACCCGTTCGCGCAAGCGTGCTCAGGGGCGCAATCGCTTCATCTCCTTCATCTCGCTGGTGTCGATGCTGGGTACCGGCTTGGGCGTTGCGGCGCTGATCGTGGTGTTGTCGGTGATGAACGGTTTTCAGGAAGAGCTAAGAACACGCATCCTCGGGGTCGCATCGCACATCCAGATCTCAGGTTTCGACGGCGAGCTGGATGCCTGGCAGCAGGTGGCCGATCAAGCTGCGCAACATTCGAGCGTGCGTGCTACGGCTCCATACATCCAGGAGCAGGGCATGCTGTCCTTCGATCAGGCGGTCCGCGGCACCATCGTGCGCGGCGTGCTGCCGGCAGCGGAGGATCAGGTGGCCGATTTCGCCCGCTATATGCGCGCGGGTAGCCTCGATGCGCTGCAGCCTGGCAGCTTCGGCATTGTGCTGGGGCGCGATCTCGCCTTTGCGTTGCGCGTGCAGCAGGGCGACAAGGTGACGCTGATTGCGCCACAGGGACTGGTGACGCCGGCCGCGGTGCTGCCTCGGGTCAAGCAGTTCGAGGTGGTCGGCATTTTCGAAGCCGGTATGTACGAGTACGACTCCGGGCTGGCACTGGTGCATATGCGTGATGCGCAGGTGCTCTATCGCATGGACGAACGCGTGAGCGGGGTGCGCCTGAAGCTCGATGACCTGTTTGCGGCGCCGCGCGTAGCCCGCGAGCTCACCAGTCTGCTCGATGGCAATCTCGCCGTCAGCGACTGGACGCGCAGCCACGCCAATTTCTTCCGTGCGGTGGCCCTCGAAAAAACCATGATGACGATCATCCTGTTCCTGATCGTCGCCGTCGCGGCATTCAACATCGTATCCACGCTGGTGATGGCGGTGCAGGAAAAATACGCGGACATCGCGATCCTGCGTACGCTCGGCGCGAGCCCGCGGTCGATCATGGGAATCTTCGTATTGCAGGGTGCGATCATCGGTCTGGTCGGTCTCGCCGCGGGCGTGGCGGGCGGCTTGCTGCTCGCGAACAATCTCGACGTGGTGATCCCGGCGCTCGAAACTTTGACTGGTGCGACGCTGTGGAACAAGGAGGTCTATTACATCAGCGAACTGCCCTCCAAGGTGCTTGCCGCGGACGTGGTGAGTATCGTGTCGGTGTCATTCGTCCTGACCCTGGTCGCCACGCTGTATCCGAGTTGGCGCGCCAGTCGCGTCAACCCTGCCGAGGCACTGCGTTATGAGTGAGACGACGAACGAAATGGTGCTGGCCTGCAGCGGCCTGACGAAAACCTTTCGCGAAGGTCCGGATGCCGTGCAGGTGCTGCGCGACGTGACGCTGGAAGTACCGCGCGGCGAACGCCTGTCGATTGTCGGGGCGTCCGGTTCGGGCAAGAGTACGCTGCTGCACCTGCTTGGCGGACTGGATGTGCCGAGTGCGGGTAAGGTGCGGCTGATGGGGAAGGACTTTTCCCACATGTCGGATGCCGAGCGCGGACGTGTGCGCAATGAAGCACTCGGCTTCGTCTATCAGTTCCACCACCTGTTGGCGGAGTTTTCGGCGCTCGAGAATGTCGCCATGCCGCTCTACATTCGCCGCATCGAACGCGACGAGGCCAATGCGCAAGCGGCGGCGATGCTGCAGGAAGTCGGGCTGGGGCACCGGCTGGACCATACTCCGGGTGAGCTCTCGGGAGGCGAGCGTCAGCGGGCGGCGATTGCGCGTGCGCTGGTGACGCGGCCGGCCTGCGTCCTGGCCGACGAGCCTACGGGAAACCTCGACCGGAAAACGGCTGAGGTAATCTTCGACCTGATGCTCAGTCTAAACGAGCGGCACGCAACCAGCTTCATCATCGTCACGCACGATGAGGCACTGGCCCGCCGCACGCAGCGCACCCTGCGCCTCGAGGACGGCCGGCTGGTGTAAAAGCCGTTACTCCTCGCGGTCGCCGCCGCTGCGCCGTGCGCGGCGGCCATGCCATGTGCGGATCAGCCAGTATCGCCACGCCGCCTTCACGCCAATATAGCCAAGTAGCGAGAAAATCGCCGCAAGTACGATCAAGCCGAGGGCGAGCGGTTTTCCGAGACCTACCATCCAGTCGGCCACGGCCGTAAGCCACGCCCCCAAATCGAGATCGCCGAGTTCCGGCGGCTGGACGAAGCCATTTTCGCGGAGACCCAAGACGCGGGCGCCGACACCATACGCGAGGACGTATAGCGGCACGATCGTCAGCGGATTGGAGTAGAGCGTTGTCACGACCGCGAGCGGCAGGTTCACCTTGAACAGTACGCAGCCCGCCGCCGCGGCGAGTGCCTGGAAAGGTCCCGGAATCAAACCGCAAAACAAGCCCAGCGCAATGCCGCCCGCGGCCGAGTGCCGGTTGAGGTGCCACAGGCGCGGATGCAGCAGCGTGTTGGAAAACGGTCGCAGCCAGCGGTTGGCGTGAATCGATTCGTGGTTCGGCAGGAATCGTTTGAGGGTCTTGCGCATGCTTGCTCGTGGGGTTGAGGTCCGATTCTAAATGCCGGGCTGGGCAAACCCAAATTGCAGAGTCTTGATCGACCGTCGCGGGCATTCAACTTGCTCGTTCGTGGTCCTTGAGGGCATGATTAACGACTATGCGTATGGCAATAATTGCTTTCGGTCTCGGGGTGTGGCTATGCCAATACCTGCCACAGCTACCAGCGCGTGGTTGGCTCAGCATGCTTACGGCGGCCTCGCTTGTCGCGGGCGCGGGGGTGTATCGCAGAGGCCGCTACGTGGCGGGCGGTGTCATGGTCCGCGCGAGCATCCTGTTGCTCGCATTGCTGATCGGCTTCGCATGGGCGGCCTGGCGTGCGGAGTGGCGCCTGGCGGATGAATTGCCGCAGGCTTGGGAGGGGCGCGACGTCGAAGTGACCGGTGTCGTCGATGAGTTGCCAGAACCGTCCGAGCGCGGCGTGCGCTTTTCGTTCCGGGTGGAGCGTACCGCAGCGCCATTGCCCAGCCGAATACTGTTGGCGTGGTACCGGAGCGATCGCGAGGGGGCCGGCGAGGACAAGGCCCCGGCAGTGCGACCGGGGGAGCGCTGGCGCTTCACGGTGCGCCTCAAGCGGCCGCACGGGCTTGTGAATCCCGAGGGGTTCGACTACGAGGCGGCACTGCTCGAGCGGGGAATACGCGCAACTGGCAACGTGCGGGCGGGCGAGAAGCCGCTGCTGCTCGATCCATTTGTGCCGGAACCGATGATTGTCGTGCATCGGCTGCGTGATGCGATTCGTGCTCGTTTTGCGGCGACGCTGCCGGATGCGGACTATGTGGGCGTATTGATTGCGCTTGCGGTCGGGGATCAGCGCGCGATTCCGAACGAGCAGTGGATAATTTTCCGCAAAACCGGCGTAGCGCATCTAATAAGCATATCCGGATTGCACGTCTCGATGGTCGGGTTGATGGTGGGCTGGCTCGTTGGCAAGGGCTGGCGGCGCTCGCGCCGACGGGTATTGCGGTG
Source organism: Aromatoleum diolicum (assembly GCF_012910955.1). Lineage (GTDB taxonomy): Bacteria > Pseudomonadota > Gammaproteobacteria > Burkholderiales > Rhodocyclaceae > Aromatoleum > Aromatoleum diolicum. Next base: position 27,147 of record NZ_WTVQ01000054.1, read on the forward strand.
GCCGGCGGCGAAGGCTGCGGCGGCAGCGGGGCTTGTCGCTGCAGCAAGCTATGCCGTGCTGGCGGGCTTGGGAATCCCGACGCAACGATCGCTGATCATGCTTGCCGTGATCGCATTGGCACTGCTTGGCGGGCGCGAGGTGGTGGGAAGCCGGGTGCTTGCACTCGCCTTGTTGTGCGTGCTGTTGTTCGACCCGTGGGCGGTTCTTTCTGCGGGTTTCTGGCTTTCTTTCGGGGCGGTCGGCATCCTCATGTACCTGCTTGGTGGCCGGCTTGCCACTGCCAGCGGCTGGCGCGCGGCGATAGGCAGCCAGCTCGGGATCACGCTTGCGACCATTCCCGCCTTGTTGGTGCTGTTCAATGCCTTTTCGCTGGTGTCGCCTTTCGCCAACGCCGTCGCGATTCCACTGGTGAGCTTCGTCATTACGCCGCTCACGCTGCTGGCCATCGTGCTGCCGTTCGCGCCACTGCTGCAACTCGCACATTGGCTGACCGGTTTGCTGATGGTCGTTCTCGAGTGGATGGCGGCCTTTCCATTTGCGATGTGGCAACAGGCCGCTCCGCCAGCCATGCTGGCTGCAGCGGGAATGCTCGGGATGGGCTGGATGTTGCTTCCGCGCGGTACGCCTGCGCGCCATGCGGGGCTGTTCGCGCTGCTGCCGATGCTGGTGTGGACGCCTCCGCGTCCCGTGCCGGGCGCGTACAGGATGACTGCACTCGACGTCGGTCAGGGTACAGCGGTACATGTGCAGACGGCGCGGCACGAGTTGCTCTACGACGCCGGACCGGCATACGGGCAGGGCAGCGATGCGGGCGTGCGGGTCTTGCTGCCTTATCTGCAGGCAGCGGGCGTCGAGCGGATCGACCGTCTCGTCATTTCACACAACGATCTGGACCATTCCGGTGGCGCCCGCTCGCTTGTGGAAGGGGTGACGATCGGTGATCTGATGGCGAATCTCCCGACGGACGATCCCCTCCGTGACGTGCCCGGCACACGTGTCGTCGCGTGCGAGGCGGGTACCCGCTGGCGTTGGGATGAGGTCGATTTCGAAATACTGCATCCGGCTTCGGATGAACCCGCGCCGAATAAGGACAACGACGCATCCTGCGTGCTGCGCATCGTGGCCCCCGGTGGTTCGGTGCTGCTTGTGGGCGACATCGAACGTGCGGCGGAGCGCAGTCTTCTGAAACGGCATGGATCCGAAATTGCGAGTGACGTCGTGCTGGTTCCGCATCATGGAAGCCGCTCGTCGTCCGGAGAGGACTTTGTTGCGGCGATTGCTCCGCAGGCGGCCATTTTTTCTGCGGGCTACCTGAATCAGTTCCGTCACCCCCATCCCGCTGTGTGGGATCGCTGGGCTGCGGTGGGGGCGAGCAACTGGCGTACCGACCGGCAGGGGGCGATCAACGTCGAGGTGACTGCGAAAGGTGTCGACATCCAGGCGCAGCGCGACCGCGAGGCGCGCTACTGGCACGGGCATTAGGCATTCGTCCTGTTAAACTGCGGATTCCCGCACCGTTCAAGACGATTTCATGAGCCTGCTCGATTCCCTGCGCCGTTTTTTCC
>NZ_WTVQ01000055.1 GCF_012910955.1 Aromatoleum diolicum
GGTCGGGGCGGAGGGCGGGGTGCCGAAGATCCTGCGCTACATCGAACTGACACGTCCGCGCGTGCTGTTCGCGACGCCGTCGATGGTGAGCCAGCTGATCGAGCGTGCGCCGCAGGAGATCGGCAAGCCGGTCGGCGCGCTCGGCATCGAAATCATCTACTGCTCCGGCGAACCCGGTGCGAGCCTGCCCACCTTCCGCCAGCGCGTGCGCGAGCACTTCGGCGCGCAGGTCTTCGACGCCACCGGCGGCGCGTGGCACAACGGCACGATCATCTGCGACAGCGAACATTCGCACGGGATGCACTACCTCGCCGAGGACTACTGCTTCCGCTACGACCTCGTCGATCCCCACACCAAGGCGCCGCTCGAGCTGAAGGACGGCGCGGTGGGTGAAGCGATCCACACGGCGCTCGAGTACGAAGCGGCCCCCGCGTTCCGCAACGCGACCGGCGACATCCTGCGCCTCCACGTCGGCGAGTGCCCCGGCTGCGGCCATTTCGGCACGCGCATGGAGATCATCGGCCGCGTCGACGACATGCTCGCGATCAAGGGCGTGAAGGTGTATCCGGCGGCGATCCAGAACGTCGTCGGCCAGTTCCGCCCGCAGGTGTCGGGCGAGCTGCGCATCCGCCTCGACGCGCCGCCGCCGCGCGTCGAGCCGCCGCTGCGCCTCGCCATCGAGGCCGCGGCCGACACCCCGACTGGCGAGTGGCCGGCGCTCGGCGCACGGATCGAGCAGCGCATCCGCGAACTGCTCACCTTCCGCCCGAAGGTCGAGATCGTCCCCTTCGGCAGCTTCCCGCGCAGTGGCGCGAAGACGAAGCTGATCGAGATCGTCGGGAAGGGGGCGTGATGGCCGGCGCCGACATCGACGAATTCGCGGGCCTTGGATTCGCACCGGCGCACGACCTGCGCATCGCCCACATCGGCATCGACCGTAAGCACGCGGCAATGGCCGAAAGCGCCTGCTGGTTCCCGCTGGCCGCCACGACGAACTGAAACGAACCCCAAAGCACAGGAAGGAACCCATGTCCTCAGTCACCTATACCTCGCGCAACGGCATTGCCGAAATCGCCATCGACCGCGCGGACAAGTACAACATCATCAACCACGACGTGGTGCGCGAACTCAACGCCGCGTGGCACCGCTTCAACGCGAGCGACGACCGCGTCGCGATCCTCACCGGTACTGGCGAACGCGCCTTCACCGCCGGGGCGGACCTGCGCGACATCCCGCACGACTTCTGGCGCGCGGTGCCCGGCGTCGGTGTGCCGGTGACGAAGCCCGTGATCGCCGTCACCGCCGGGCTCGTGGTCGGCGGCGGGCTGGTGCTCGTGCAGATGGCGGACCTCGCGGTCGCGGCCGACAACACCGTGCTGTCCTATCCGGAAGCGAAGGTCGGCTACAGCGGCGGGCTGATCAGTTCGCTCGCCGCCCGCATCCCACACAAGGTCGCGATGGAGCTGTTGCTCGTCGGCGGCTCGATCTCGGCGCAGCGCGCCTACGAGGCGGGCCTCGTGAACCGCGTCGTGCCGCTCGGCCAGCAGCTTGATGTCGCGCGCGAACTGGCGCAGCAGATCGCCGCCAATGCGCCGCTGGTGGTCGGAATGCTGAAGGACTACGTCGGGCAGGTGCTGCCGAAGGGGCCTTCGGAAGCGGCCGCGATCGCTCGCGCGCGCGTCGAGGCGGTGAACAGCGCCGAGGATTACCACGAGGGCATCGCCGCCTTCATCGAAAAGCGCGCGCCGCAGTTCGCCGGACGCTGAGCGTGCCGGGTGCGCCCACTCATCTCCATTTGTCGTCAGGAAAATACCATGTCGCTCTCCCGCACTGTTTTTCGCTCGGCCGCCTCCCTGCTGGCGGCCCTTGCGCTTGCCAATCCGGTAGCCGCCGCTGACGCCGACCGTTGGCCCAGCAAGCCCCTGAAGCTCATCGTCGCGTTCCCGCCCGGAGGTGCCTCCGACATCATCGGCCGCTTCTATGCGGAACAGCTGTCGACAGCGCTCGGCCAGCCCGTCGTCGTCGAGAACAAACCGGGCGCCGGCACCGCCATCGCGGCGGAAGCCGCGGCGAAGTCGGCTCCCGACGGCTACACCCTGTCGCTCGCCCCGGCCGGACAACTGACGATCCTGCCGAATCTCGCCAAAGACCTGCGCTACGACCCGGTCAAGGACTTCGCGCCGGTCGCGATCGTCGCGTCGGTGCCCTACGTCGTCGCTGCGAACGGCACGGTCAATGCCAATTCCCTGCAGGAACTCGTCGGCACCGCGAAGGCGCAGCCGGGCAAGATCAGCTACTCCTCATGCGGCAACGGCACCCTGTGCCACCTCTCCGGGGAGCTCTTCAAGAGCCTCACCGGTGTCGACCTACTTCACGTGCCTTACAAGGGCAGTGCGCCCGCGGTCACCGCGCTGCTCGGCGGCGAGGTCAATCTCGCCTTCGACACGCTCGCCGTCCTCGCGCCGCAGGTCAAGGCCGGCAAGGTCAAGGGCCTCGCGATCAGCAGCGCGAAGCGCTCGCCCGTGCTGCCCGACGTGCCGACCGCCGCCGAAGCGGGGCTGAAGGGCTTCGAGGTGGCGTCGTGGTTCGGCATCGTCGTTCCGGCCGCGACACCCAAGCCGGTGGTCGAGCGCCTGAATGCGGAGTTCGCGCGCATCGCCAGCCTGCCCGCGACCCGGGCGCGGCTGGCCGAGCAGGGCCTCGACGTCGAGACCAGCACGCCGGGCGAATTTGCGCGCGTGATCCGCGAGGACAGCGCGAAATGGGCCAAGGTCATCGCCGAGTCGGGGGCGCGCATCGAATGAGGACGAGCGCGCGCGACGTGTTCGACCCGCAGACCGGCTTCGCGAAACCCCTCGTCTCCGGCTACGCGAGCGACGTCGTTCCCAACCTCTGGAGCTAACGCAATGGCCGGAAAGATCGCAATACGCACCTACGCCGAAGTCCGCGCCGCCTTGCTAGAACGCCGCGAAATCGCGCTGCTCGACGTGCGCGAAGAAGACCCGCACGCACAGGCCCATCCCCTGTTCGCGGCGAACTTCCCGCTCGGGCGCATCGAGCTCGATGCGTACGCGAAAATCCCGCGGCGAGACGTGCCCATCGTGGTGCTGGATGACGGCGAAGGTCTCGCCGAAACTTCCGCCGCGCGCCTCGCTGCCCTCGGCTACACCGACGTCGCCGTGCTTGCGGGTGGAGTGGCCGGCTGGCGGGAAGCGGGCGGCGAGCTGTTCCGTGACGTGAATGTGCCAAGCAAGGCCTTCGGCGAACTCGTCGAGGCCGAAAGGCACACGCCGTCGCTCGCGGCGGAGGAGGTCAGGGGGCTGCTCGACCGCCATGCCGACGTCGTCATCGTCGACGCACGGCGCTTCGACGAATACCACACGATGAGCATCCCGAGCGCGACCAGCGTGCCGGGCGCGGAGTTGGTGCTGCGCATCGCCGAACTCGCCCCGGATCCGGCGACGCAGGTGATCGTCAATTGCGCCGGACGCACGCGCAGCATCATCGGCACGCAGTCGCTCGTGAACGCGGGCATCCCCAACCCCGTCGCGGCGCTGCGCAACGGCACGATCGGCTGGACGCTCGCGGGGCTCGCCCTCGAACGGGGGCAGGAGCGGCGTTTCGGCGAAGTCTCCGAGCCAACCCGCGCGCGTGCCGCGCAGGCAGCCCGCGCGCTTGCCGACCGGGCCGGCGTGCAGCGCGCGACGCTCGCCGATGTCGATCGCTGGCGCTCGCAGCAGGGCCGCAGCACCTATTTCTTCGACGTGCGTACGCCCGAGGAATACGAGTCCGGCCATCTGCCCGGATTCCGCCCGATGGCGGGCGGACAGCTCGTGCAGGAGACGGAAATGGTGGCCCCGGTGCGCGGCGCGCGCATCGTGCTGGTCGACAACGACGGGGTACGCGCCAACATGACCGCCTCGTGGCTCGCGCAAATGGGCTGGGAAGTCCACGTCATCGACGACGTCCCCGCGGTCGATTTTCGTGAGCAGGGCGCGTGGCGCGCGCCGCTACCGTCCCTGCCGCGCATCCGCCGCATCCTGCCCGAAACGCTCGCCCGCTGGCAGGTCGCGGGTGAGGACGTCGCCGTGCTCGACTTCAGCCCCAGCGCGCAGTACCGCAAGGGCCACATACCCGGCGCGTACTTCGTCCTGCGCTCGCAGCTCGCCGATGCGCTGCAGGCACTCCCGCGGCACCAGCATTACATCCTCACGTGCGACGACGGTCTGCTTGCGAGCTTTACGGCGCCGGAGCTGGACGCCCTTGTCGAGGCGGACGTGTGGCTGCTCGATGGCGGCAATCGCGCATGGTCGGCGGCGGCGCAACCGCTGGAATCCGGCGACACCCGACTCGCATCGCCGCCGATCGACCGCTATCGCCGCCCCTACGAGGGCACCGACAACCCGCGCGAGGCGATGCAGGGCTATCTCGACTGGGAATTCGGCCTCGTCGCGCAGCTCGTCCGCGACGGCACGCACGGCTTCCGGGTGATCTGATCCACGCGTGAGTTGAACCGGGCAAACCGCCACAGACCCAGCAGTCCGCCGACGGCGCCGACGACGAGCGGGATGCCGCCGAAAATCTGCATCGGCCGGTTAACGGCGCCGGAGAAGAACAGCACCCAGGTCGTCGGCACCAGGAAGGCAACGAGAAGAACCGTGTGATTGAGGAACAACAGCCAATGACGCCGGTCCGGGAAGGCCGCCGAGATGCCGGCGCAGAGGAAGGCCAGACCGAAACTGGTGATCTGCCAGTGATGCGGCGTCGCGAAAAGCCCCTGTTTTTTCGAATGGGGAAGATCCGGGACGACCCCGAGCGACAAGAGCACCACGTAGACGCCGATCACCACGAAGAGCAGCGGGAGCCAGCGCGGGACTTTCCGTTCGTTCGTCATGGAAACTTCGCGCCCCTTCCGCGGCGCTTGCCCCGCGCCCACAAATCCCGCAGTCGCGCGAGCATCTCTTCACCGGAGAGAGTTCCCGACACGGCATCGAGGCACACCAGATGGTCCTCGTCTTCACATGCCGAACTATGCTGCGCGACCGGGAACGGGGCCTCGCGGTCCAGGGCGCAGACCACGACCCAAATGTTCACTTTCCTCGCGGTGTGGCCCCTGCAAATACGCTTTTCCAAGGTCAGTTTCGTCACCGACTCCCACGGCAGGAAGACGCCCGGTCCCGCGAAGCGGCGCCGGTCGGCCTGGTAGAAGATCGTTACGCCGCGCTCGTCGGCGCGATACATGAGCGGCGGTCGCCAGGTATCTCGCAGCCCGATCAGCAGTCCCACGACCATCAGTATCACCATCAGCCAGGCGAAGCCGCTCACCGGCGCCGGCAATGAACCTCCGGCGCGGACGAGAGCGAAGCCCGCCGCCGCGGCCAACAGGCCGCAGCAGGCTGCAAGGAAGGCGGAAATCGCTCGCCGAGAGTGCACCAGCTGCATCGGATCCTTCAGGGGCTCAACAGGGAGTGCGGAAATAAAGGATGGTCGGATAATACCGACGGCATTGTGCCGTCGCTCGCACCCCCGGGCAATCATGCAGCACCGTTGGGCTGACGACCGCCAAGTCCTCGGCCTGACCGGCCGTTCGAACCTTTCCAGACCGGACATTCGCCAGTAGACCACTGCGGACAAAGCAGCCGTTCGGTGCGCTCGGGACATTTTGGGCCCTTGAGCGGCAGGTTCGAAGGCGGACCGGTTGGCGAGCTCGTGATCGTGTCGGACATGCCCCGGCCACGAGGTGACGGTGACCGTAACATTCCACTTGAAAAGTGACGACACTTCTCTATGTTGAAGCCATGCCGGGTCACGAGGTTCATGTCGGCCGGGCCTGTTCAAAAACGCTGGCTTCAAGGTTCCACTACAGAAAGGTTGTCAAAATGACCACGGTAATCGCGGTGCATGATGTTGACGACGTCGCTCACTGGCTGAGTTCGCCCAAGCGGGCCGAGTTCTTTGGCGCGCACGGAATGACTGTACGAACGTTCGTCAGTCCTGATGGGAAGAATCGAGTCGGGCTCATTATCGAGAACGTACCCAGTCTAGAGGCCCTGAGCCAAGCCCTTGAGGGTGCTGACGCAGCCGAGGCAATGAAGTACGACGGAGTGCATCCGGACACTGTGGAGCTTTTCGTGGCGTCATAGCGCGGACAGGCCTGCGGCGGGCGCCTGCTTCAGGCCTGTCCGTTTGCTTGTGGTCGCTGAACGGCCGGTTTCGTACTTGGTGATTGGCTGCTCCAGGGCCCTGTCGTCGGCCGGGCGTGGCTGCTGATTGGCCAATTCCGAACGCAAGCTGTCCGCGAGGCCGCGAATAACGAACTTCCACCAGAAAGTCCAGACCGGTCAGAAAGAAGCCGCCCAGCCTCGGCAAGCATCCGTCCGTGCCCGACCCAAAGGCGACGGCCACGCTAATCGGATGCCGACGTTCAACGTGGCATTAACGCGGCTTGCCGCACAGGTCCTGCTAACTACAAAGGGACTTCCCACTTCCACCGTTGGCCTGTGCGCCCCGGCATCGAAGCGCCAAGATTGAATTGCTGAAGCTCAATTTGGATAAGCGGAAGGGGAAGTCCCTCAAGCGGTGCGGTTGTTAGGTAGGTATTCGTGGTCTGTCCCGAATGGCACTAAGTTAAGACCTTTTGTCATGCCCGGCGCGCATGACAATGGCGTTGCGTGAGATAATCCGGCATGACAAACGCCACGCTCTTTCTGCCCGGTTTCCACCTTGCCACGCTGCGCCGGAGGCCGCGTTCGGCGGCGCAGCGACTGTCCGAAGAGAAGGCTCGGATTCGTCAGCACTCGATCAGCCAGCTTGGCGATTGTTTCGGCCATTTCATACCGGCAAAGGCGTTGGAGAACGGGGCGGATGGCGCCTTCAGTCGCCGCCGGCTGTTCAGCAAGGAAAACACCTTCTGGGCTTTTTTCTCTCAAATCCTCGACGCCGACGGCGGCTGCCAGGAAGTGGTTCGCAAGGTTCAAGCGCTTGCCGCGACGCGATCAATGCCGGTGCCATCGGCATCGACGTCGGCGTACTGCCAGGCACGCAGCAAACTTGATCCGGCTGAACTGGAAAAGATCCTGACGCACACTGCTGAAGACCTACAGCAGCAAGGCCGAAGTCGCTGGTGGCAAGATCGTCGCGTTGTCGTAGTCGACGGCACGGGGGTCAGCATGGCGGATACGCACGCCAATCAACAAAACTGGCCTCAACCCAAAAGTCAGAAGCTCGGCTGCGGTTTTCCGCAGGCACGAATTTGCGCCTGCTTCTGCCTGCAAACTGGGGCCTTGTTGAGTTACCGCCTGGGCCACAGTAAGAACGCCGAACTGCCGCTGTTGCGACAACAATGGGACAGTTTCAGCAGTGGTGACATCTTTCTCGGCGACAAGGGATTTTGCAGTTATTACGACGTCTGGCAGTTCAAGCAACGCGGCGTTGATTCGGTGATCACACTGGCGCGGCGTACCCCGGTCGCCGCCGCGTCGGCCGTGGCGGTGTTGGGACCGGATGACTTGCTGATTCGGTGGCCGAAACCGGTGTGGAACAAGTGCCTGAGCTACAGCAAGGAGGAATGGCAGGCATTGCCCGAACACCTGGATCTTCGCCAAATCAAGGTCACCATCAACGTTCCAGGGATGCGGTCGAAAAGCTATTACTTGGTCACAACCCTGACGGATTCGATGCGCTATGGCGCCGCTGAACTGGCCGACCTCTACCGCCAGCGTTGGGATGTGGAGCTGTTCTTCCGCGACATCAAGACGACCATGGGCATGGACGTGCTGCGATGCCGAACCCCCGCCTTGGTGATGAAGGAAATCCTGATGTACTTCATTGCCTATAACGCCGTGCGTCGGCTAATCGTCGACGCCGCCAACGCCATCGAATGCGCACCGCGCCGAATCAGTTTCAAAGCCAGCATCCAAGCCTTGCGGCAGTGGGAGCCGCAACTCCATCGACGTGCTGCCGACGACAGCGAACGGCGCGTTTGCTCGGCTCGCTCCGTGCGGCCATCGGCGCTCGTCAGCTCACCGCCCGACCGGGGCGACGGGAGCCCAGATGTTTGAAACGACGACCCAAACCGTTCGCCTTTTTAACCACTCCTCGCCATCAGATGTTTGAAATTCCACATCGCGGCCGACACCACGCAAATGGGGCTTAACTTAGTGCCATTCTGGTCTGTCCCCTAAATTCTCTAATGCAAAGACCAGCTCTTTAGACACAAGCACAGATTTCATTGCCGTGATTATCCCTTACGCAGATCTTTACACATTCCGTGGTCCCGTGGGAAAGCGTGAAGTTAAGGGAAACCCCAACAGAAGCCGCCTCTTGGCCCGATATATTCTTTGCTCCCATCTCAAGCAATAGTTTGCGCAATGATCTCACCCATTTCTCATCCAAAGTCCTGTCGGAGTCTGCTTCTAATACGAGGCGTTCCACTGAAAGATTCATGAAGTTCCCCCAAGGGTTGCATGCGATAGTCAGCGGACAACTAAGCCCGCCGCGTTCAATACTAGTGTGGCGGTCGCGGTATCACGGCTAGCAGCCTTCTGACGTTGTATAACAGTTATTGCAGCCGCTGTCCGTGTGATAGCAGATCGTCCTGTATCCATTGCTGCATGGTCCCATATAGCAGATGTAGTTCTCTTGCGGGCTTTCAAAGTGGACGCCTCCGGCGGCCTTGGCCGTGCCGATCTCTTGATCGCCAGCCTTCTTTAGTCCTGCTTGTTGCGCAGCTTGCGCAGTCAACGGAATACCCATTGTCATCGCTCCTTCCTGATATTCGGTAGAAGTAGTTGGTGCATATCAGCAGCCGGCGCCGATATTTACCACGGGAGAAAGCCGTAGATATTGAGATTTAGATGTAGCAATTGCCTCCCACGCAGGCGCATATTGATCCCTGTGGACCGCAGTTGGGACTGGGGCAAAAGTCCTGAGTGCAGTTCCGCTCGGCTTTGTGCTTCACTACGTCGGCATACGACGCGACTTCGTTGGATATCCATTTGAACGCAATACAATATGCCGCTCGAGCCTCGCACTCGTCGTAAGACACATTCTCGGCCAACATACTCTGTACGCAAGCGGGACCGGCCACGGGATCGGGGAGAATGTAGACGGCAGTCCCGAGGCGAGCGGCCTCCTTGGCGTCAGACGCCGTATAGCGCACGATTGATTCTGGGTTAGTTTGATTGTGAATTGTATTCGGGAACTCTTTCACTGTCGTGACTCCATTACGTGACCGCGTCAATGAAAGTCCAATTCGTGCTTGCCAGACGCGCAATGGCCAGCAGTGTAATGATCGTAGCGTCGGCCACGAACTAGTTCAGCTGACGACAGGGATCGTTGTATCCTTGGCGCTCATTTCCCCAGCAAAAAAAGGTACTGGCTCCGGATTTTTACAGAACGAGCGAAACTTGGACGTCGCCCTGAGGACGCGCAAATGCCCAAGTGTCTGATCGATTCTGGTATCTGTCGTCTTTCCAGTATTGATACACGGAATGGCTAGAGACACGAGTATTCTCATGTATCCCCCCCACATTTTCTTATAAGTTCTGGATATGGCCGAGACTGTGTGGCATTAGGATGCCTCTTCAGCAAGAAATCTCGCAAAGTGGCTGTAACAATATCGCTTTCCAGGTTTTCGTAGATGGTTACGGCATCAATTCGATAGGGTGACCGTTGTGTGGTGCCAATAACGTCCCAACCTGCGGCAAAGGCATCGAGTGATTCGTAAACTCTAACTTTTTCCCATGATTCGCCAAACGTTGGGTAACGGACCGTTTGAATCCAACAGGGAAATCGACGATTTGAATCCAGCCTGACCAAGTAGACGCGATTAAAAAACTGGAGGCTTTCGCCCTGATAGCCGCTGTCTCGGACGGCCTTGTCCAACGAATACGGGCCACGGAGGGCGAGTTCAATGGGGACCGAGTTTGAAGCGCAGCCACAAAATAGCGCCGCAATGAGCGACACGAAGAATGTAAGGTGGCTTGGCATAGGTCGATCCTCGCTCAGTGCAACTCAAGGGACCCAAGACCAGTTTGCATCTGGGACGAAGGCCAGTGCGATGCTCGAGTTGAACTCAGGCTCGACCGCAGCGCCAGGGATTTGAGCAGCTTCTCGTTGAATGAGAACAGTGCGAACCAACCATCCACCGACTACTCGCGCACGCTCCGTTCGAAGCCAATTGCCAAGCTTGGGCGGCGTTGGTGTTAGTTGATCGGATAGCTCGATGGTTTCCCACTTCATTGCGAAACCTCCATAGCGAAGTTGGTTCAGGGTTCAGCGCCGCAGGTCCAACCACACCCGCAATTGACGCAGCCGCCACTCACGCAGCACCATCTGCCACCGCAGGTTGTGCAGCTCTTCATGGCATGCGCCGCGCCCGTTGCCTGTTCTGCCGGTTGTGGATTAGTGACGACCAAGTCCTTTGGCTCAAAGCGGACCACATGAGGAATCTCCGCCAGCAACTTGCCGAATGGCGCGACGATACGGAAGGTGCCGTCGCTTGGCTTGATATCAATCCTTGTGTCCCCGTGGCTCACGGAGCAAATGGCTGCTCCCTGTGTGGGGACAACTTGAATGATGATTCCGTTCGAGAGCTCGAACTCAAGTCCGCTTTTCATTTCTATGGCCTGCATGACTGGTGGAAAGCGGGAGTAACAATCCCCCGGCAAACCCGGGGGATTTCCCGTGATGGTTTAATATTGGCCACCTATTTTTGCATTGTCTTACCTAAGATAGACAAACGCCATCGACCCGCAAGTGAAATGTAACGGTCACCGGCCGCTCCTGGCCCCGTTAGGAGCCTCCCGACACGGCATTGCTTCAACATAGCCGATTGCCAACGACATTCAAGCGAAATGTAACGGCCACCGGCAGCTTGTGGCCGGACAGAGATCTCGCCAAGTCGCTGGCCAACGTCTGGAACGCTCAGAAAGCTGCCCGTTGTGCGCAAAATGTGGCGTAACAAGGCGAATGGCGGCTTACCGGTGTGCTGTCCAGTTCAACGTCCGCTTCCGCGTAAAACCTCCATCGGCCGGTCAGGCCGAACTGCCGACCGCCAAAGGAACGGCAGCCCACGGTCTGCGGGAATCGCCTATTCGGTGGCGTTCGCGTCCTGCTTCAACCGATACGTAAGCTGGCGTCGCATGATGCCGAGAAGGCGCGCCGTGTGGGTCAGATTGCCGTTCGCGCGGCGGACCGCGCGTTCGGCCAAGCGCCGCTCGTGGACCTCGAGATCGAAGCCTTTGTTGAGCAGCGCGTCGTCGAGCCTGCCGCGATTCGCTTCCGCGGCATCACCGACGTAGCCCTCCCGTCCGATCTCGACGTCGTTCTGCGGGTCGGGGGACCGGCCGCGAACAGATGCTGCAGTTCAATCTGACCCCCGGTTGCGCGAGCAGCACGCCGCGTTCGATGAGGTTTTCCAGTTCGCGCACGTTGCCGGGCCAGTCTTGCGCGAGCAGCGCCTGCATCGCGCAGTCGCTGATGCCTCCGATCTTCTTGTGGTAGGTCGGTGCGTATTTGGAGCGACCCCATGATCCATTTTGAATGGCACAAAATAATTCTAAGAAATCTTCGACGCTTAGCCTTTGAATATTCTGAAAGCAGATTTATTTTTTATACTTCTTCATTGGATCGGAAGCGCGATAAATGGAGGCCCTTGAATAATTTGACACACTCTTATCCGAGTTGGCACGGCGGCCTGCATCCGGGCCTCGCATAGCCGTTTTTTTGGCGCGCTTTTCGCGTAACCGCTCAGCGTCTTCCAGACTCAATTCAGCCGGCTTGCCCGGCGTTTGACCCTGTGGAATAACGCGATCTCTGGGCGGCAATTCAAATTGCTCGACCGACGCGCGAGGTAAATTCATAAATTGATATAAATAAAACGCTTCAACTTTCTCACGCGCCCAATCCGTCTTTCTAAGGAACTTTTCACTGGACTCTATACTTGGATTGGTATTAAAACAATTGATGTTTAAATAGGCAAATAAAATTTCAAAACCATAGTGATCAACGATTTCAGTTAACAATTTTTTTAAACTAACACCATGCAAGGGGTTGTTTTCATAATTTATCTCACCATTCATAGCAAGGCCCAAATAAGCTTTAAAGTGATCATCATTTCAGTCGCAGCACAGTCAAACGCAGCAATATATATCGCGCGAACATTATTGAATTAAATAGATATATCACCTGCCATACCTGCCGGCCTGTCCGGATACCAGACACGGCACTCGCCCGGAGGCGGCAGATGACCGTCCGGAATGCGAGTGTAGCCGTGCTGGTGGAAGTACGAGGAAATCCCCTCATGGCGCTTGCGCTCCGTCAAGATGAGTTCCCCGGTCGCTTACATCACTACGACCCGTGCGTCTCGTAATAATGCGCGATGGCAGGAATCCCGGCGATCCGGTCCATGAAGGCCACGAGTTTTGGCGTCACGGTCTCGATCAGGTCGGCTGGAATGTGGTCCAGCTTGCCGGAGCCAAGCCAGCGTAGGATGACGAAGGCCTTGAGGTCGGCCACGGTCAGGCGATGGTCCGCAAAAAACTCGCCACCGTGGTCTTCGAGCTGGTTCTGCAGCCATCGCAAATAACGTGACAACGCATCCGCTACCAGGGCCTCGCGGGCGTTTTTCAGCACATCCCCGGTCATTCCAAAGGTCGCTCCGAGCTTTGTGTTGATGTCTTCCAGCGCGCCCATTACTTCGTCGCAGTACAGCGCCTGAAGGTCGTCTTCGGGGTAAAGCCCGGCAAGTTTCCCGGCATAGCGCGTAATCGCGTCGCTTTGGGTGACCTGCACGTCATTGATGTGAAGAGTCGGCACCTGGTTCAGCGGAGCGGTCTTGCGGATCTCTGGAAAATCGCCAGGCGCGAAACGATTGTCCTCGAACGGAATTCCGCCGATGTGCAGGGCCAGCCGCGCAGGCTCCGCCCGTCCGCCGGAAAAGTCGAAGTAGGTAAGCTTGAGTTTATCCATGGGTCCTTGTCGTGCGTGCGCGCCGCGTTGTGGGTCGGGGAGCCTTGCGATCAGGCCAAAGCAGGCGGGTACTGCAAGAGGTACGTATAGGCTACGTCGCGCGGGCATGCAAGGGGCCGTCGGCCAGACGCGGCAAGCCGGGCGCTTTTTCGTGAAGCGATCGACTTTTCGACCGCAATCGTCAGGAACAGCTCATTTCCCCTGCGGAAATGCCACCGGAAGCTCCGCCTTCTTCCACGCCGAAAACCCATCTTCGAGGTGACTCACGCGCGGCACGCCCATGCGCGCGAGCTGTGCCGTGGCGAGGGCCGAGCGCCAGGCGCTGGCGCAATACAGGATGAAGCGCCGGCCGGAGGCGAACACTTCCTTGTGGTAGGGGCTGTCGGGATCGACCCAGAATTCCAGCATTCCGCGCGGGGCGTGGAAGGCTCCGGGGATCATGCCTTCGCGCTGCAGTTCGCGCACGTCGCGAATGTCGACGAACAGCACGTCCGGGTCGTCGAGGAGGCGGGCGGCCTCGTCGCGCGCGATGGCATCGACCTGGGCGTTCGCTTCCGCCAGCAGGGCTTGGTAGCCCAGTTTCAGTTCCATGATGGGTAGGACTCCGAAGTATTTAAGAATTGAACCGGCAGGTTCTGCTGCCGCGTTGCCCGTGTCAGGATCGCCGCAGCATCCCGGTTGCATCGACGCGGCGCAGGGCGGCGAGTTCGGACGGGGTCGGGTCGGCCACGACGTGAGCGTCCGGCGAGACCTTCAGGTCCCATCCGGTATTGCCGAGGATTTCCTCGACGCTGGAGAAGGGGAACCAGGCGTCCAGCAGAAACTCGCGCGTGAGCGGATCCGGACGCAGGATGCCCAGCGTCGTGATGATCGCGGCCGGGCCGCCGCCGATGAAGCCGTGGCGGTCGCGCGCGTCGCCGCCGTCGAGATAGCCCGGCGAGGTGACGTAGCTCACCTTGTTCACGAAGCGCTTGGGTTCGTGGTTGAGCATGATCACGTAGCGCTTCGCGCCGCAGGCGATGTCATTGGCGCCGCCTGCGCCGGTCAGCCGCGTCTTGGGCTGGCGGTAGCTGTCGCCGATATGCCCGTCCTCGCCGTCCCAGATCCCGGTCGTGTTGACGTTGCCGAAGCGGTCGACCTGCGCGGCGCCGATGATCCCGACGTCGCAGCGACCGGAGGCCACGAGGCAGCCGAGCGCGTCGAGGCAGCTGGTGAAGCTCGTGGCGTTGCTCGAGATGCGGTTACATTCGATGCCCCACGGCAGGCCGCCTACCGGTTCGGCGCCGTAGATCCCGCCTTCGGTCATGGCCCTGACGTTGGGCGCGTGATGGGCCTGCGCGAAGTAGCCGGCGAGCATCGACAGGCCGACACCGAAGATCGCGAGTTCGCCGTCGCGGATCTCGCGTCCCGTCGCGATGGCCATCATCTCCTGGCGCGTGCAGGGCAGGGCTTGTGCGGCGCTCATTGCGCGGTCTCCAGCGTGCTTTCGGCGATCAGGGACAGCACCTCGGCGTGCGGCTTGATCCATTGGCGATAGGGGTCGAGCAGGAACCCGGTCGAGGTCTGCGACAGCGCCGCGACCTTGTCGCGCCCGATCAGATCGAGGTAGGCGTCGATGTCGGTGTAGGGCTCGACGAAGGACTCGATGTAGGCCTGGGTGCCTGCGACGGTCGCGAGGGCGGTGTTCATCGCCTTCATGTGTTCTTCGTCGACGTCGTACATCCCCGGCGAGCCCTGCGGCCAAGCGCCGAAGGGCCAGTAGACGACGGCTTCGACGATGATGTCCGGGATGCGCACGAGGTTCGGATACTGGCGGATGCAGGCGTCGTCGACGATCGCATCGGCGATCAGCACGACGCGCTTTGCGGCACGGGACAGTTCGTAGCGGCTCCACTCGGTGCCGAGCATGATCGCGTTGCCTGCCGGATCGGCGAGGGTGACGTGGATCGCGGCGAGGTCCGGTTCGAGCGGCCGGAGGGCGCCGACGGTGCGTCCGGAGAAGGGATCGGTGACGGCGGGGATCTTGTCCGCAGCGGGATATTCATCGGGCGCGAAGGCGCTGCGGTGCTGCAGGTCGGAGCCGATATTCACGGTCGCGGGCACGAAGGGCAGGCGCAGGGCGCCGCCGAGGAGGCGCAGCGCCATCGCGAGGTTGGAATAGTCCTCGAGCGCGAGGTCACCGCTCTCCACGGCCCGCCGCAGGCCGTTGGCAAAGCCGAAGACCTCCAGTCCGGTGAAGCCGCATTCGGCGTGCGTCGTTGCGCCGGCCGCGGCAAGCAGGTTGAGCTGCTGCGTGTTGCAGTGAAAGATCGAATGCAGATTGCGCCGGTTCTGGCGCAGCAGTTCGCGGCCGAAAACGATGGCGTCCGAGCCGACCGGCAGGGCGGCGCCGCTGGCGTATTGCATGCCGTCCCAGGTGTAGCGGCGGACCGCCTCCGACAGCGATATGAGTTTGTTGCGCGACATGGTTTCCAATTCACTATCAATGCTGAATGAATGGCGAACTCTATTGCTGCAGGCGCCGAAGGGGAACCAAGAAAACATGGATTGCATATTCGCTGCCGGCGATCGGATTGCGCTTGTCTGTCGCCGTACGAAAATCGAAAGCAGTTCTTCGTGTTTGTGCGGCTTGATGTCTGCGACATAGAGTCGTTTCAGGGCATGGCCATGATCACGTCCGAGGCAAACGCCCCCTGGCCGGGCTGACCGCGCTGCTCGACGAGGCGCCGCCTTGAAAGGGTCAAATTCGAACTGAAGCTGGGCGGGTGAAGTCATGACCACGTTCATCAAGAGCCTCAACGTATAGTCCGACGTTCTCCTAGTTGCCAACAAGTTCGCGGATGTAGTCCTCGGCGCCGGGCCAGTCACCGAAGCCAGCAGCCGGGTTTAAATGGCCGACCGCGCCGATGTTCTCGATGCGGCTACCCCAAGCGATTGCGAGTTCGGTGATCTTTTCCAACTTGCCGAGCGGGTCGTTCGTGCTCGCGGCGACGATGCTCGGGAATGACAGGGGCTGGCGCGGGATCGGCAGCCAGCCGTTGTCGCGCAGGGCTTCGGTCGTCGGGTAGCCGGGCGGGAAGGGGGATTCCAGATCGGCCGGCGCGGCGAGCAGGGCGCCGTGAATCGGGCGGCTGTGCTGTTGCGCCCAATGCACCGTGATCATGACACCGGCACTGTGTGCGACAAGTACCACCGGGCCGTCGATCTCGGCGAGTGCCTGATCGAGCGCCGCTACGCGGGCGGCGCGGCTCAGCTTGTCGTGCTCCAGCGGCGCCACGGAGCGGGCGTTGGGGAGTTTCTTCGCGAGCAGCGTCTGCCAGTGGTCCTCGACATGGTCGCGCAGTCCGGGAACGATCAGGATCGTGGGGGGTGTCATCGTCGTCGTTTTTGCGGTGGTTAGGGGTAGGAAAATCAGTGCTGCTGCGCCTGGATACGCTTCAGGTCTTCGGCGTAGTAGCGCTTGCCGACGGCGAAGGCGGCGACCGCGCCGAGGGCGACCAGTGGCACCATCTGCATCGCGTCCATCAGGCCGACGCGGTCGGCAATGAGGCCGGTGACGAAGGGGCCGGGGGCAAGGCCCAGCAGGTTGTTCGCCAGCGTCAGCGTCGCGAACGCCGTCGCATGGATGGGGGCCGGAGTCAGGTTGGCGACCATCGCGCCCGCCGGGCCGGTGGTACCGGCGACCATCGCCATGCCGGCGCCGAGCAGCACCAGTTGCGCGGGGCCGGGCGGGAACTGGAAGGCGAGGAGCAGCAGCCCGGCCGAAGTCAGCGAATAGGTCATCGCGATCGTCCATTTGCGCTTCGCGTTGGCACGGCTGAGACGGTCGGTGACGATGCCGCAGACGATCATGCCGACGGCGCCGATCAGGATGAAGACCGCGGCGCCGACACCGGCCTTGTCGGTGGGCAGGTCGTAATAGCGGTTCAGGAAGCTGGGCAGCCATGCGAGCATCGCGGCCATGATGAAGAGTTGCAGCCCGCTGCCGATGTAGGCTGCGATCACCGAAACCGACGAGAACAGTCCGGAGAAGATCATCCTCAGGCCGGGGCGGGCGGCGCGCTGTGCGACGCGGCCGTTAACGCCGTGCGGGCACAGGCGTTTCTCGCGCACGACGAGGGCATAGAGAATGACCAGCGCGAGCCCGAACGCGGCCATCGCGCCGAAAGCCCAGCGCCAGCCGAACTGGGCCGCGATGACGCCGCCGAAGGCCATGCCGATCACGGAGCCGACCGGGCCGCCTGCCATGAAGGCGCTGCTGAGCGTCGAGCGCAGGTGGGCGGGGAAGATGCTCAGGATCAGCGCGATGCCGACGCTGCCGTAGGCCGCCTCGCCGACACCGACACAGAATCGGGCGATAAACATCTCATTATAATTAGCTGCCAGGGCGCAACCGAGGGTGGCCAGGCTCCACAGCGCAGCCATCAGGGTCACGCTCTTCACGCGGCCCCAGCGGTCGGCCACGACCGAGAGCGGAAAGGTCAGGAGGCCGACGAGCAGGGCGACGATGCTGCTGAGCGAGCCGAGCTGGGTGTCGCTCAGCGTCCATTCGGCCTTCAGCACCGGAAAGACGGCGTTGAGAACTTGGCGCGACATGTAGTCGGACAGCAGCAGTCCGAAGGTCAGCGCGAACACGATCCAGGCGTAGGTACGCGGAGCGGTCGGGGTGGAGGTCGATGCCTCCGGCAGGGCCTCTGCAATATACGCGGCCAAGCTTGTCTCCTCTTGTTTGTGGCCGTTCCGGCGTCGCGAGATCGCTCGCCGGTCGGCGCTTTATGCGGGCAAGGGGCAGAAATCGTCCCCTTGCCCGTACTGCATTGGTACTACCTTGTGCTACAAATCATGCCGCGTGCTGCAGGAAGCCAACCTGACCCGCCTTGCGGTTCGGTGCGAAGCCGTTCTTCGCCAGGGTCTCGTCGGCCCCTTCGTAGAAGGTGCCGATCTTGTAGATCTCGCGCGCTTCCTTGCCGTTGGCGACCTCGCGGCCGACCTCGCGCGAGATACGCACCAGCTGTTCGATCTGCTCGACGGAACCCATCTTGCGATCGCGACGCTGGGTCCAGATGTTGTCCTCGATACCGCAGCGCACGTGCAGGCCCATCGCGATCGCCATCATGTTGAGCGGCAGCACGTTGAGCATCGAGGTTTCCAGCGTCAGCACCGAGCCGTCCGGGCAGGCACGGACGAAGTTCGCCAGGTTGTAGATGTTCGGGGCATCGAAGCCGCCGCCGATGGCGACCCAGGTCAGGATCAGCGGCACGTTGCAGACGTTGCGGCGCATCATGCGCTCGACGGTTTCGAGCTGCGTGATGTTGGCGAGCTGGAAGTGCGTCTGGATGCCCTTCGACGACAGGCGGCGGATGTGCTCCTCGACCCAGTCGGGGCCGGCCGGGATCGTCATCTCGCGATAGGCCTGGTACATCGCCGGCTCTCCCAGCGAGGTGCCGGCGACGTCGGCGGCGCACATCTGCTCGACGACGTTCATCTGGTTGGTGTTGATCGCGATCGTCACCTGGTCGGGCGTCGGCTGCAGGTCGGCGAGCATGTGACGGGTGTCGTCGGACAGCCACTTGGCCGCATCTCCCTCGCCTTCGGGGGCGAAGGAGATCGAACCGCCGACCTGCAGGATCATGTCCGGCACGCGGGCACGGATGCCGGCGAGCAGTTCGTTGAACTTCGACAGGCGCTTCGAGCCCTTGCCGTCGAGTTCGCGCACATGCACGTGCAGTACGGTGGCGCCGGCGTTGTAGCAATCGACCGCCTTCTGGATCTGCTCCTCCATCGTCACCGGAATGTCTTCCGGGAAATCGGAAGGCATCCACTCGGGGCCGTAGGGGGCGGCGGTGATGACGAGTTTCTGCTGGTTTTCGGGGAACAGCGAGCCGTCGAGGAAATTCATTTCAGGTGCTCCTTGCAGGGATTGGTATGTATTGGGGGAATCGTGTCGGGGCGCGTCAGGCGCCTGGGCCTTCCAGGCCGTAGGGCTTGTCGCCGATGATCCCGGCGCGTTCCATCTTGCGATGGCAGGGCGCGTAGTCCATGACGGCGTAGTGCTGGGTGCTGCGGTTGTCCCAGATCGCCATGCTGTTGGGCTTCCAGCGCCAGCGCACCTGGTACTCGGGGACAAAGGCCTGGCGGATCAGGTACTGCATCAGCTCGGCCGCGCCCGGGGCGTAGTCCTGGCCGAAGCGCACGTTGGCCGGGGTGTGGAAATTGGTGAAGTGGGTCGTGAAGGCGTTCACGAACAGCACCTTCTCGCCGGTCTCGGGATGCAGGCGCACCACCGGGTGCTCGGGGTCCGGGTACTGCGCCTTCAGCGCCAGGCGCTTCTCGATCGGCATCGCCGCGCCGAAGCTCGCTTCGATGCTGTGGCGGGCGCGCAGATGGGCGATCTTCGCCTTGATGTCCTCGGGCAGGCGCTCGTAGGCGAGCACCATGTTGGCCCACATCGTGTCGCCGCCTACCGGCGGGCACTCCACGCAGCGCAGCACGCAACCCATCGGGGGCGCCTCGCGCCACGTGGCGTCGGTGTGCCACGCGTTCTCGTAGCGGTCCATCGGCTGGTCGGGCGACTTGTAGATCTGCACGAGGCCCGGGTGTTCAGGGTGGCTTCCGGCGACGGGGTGGTCTTCGAGTTTGCCGAAGCGCTCGGCGAAGGCAACGTGCTCGGCTCGGGTGATGTCCTGATCGCGCAGGAACAGCACCTTGTATTCGAGCAGCAGGGCCTTGATCTCGGCGAACAGCGCCGGATCGCGCGAGGCGTCGCCGAGGTTTACGTTGATCAGTTCGGCGCCGATGCTCGCGGTGAGCGGCTCGAACTTCACCGAGCTGTTCAACGCCCCCGGCCGCACGAAGGCCGGTGCAGCGGGCTTTTGCTGAGTCGTCTGGTTCATGAAGCTGTCTCCAGGTGTGGACTGACTGGTATGTCGGTTGAAAGGGAGTCCGTGGTTTTCTTGTCTCTCTGTCGGAACGCTTTTTCCGGTCAGACGATGAACACTGACGAGCCGATCGTCTTGCCGGCTTCCAGGTCGTGGTGGGCCTGCACGGCGTCCTGCAGCGTGTAGCGCTGGTTGATCTCGATCTTGATGCGGCCGGCCGCGACGTGGTCGAAGAGCTCGCCGGCAAGGGCGTCGCGTTCCGCGGGATCGGCGATGTAGTCGGCGAGCGCGGGGCGGGTGAGGTAGAGCGAGCCCTTCATCGCGAGCAACTGCGGGTTGAAGGGCTCGACCGGGCCGGACGCCGTGCCGAAGCACACCATCAGGCCGCGACGCTTCAGGGACGCGAGCGAGCCTTCGAAGGTCGTCTTGCCGATGCTGTCATACACGACCGACACGCCGACGCCGTTGGTGATCTCGCGCACGCGGGTCGCGACGTCCTCGCGGCGGTAGAAGATCACGTGGTCGCAGCCGTGGGCACGGGCGATCGCGGCCTTCTCCTCGCTGGAGACCGTGCCGATTACCGTGAGGCCGAGCAGCTTCGCCCACTGGCACACGATCAGGCCGACTCCGCCCGCCGCCGCGTGGATCAGGATCGTCTCACCCGGGTTCAGCGGCCAGATGCGGCGCATCAGGTAGGCCGAGGTCAGGCCGCGCATCGTCATCGCGGCGGCGGTCTCGCACGAGATCGCGTCCGGCAGCTTGATCAGCGGCGCGGCGGAGATGAGGCGTGCGGTGCTGTAGGCGCCCAGCGTATTCACGAAGCCGGTGTAGGTCACGCGGTCGCCTTCGGTGACGTTCGTCACGCCTTCGCCGACCGCCTCGACTACGCCCGCGGCCTCGACGCCGAGGCCGCTGGGCATCGGGATCGGATACAGGCCGGTGCGGAAATAGGTGTCGGCGAAGTTCAGGCCGACCGCCTCGTGGCGCAGGCGGACCTGGCCCGGGCCGGGGGCACCGACTTCGACGGTTTCCCAGCGCATCACTTCCGGCGCACCGGTCTCGTGGATTCGAATCGCATTGGCCATGCTGTGTGCTCCTTGCTGCGGCGCGAAGTGCGGCCGCGGTGTGTTTTAAGTAAAGCTCTTTATTGCTTCGCGGGCGAGGGCGCGAGATTCACGATGCGCGAAAACAGCCGCTTGAACTCCGCGTCGGTGTCGCGACCGAAGCGCGGATCGGAGTTCTCGGAGAAAGCCGCGTTGATCTCGTCCCAGTCGGCCGGGGTCAGGTAGCGCTGGGCGGCGGGCAGGATCACGCCTTCCTCGCGCCCCATGTGTTCCCAGATGAACAGCGCGTAGCGGCTCACCGCTTCCTTCACGGTCGCGAGGTCCACCTCGCCGGCGGCATGGCGGTCCACCGCCTTCGCCAGTTCATCCACCAGCTGCAGGTCGCGTTCATGCTGGCGTTCCAGTTCGTCCAGCTCGGCGTTGCACTGCGAGGTGCGTTCGCGCAGCTTGCGGAACAGGTAGTCCTCTTCCTTCGGGTGGTGCAGCGCGACCGGGAAGGCTTTGATGTAATGAACCATCGCGCGCATCAACTCGTCGCGCGAACCCTCCGCCGGGCTGCCGTCGGATTCCAGCAGATGCAGCCAGGCGTGCAGCACCGCAGCAAGCGAACGGTGCTCGTCGCGGATGATGCCGATCGCTTGCGAGGTCGCCGGCGGGCTCGACGTCGCCGCGACCAGCACCGGCATTCCCGCATTCACCAGCACCTTCAAGGTCTGTGAGCCCAGCATCATGCCGATGCTGCTGCGCCGTCCGTGCGAGGCCATGTAGATCAGGTCGCAGCCGGCATCCTGGGCGGCGGCGATGATTGCGCGGTAGGGTGAGTCGCTCACCGCGGTCGAGGAATCGCACGGTACGCCGAGTGCCCGCGCCGCCGATTCGGCCTTCGCCAGCAGTTCGCGCGCCCGCCCCTGGTAGGCGTAGGCGAAGTCGGCCGGGGAGGTGAGGCGCACGATCTCGGCTTCGCCGCCGAACGCCGCCGCATGGTTCGGCTGCGCGTGGAAGAAGGTGATGCGGGCACCGAGGGTGCGGGCGAATTCGACCGCGTTGCTGACGGTTTCGGTCGCGAGATCGGTACCGTCGATGGGCACGAGCAGATGGCGATACATGGCTACTCCTGGAAGCAGGGCGGGTTGGGTCTCATGCTGCGTTCCCGGCGGCGACGCGTACCCTGCCGTCGACGATTTCGACCGGAAACTTCTGCACCGACATTTCGGGCGCCACGAGCAGTGCGCCCGTGGTGACGTCGTATTTCCATCCGTGGGCCGGGCAGGCGACCGTGCGGCCGCACAGCTTTCCTCCCGCGAGTGCCGCGCCGGCGTGGCGACATGCGTTCTCGATCGCATGCACGACGCCATCGACATTGAACAGCGCAAGGTCGCGACCGCCGGCACGCACGGCCAGCGAGCCGCCGGGGGCGATGCTTTCCAGTGGGCAGACATCGACGTATTGCATCCGCTTCTCCTCGCATGGGGAATGACTTGAAACGGATGTTAGAGAGGGGGTGCAAGGGCCACCCCCCTCGTAGAAGGGGGGGAGCCCCCCCACGGGGGGCATGCCTATAATTGCCCACTCCTTGCGCGAGCGCGGGTATAAGCTGCAAAGGCGCGCTGCGTGGCGCTCTCAGCCGAATGCCGCGGTGCGTGTGCGGGATCCAAACCTGTCGGGACGCTCATGACCACTGCGATCGGCGCTGCGGCGCTGCCGGAACTCGTTCTCAAGACCACGCCGCCGCGGGCGCCGCGACACCTGTTGCTGCGCCCGCGGCTCAGTCTCGACGAAGAACAGTTCCGCGACCGACAGGTCGTGGTTGTGCAGGCCCCGCCGGGCTTCGGCAAGACTTCGCTGCTCGCGCAGTGGCGGCGAGAAATCCTCGCGCGCGGCGCGGCGGTCGCGTGGATGTCCGTCGATGAACACACCGACCCGCAGCGCCTGCTGCAGAGCCTCGTGCAGGCCGTGCGCTCCGGCTGCGGCCGGCCCACCTTCGGCCGTATCCTGGTCGAAGGCGCGGGCGCGTCGGCCAGCGAGCTCGAAGGCGTCACCGCCTGGCTCGCCGAAGTCGCGCAGACTTCGCTCGACCTCGTGCTGATGGTGGACGAGGCCGAGCGCCTGCCCGATGCCTCCTTCACGCTCCTGTCCTACCTGCTGCACAACGCTCCGCCCAACCTGCGTCTCGTCATCGCGGCGCGCAGCGGCTTCGACCGCGAGGTCGCCGACCTGTGCTCCTACGGCTACTGCGTCCTCCTTGGCGCGGAATCGCTGCGCTTCCGCCTCGACGAGACGCTCAATCTCGTACGCAACCGTTTCGGCACCAAGGTCGACGCCGACACCTGCGCACGTATCCACGAGATCATCGAAGGCTGGCCGCTGGGCCTGCAGCTTGCGCTCGCGGCGCTGGAACGCGGCGGCGACCCGCGTCTCGTCGTCGATGCGCTGTCCGCGCGCGCCGGCAACCAACAGGATCAACTTCTCGGTGGTCTGCTGGCGAAGCTCGCGCCCGAGGACGCGGCCTTCCTTACCCGCATCTCGGTGGTCGACATGCTGCACCCCGACCTGTGCGGGGCCCTCACCGGTGTCGCCGACCCGGCCGGGCGCATGGCGCGGTTGATGCGCGACATCCCGATCTTCGCGGTGGGTGACGACAGTGAATGGTGCCGCCTGCACACGCTTGCGCGCGATGCCCTGCGCGCGCGCCTCGCGGAACTGCCCGCCGTCGAGCAGGCGGACGTGCACACCCGCGCCATGCGCTGGCTGGAAGACCGCGGCATGCTCGAGGAAGCCGCGCGCCACGCGCTCGCCGCCGGCAATCGCGAGGTCGCCTTCGACCTCGCCGAGCAATGCCTGTACGACGCGGCGCTGCAGGGCCATGTCGGCATGGTTCTCGACTGGGTCGAACTGCTGCCGCAAGCCGAACTCGACAGGCGCCCGCGGCTGCGGCTCGCGGCCGCCTGGGTGCTGGCGCTGAGCGAACGCCACGATGCGGCGGAGCGCCTCGTCGCGGGCATCCTCGAAGGGGCGGACATCGACGTTGGCCTGCGTTACGAATGCGCGCTCATCGGTAGCGGCGCCGCTTACTATGCCGACGACCCCGACCGATGCATCGCGCTCTTCGAGCCGTGGGTGGATGCGCCCCCCGCGCGCGAACCGCGGCTGCTGCAGATGCACGCCAATCGCCTCTCGGTGCTCGCGATCCTGCGTGGCGATCCCGCCCTTGCGCGCCGCCACCAGCAGCAGGTGCCGCGCGGCGAATACGGCATCGCCTATGCCTACTCGGCGCGCTGGGGCGAATTCATTACCGGCCTGAGTTACCTCTGGGAAGGTCAGGTGCGGCTCGTCGAGGAGGTGCTGTGCCCCGCGCTGGCGCATGCGGACGAGGCACTCGGCCGCCGCCATCCGCTGTCGTGCATGCTCGCCGCGCTGCTGGCCGCCGCGGCCTACGAACGCGACCGTGTCGACGAAGCCGCCGCGCTGCTCGCCAACCGCCTGGACGTGCTGGAACGCACCGGCACCCCCGAAACCGCGCTGCTTGCATACCGCACCGCCGCCCGCGTCGCCGCTGCGCAGGGTGCCGAGCACCGCGCGCTGGACCTCCTCGAAACCCTTTTCGCGATCGGCGCTGCTCGCGCCATGCCGCGCCTGTGCATCGTCAGCCTTGCCGAACAGACCCGCATGCACGCCGGTCGTTTCCGCTCGGAAACCTGCCGCGCGCTCGCCCAGCGCATCGACGACCTCCTTGTTCGTGAGGAGGGCAAACACGGCCCCGTGTGGCAGCGCATGGTCGAACTCCAGCGCACCATGGCGCACGCCAACGCCGCCATCGCCGCGCAGGACTGGCGCACCGCCCGCGAAGCCCTCGAACGCGCCGCCCCCTTCGCCGAAGGCCTCAAGCTCGGGCGCGCCCATATCGAGAACATGGCGCTACGCGCCTGGGTCCTCGACCGCAGCAGCGAACACGGCCGCGAACTCCTGCGGGAAGCGATGGACCTCGCCCACACCTACGGCCTTGCACGCGTGTTCGTTGATGCCCACCCTGCCATCGCCGACTGGGCGCGCAGCCTCTCGGTCGACGAAGCCGGCTATCCCGAACCCGGCCGCAGCATCGCCGTGGCCCGCGTCCTGCGCCCGGCAACGTCCACTCCCCCCCGCGACGCCGCCGGTCCGCGCGCGATCCCGAGCATGGTGCTCACGCCCAAGGAGCGCGAGGTCCTGGAACTCCTCGCGCGCAACCTCTCGAACAAGGAGGTCGCGCAGGCAATGGGAGTAGGGGAGGAGACCGTGAAGTGGCACCTCAAGAACCTGTTCGGGAAGCTGGATGCCGCGAACAGGAAGCATGTGGTGCGGCGGGCGCAGTTGTTGGGCTTGCTCGAAGGCGTCGACTAGTCCCCTGCGCCGGACTGTTCTCATTTCCGGCCTCGGCGGGGAGACGCATCGCGGATCGTTTCCGGTTGTTCGACCCAAGCGCGTGTTTCGCACGCTCGAGCCAGACGTCGTCCTGGCGCCAAAACCCCCATGCGTCGCATGACTAGCTGTTGACTCCCCCTCGCTTCAGGGGGGGAGCTGGCCCCATGCCCCCAATAAGCTTTCTCCTGTCTGTGCGTTGGTGTGCAAGGGCTATGCTGAATTTGAGTCCCAACCACTGATCGCACCCCGGTTTCATCTCGAACAACCACGACGGAGACAGCCATGCCGGACAACACGATCGTTGCCACACCCTCGGCCTATACCTACCCGCTGCTGGTCAAGCAGCTGTTGCTGAATTCGGTCAGCCTGCACGGCGACCAGGAGATTACCTATCGCGGGGAGCTGCGCTACACCTTCCGCGAGTTCCGCCAACGCATCGGCAAGCTCGCTTCGGCGCTGACGGCGCTGGGCGTGCGCCACGGCACGACGGTGGCGGTGATGGATTGGGACAGCCATCGCTATCTGGAGAGCTACTTCGGCATTCCGATGATGGGAGCGACGATGTTCACGGTGAACGTGCGCCTGTCGCCGCAGCAGATCGCCTACACGCTGAACGACGCCGAGGCGGAAGTGGTGCTGGTGCATGCGGACTTCGTGCCGCTGCTGGAGCAGTTGAAGCCCGAATTGAAGACCGTGCGGCAGATCGTGGTGATGGCCGACGGGCAGGCGGTGCCGGCGACGTCGCTGGCGTTCGCGGGCGAGTACGAGGCGCTGGTAGGGTCGGCGTCGGCGGACTTCGAGTTCCGTGATTTCGACGAGAACACGAAGGCGGCGACCTTCTACACGACCGGAACGACGGGCGACCCGAAGGGGGTGTGCTACAGCCATCGCCAGATCGTGATGCACACGCTGGGCACGGCCCTGAGCCTGACCTCGCAGCCTGAGGGGCAGCGGCTGCATCGCGAGGACGTGTATATGCCGATCACGCCGATGTTCCACGTGCTGGCGTGGGGCGTGCCCTACATCGCAGTGCTGCTGGGCCTGCGGACGGTGCTGCCGGGGCGCTACGTGCCGGACGTGCTGCTGAAGTTGAAGCGCGAGGAGAAGGTGACTTTCTCGCATTGCGTGCCGACGATCCTGCAGATGCTGCTGCAGGCGCCGTCCGGGGCGGATCAGGACCTCTCCGGATGGAAGATCATCATCGGCGGTTCGGCGCTGTCGCCGGCGCTGTGCCGCGCGGCGGTGGAGCGTGGCATCGATGTGTTCGCCGGATACGGGATGTCGGAGACGGGGCCGGTGGTCGCGCTCGCGCAGCTGTCGGCCGGCGATGCGACGTCTGATCTCGACGAGGAAGTGCATCTGCGTTGCCTGACCGGTCGGCCGGTGCCATTGGTGGATTTTCGCGTCGTCGATGCCGACATGAACGACGTGCCGCGCGACGGCAAGACGCAGGGCGAGATCGTGCTGCGCGCGCCCTTCCTGACGCAGGGCTACTTCAAGAAACCGGAGGCGTCCGAGGAGTTGTGGGCGGGGGGCTACCTGCACACGCAGGACGTTGCGGTGGTGCGTCCGGACGGTTTCGTGCAGATCGTCGATCGCATCAAGGATGTGATCAAGACGGGCGGCGAGTGGGTGTCGTCGATCGAGGTCGAGGGTCTGATCGGCGAGGTGCCGGGCGTGCAGGAATCCGCCGTGGTCGGCGTGCGCGACGAGAAGTGGGGCGAGCGCCCGATGGCCTACGTGGTGTGCAAGCCGGGCGTGACAGTGGACGTGGAGACGATCCGCCACCATTTGTTGGGGCTCGTGGAATCGAAGCGCATCAGCAAGTACGCGGTGCCGGACGCCGAGCGCATCGTCTTCGTCGCGGAGATTCCCAAGACCAGCGTCGGCAAGATCAACAAGAAACTGCTGCGTGAGCGCACAGCCTGACTACCCCCCACTCCCCCTCTACCCCCCGACGCTGGGGGGAAGTCGGGTAGGTGAGGGGCAGACAATGGAACCATCTGGCGAACAGACGCCGGAGCAAGCGAAATAGCTCAAGCCAACGATATAAGAGGGGCTGAAGACGATGGAGACGAGGAGACAAGGGTGCGTTTTCGCACGCAGGCAGACGGCGGTGGCGGTGGCGGCGGCGTTGCTGTCGCTGAGCGGCGGCGTGCAGGCGTTCGAGATTGACACCGGCAACGCGGATCTTCAGGTGCGCTGGGACAACACGGTGCGCTACAACATTGCGACGCGGGTGGAGAGCCGCGACCGCAAGATCGGCAACTCGGCGCTCACCGACGAGGGCACGTACAGCTTCGACCGGGGCGACCTGGTCGCCAACCGCCTCGACCTGCTGTCCGAGCTCGACGTGGTGTACAAAGGCACGACCGGCTTTCGCGTGAGCGGCGCGGCGTGGTACGACGCGGCCTACGGCGACAGGAGCGAGTCCAACCCGAATGCGCCGTTCGCGGCCATCCCGAGCTACACGGATCACGAATACAGCCGCTACACCAAGCGCTACTACGCCGGCCCCTCGGGGGAAGTGCTCGACGCCTTCGTGTTCGCCAACTTCGACGCCGCGAGCGTGCCGGTGCGCCTGA
>NZ_WTVQ01000056.1 GCF_012910955.1 Aromatoleum diolicum
CCTGTCCGTCCTGCAACTTGCCCCCCCGTCCGGGGGCCCAGGCGTGGCACTCAGCCAACTGCGGGACAGCGCACGGCTCAGTGGCGGCCTGCACCTCACTCCAGGCCGTGACGACAGCGACACGCGCCAGCTCACCGCGCTGTTCGCCGCCAACGCTCGCACTGCGGCCGACAGCACACGCAGCACCGGCGAACCTCGCGAACTCGGTCCTTGGCTGCTGCCCCTGCTGTTGCCGCTCGTTGCGCTCGCGTTCCGCCACGGCGTGCTCCTTGCCCTTGCACTTCCCATCCTGCTGCTGCCCCCGCCCGCGCATGCCATCGACCTCGCCGGATGGTGGTCACGCGCGGACCGACGGGCCATCCAGTACCTCCAGAGCGGTGATCCGGACAGGGCCGCACTGCACTTCACCGACCCACGCTGGCAAGCCGTCGCCCACTACCGCGCGAAACGCCACGCCGAAGCGGCCGCCGCACTCGCTCCATTCACCGACGCCGATTCGCTCTACAACCGCGGCAACGCACTCGCCCATCTCGGCCGTCTCGACGAAGCCGTGCAAGCCCTCGATGCCGCCCTGCACCTGCGTCCCGACGACGCCGACATCCGCTACAACCGCGATCTCGTGCGCGAATTGCTCGACCGCAAGGGCACCCCTCCGCCGCCCGCGGCCGATTCAGACGCCCCCGCCGCGGATGCTCCCCCCAGGACGCCGGACACCCACGACCAGACTGGTGCGCCGCCGCCAGCATCCCCAACCGCGCCCAACGCAAGCGGCAGTGCCCCACAATCCAGCCCGACAGTTGGCACAGCCGCGCAAACAACGCCAGGCAGCCCGCAAGCGGCCAACGAAGCCCCCCCCTCGACCGACACATCGCCGCGCGGACGCAGCGACCCCGCACGCGAAGCCGGTCTGCTCGCCGACCAGTGGCTGCGCGGAGTCCCCGACGAACCCGCAGGCCTGCTACGCCGCAAGCTGCTCCTCGAACACCAGCGCCGTCAGCGCGGCGAAGCACCACGGCCATGGCAATGAAGCCCGGCCTCCAACGCCCCCTGCGGCGCCTCCGCATGCTTGCCGCCGCGCTAACGGTCGGTACGCTGCTGTCACTCGGCGACATCGCCAGCGCCGAAGCCCAGACCAATACCACCAGCCCCGCCCAGACCAACAACAACCCCAAGCTGTGGCTCGAAGCCGCCTTCGAGCCGGACTCCCCCTACGTACAGTCGCAGGGCGTCTACACGTTGCGCCTGTATCAGGCCATCAGCGTGCGCGACCTGCAATTCCACGCTCCTGCAGCCCTGCTCGCCGACATCCGCCCCATCGGCGCAGACCGCATCACCGAAGCCACCCGCCACGGACACCGCTACCGCGTCACCGAGCGACGCTACGCCGTCTTCCCCGTCGCCAGCGGCGAACTCGCCTTGTCGGGCGCACATGTCACCGGCCTCGCCGCACTGCCGGGTCCCTCTCAGGCGCTACGCATCGCCGCCCCATCCACGCCATTCGCCGTGCGGCCGATCCCGCCCGCGGCCGGCACCTCCGCCTGGCTGCCGGCACGCACGCTCACGCTCAGCGAAACCTGGTCCCCTGACCCGAGCGAAGCACGCCCCGGCGAAGCCCTGCGCCGCACCATCCGCATCGAAGCCCACGGCCTCACCGCCGCGCAACTTCCCGCGCTCGCACCGGAAGGCACCGGCTTCTCCGCCCACCCCGAAGCGCCACGGCTCGGCAACCGTTTTGACGACGCCTGGAATGTCGGCACGCGCGAACAAACCTGGCTGATCGTCCCGACACGCCCCGGCCCGCTCACCCTGCCGGCACTGCAAGTACACTGGTGGGACGTCCGCGCGCATCAACCACGCACCGCCAACCTGTCCGCACGCGCACTCACGGTCGTCGCGGCCGCAACCGACGCAGCGCCGCCCATCGAACCGACGGGCTCGTCGACGCTCAGCGCAACCACCCCGCCGCCGGCACCGGACGCGCCGCCCGCACACACCCCTCGCATCTACAAGGCAACGACCACCGCAGCACTTTCAGCGCTTGCCCTCACGGCAGCGGTCGCAGCCTTGGGATATTTCCTGCGCCAACGGCGTCGACGCACCGCCACATTGCGCCAACTCAAGACCGCCTGCCGCCACAACGACCCGCACGCCGCTCGCGACGCCCTGCTAAGATGGTCCGTCGAGCGCTGGCCGGCCAATCCGCCGCGCTGTTTAGGCGAACTTGGCCGGCGCATGGCGGATGCGGCCCTCCAAACCGCGGTAGCCGAACTCGAGCGCCATCTTTACGGCCCCGATGCAAGCACTTGGGACAGCCATGCGCTGCACATCGGCCGAAACAGCCTGAAATCCGCCTCCACGCGCCGCGACGACGACCTTCCACCGCTCTACTCCAACCAGGGCGCCACCGCGTCCCTCAAGCACTTTGGATTAAATTCCAAACACATGCTCTAATTGCCGACCGCCCGCGTTTCCAACGATCCGTGACACGTGCTGCGGCACAGCCCCGCCGGTGTGCCGCAGCAGGACTACCCCCATGCCGATGCCCGCTCCTGCCTGCAAACCGCTCGAAGTCCTGATGGTGAGCACCTCCTACCCATCGGACCTCTCCGACTGGCGCGGCCTGTTCATCCGCCACCTGTCCGACGCACTGGCGCGGCGCGACGACCTCGGCGTGCGCCTATGGGCACCTCCCGGCGAAACCCACTCCAAGATCCGGGCGGCCGCCACCCCGGACGAATCCGACTGGCTGGCCGAGCTGATGCGCAAGGGCGGCATCGCCCACCTGCTTCGCAGCAGCGGCCCCAACGGACTGTTGCACGCCGCACGTCTGCTGCGCTTCTTGCGCTCGACCTATCAGCGCAATCGCGACATCGACGTGCACCACATCAACTGGCTGCAGAACGCCCTGCCGCTGCCCGCCGATACGACGCCCGCGCTGATCACCGTACTCGGTACCGACATGCAGCTCCTCAGGCTGCCGTTCATGCGCACGCTGCTCAGGCGCTCGCTGCGCCGACGTCGCGTCGCCGTCTGCCCCAATGCCGAATGGATGGTGCCGGAGCTGACGCGCGCCTTCGGCGATCTGGCCACGATCCGGTTCGTCCCGTTCGGCATCGATCCCGGGTGGTTCGCGCTCGAGCGTTCCTTTCAGAACGAGCCACGGCCGAAGTGGCTGGCCGTAACGCGGCTGACGCGCGCCAAGCTCGGCCCGCTATTCGAATGGTGCGCGCCGCTGTTCCACGATCAGCGGCGCGAGTTGCACCTCTTCGGCCCGATGCAGGAACAGGTCGACGTACCACAATGGGTGCATTACCACGGCCCCGCCTCACCCGCGCAGTTGATGAACGACTGGTTTCCACAAGCGCACGGTCTGATCACGCTCAGCCAACATGCAGAAGGACGCCCACAAGTCATGCTCGAAGCGATGGCCGCGGGACTGCCGATCATCGCCTCACGCCTGCCCGCGCACGAAAACATCGTCTTCCATGACGAAACCGGCTGGCTGTGCGACAAAGATCAGGACGTCGGCGCCGCGTTCGCGCGCTTCGAAACCCCCGAACCGAACCTGCGCGCAGGCCACGCCGCACGGACTTGGGCCGCTCGCGAAATCGGCACCTGGGACGATTGCGCCGCCAGATACACTGCGATCTACCGCCAACTTCTCGAAGGCCGCTGCAAGTGAGCGACGCCATCCTGCTCCTTGGCGCCAGCGGCTTCGTCGGCACCGCGCTGACCCGAGCCCTGGTCGCGGCAGGCACGCGCATCGTTGCCGTCGGCCGCAACACCCACCCCACGTCGCTCGGCGGTGTCACCTTCGTCGATGACGAGTTCACCACGCCCGCACACTTCGCCCCGTGGCTGGCGCAGTGTCGCGCGGTCGTGCATCTCGCCTCCCGTTCCACGCCGGGCCGCAGCGCCGGCAAGCCGCTCTTCGAACTCGACCATAACCTGCGCACCACACTGGCGCTAATTGAAGCCCTACAGACGCATCCGCACTGCGAACTGCTATATCTATCCTCGGGCGGCACGCTTTACGGCGATGCAGACACCAGTCCCGCCACCGAACGGCACATCATTCGCCCCAAGTCGTACTACGGCGCTGGCAAGGCGGCCGCCGAACATTTCGTCACGGCGTGGACCATGCAGTTCTCATCCCGCGCCACCATCCTGCGCCCATCCAACCTGTACGGCCCCGGCCAGAGCACGCGACAGGGCTTCGGCATCATCCCCACCGCCTTCGACAGCCTGCGTGACGGAACCGGTCTGACGATCTGGGGCGATGGCAGCACCGTACGCGACTACCTCTACATCGACGACTTCGTCGACCTGTGCCTTGCCGTCCTCGCAAACCCGATGCCCCCCGGCACCCAGGTGCTGAACGCCGCCAGTGGTCAAGGAATCAGCCTCAACGAGTTGCTCGCTCAAATCGAGACCGTCACCGGCAAAGCATTGCCGCGGCAATATGTCTCCGGCCGCTCGGTCGATGTGTCGCGCATCGTCCTCGATCCGGGGCGCGCCCGACGACATTACGCATGGACCGCAAGCACCCCGATCCAGCAGGGGCTCGCTCGCACGTGGCGTTGGTACTCCACCCAAGCATGAATCGCCCTACCGCGCCCGTCTGCTCCATCTGCATCGCCAACTACAATGGCGAGGCCTTGCTCGCCGACTGCATCGACTCCGTGCTCGAGCAGGATTGCGACTTCGCGTTCGAAATCCTGGTCCACGACGATGCCTCCAGCGACCGCTCGCTGCAACTGCTGCGCGAACGCTATCCGCAGGTCGAGGTCATTGAAAGCGCGCAAAACGTCGGCTTCTGCATCGCCAACAACCGCCTGGCCCGCAGAGCGCGCGGCGAATATCTCCTGCTGCTCAACAACGACGCAGCCCTCGCCCCCGATGCGCTCGCCACCCTTCTCCAGCATGCACAGCGGCAAAGTCCGCCCGGCATCCTGACCCTACCGCAATACGACTGGCTCACCGGCGAGCTGGTCGACCGCGGCTGCCTGCTCGACCCCTTCTACAACCCCGTCCCCAATCTCGACGCCACGCGTACCGACGTTGCGATGGTGATCGGCGCCTGTCTGTGGATCCCGCTAGCCCTGTGGCAGGAACTCGACGGCTTTCCCGAATGGTTCGAATCGATCGCCGAAGACATGTACCTGTGCTGCCGCGCCCGCCTCGCCGGCTTCCCTGTACATGTGACCTCTATTAGCGGCTACCGCCACCGCCAAGGCATAAGCTTCGGTGGCAATCGCGCAACGGGTGGCCGCCTCGCAAGCACCTACCGACGACGGCGCCTCAGCGAACGTAATAAAACCTTTGTTCTTGCGCTATGCACTCCGGCACCTTGGATCTGGCTGGTACTACCGCTGCATCTGGTTGCACTTGCCACCGAGGGAGCCCTCCTCGCCATTGCAAAACGGGAACCCAGGATCTGGCGCGAGATCTACGCAAATGTGTATCGGAGTCTGATGCAAAAGTCCGAGCATCTGCGTCACGAACGAACCAGGATCCAGCAAACACGGGCGAGTTCGGCAAGGGAATACAG
This sequence comes from Aromatoleum diolicum, assembly GCF_012910955.1. Classification (GTDB taxonomy): domain Bacteria; phylum Pseudomonadota; class Gammaproteobacteria; order Burkholderiales; family Rhodocyclaceae; genus Aromatoleum; species Aromatoleum diolicum. Next base: position 5,552 of record NZ_WTVQ01000056.1, read on the forward strand.
TAATTGCTTTGTTCCCATGCCGCGCAAACTCGAATTGGCAGTAAAGCATGGACTCCCGGGCCTACGCTAAAGAAAACGCCGCAGGCACCAGAACCCGGGCACCGACAGGCAGGCGCCGGCTACGACGGTCTCCGCAGGCGGCAGCATTCATGCGAAAATTCGGCATCGGCGAAATATGCATATCTGCTTGCCAGCATACCGCCGCCGCCCCTTTTCAGCTCCGGCAGTATCGCCCAGACACCCTCGCTATCGGAACTTTGTACCACGATGAGCAAACGCGCACTGATTACCGGCATTACCGGACAGGATGGGGCATACCTAGCTGATTTCCTGCTGCAGAAGGGCTACGAGGTTCACGGCATACGCCGCCGCACCTCGCTGTTCAACACCGCACGAATCGACCACCTCTACAAAGACTCCCATGACCCCGACGCAAAGCTTTTCCTGCATCACGGAGACATGACCGATTCGAGCAGCCTGATCAACGTCGTCGCAAAGGTTCAGCCGGACGAAATCTACAACCTTGCGGCACAGAGTCACGTTGCGGTGTCCTTCGAGCAACCCGAATACACGGCGAACGCCGACGCCCTCGGCCCCCTCCGCCTGCTCGAGGCGATCCGTACGCTCGGTCTGGTCGACAAGACGCGCTTCTACCAGGCATCGACGTCAGAGCTGTTCGGCAAGGTCCAAGAAACACCGCAACGGGAAACCACTCCGTTTTATCCGCGCTCCCCTTACGGCGTCGCCAAGCTCTATGCATACTGGATCACGATCAACTATCGTGAAGCTTATGGCCTGTATGCCTGCAACGGCATCCTGTTCAATCACGAATCACCGAAACGCGGCGAATTGTTCGTCACCAGGAAGATCACCCGTGGCCTCGCCCGTATCGTTCACGGGCTGGACGAATGCGTCTTTCTCGGCAACCTCGACGCACGCCGCGACTGGGGGGACGCCCGCGACTTCGTCGAGATGCAATGGCTGATGCTTCAGCAGGAAGAGGCCAGGGACTACGTAATTGCGACCGGCGAACAGCATACAGTACGCGAATTCGTGGAGACGGCGGCGCACCGCATGGGTTTCAGCGTCGAATGGGAGGGCGACGGTGTCTGCGAAACCGGCCGGGTGAGTGCTGTGCACCGCGATGACATTCAGTTGTCAGTTGGCCAGACCGTCGTCCGTATTGATCCGCGCTATTTCCGCCCCGCAGAGGTCGATAGTCTGCTCGGCGACGCGTCTCGCGCCCGCGAGGAGTTGGGCTGGACACCGCGCATCGGCTTTCAACAGCTGGTTGCGGATATGGCCGACCACGACTTCGCCGCCGCGACATTCGACCGCGCTCAGCGCGCCGCAACTACATGCGGTCAATGAGAACACTGCCATCCGGACGGCACTAGAATATACGCTGCAAGCGTAAGGCGCGTGGCGGCTGAATTCGCTGCACCGATTCTCCCGCTAGCCCAACCGCCCCCTCTCGCCATGACGACCATATCGATTGCACTCTGCACCTGTAATGGCGAACGCTTTCTGCCAGAGCAACTGCAGAGCTTCCTTGATCAGCAGCGCCAACCCGACGAACTCGTGGTTTGCGACGACGCATCGACCGATCGCACGCCCTCCATCCTCACCACCTTTGCAGAAAACGCCCCCTTTCCGGTTCGTGTCGCGCGCAACGGTGCACGCCTAGGCGTCGCAGCAAATTTCGCCCAAGTGATCTCGCTCTGTTCCGGAGACTATATCGCCCTCTCCGACCAAGATGACGTCTGGCTGCCGCAAAAGCTTGCGCAACTTGAACGCACCTTGGAGGCGAGGCCAGAATATCAGGGTGCATTCAGCGACGCCTCGCTGGTATCTGACGACTGCGCACCAATGGGTCTCGCAATGTGGCAGTCGATTCATTTCACTCAAGCCGACCGCAGGCAATTTGCGGCGGGGCACGCGACTACCGTTCTGATGAGGCAAGCGGTCGTAACCGGGGCCACCCTGATGATACGCAGCCGTCTCCGTGAAGTGGCCATACCCATCCCCGCAGGATGGATGCACGACGAATGGCTGGCGTTGATCGCCAGTACAACTGGCGGCCTCGTCCCGATCGAGGACTCGTTGGTGCTCTATCGGCAACATGCCGACAATGTCATTGGCGGCAGGCGAAAAGGCCTTGCGACAAAAGTTCGGGCGGCAAAGGACTTGTCACGCCGCACATATCTGGAAACGGAAATTGCGCGTTTCCGTCAACTCCTTGACCGCCTCGGTGCCGCACAAGTACCGGCGCCCGCGCTCGCTCCTCTGATCGCAAAAATTGCCCACCTCGAGAGGCGCCACAGCTGGCCCACGAACCGCTTCCGACGATGGCTGCCGGTCTTCCGCGAATGGCTCAGCGGCGGCTATCACAGGTACAGCCGTAACTGGCACAACCTCGCCTTCGATCTCGTTGCGCCTGACGAAAGGAATCCGGAGCCCCCACGATGACCAGCGCAGAAGGCGATCCGACAAGCGAAATCGTGCTCAATCCGCTCATTTCGTTCTGCATCACGACCTTCAACCGCGGGGAGGTCGTCCGCGAAACCTTGCAGTGTCTGCTTGAACAGGCGGGCCCCGGGGTTGAAGTCGTCGTGGTCGATGCGGGTACCGATGGCTCCTGCGCGCGGATTGCGGCGGATCTCTCGCAGAAATACGACGCACTGCGCTACTTTTTCCGCGCAGAAAACTCCGGGCTGGACCGCGATTTCTGCCATGCTGTCGAACTCGCGACGGGCGAATATTGCTGGCTGTTTTCTGACGACGACCTGATCCGCCCCGGCGCGGTGGACCGCGTTCGTAGCCAGTTGGCGGACAAGCCGGCGCTGGTCATCACCAACGCCGCGGTATACGGACCGGATCTGAGTCGCGTACTTCAACCTGCGATGATGGTATTAAGCGACACCCGCACTTTGCGGCCCGACGAACAGGGAGAACTTCTCCGCGTTGCCGGACAATGCCTGAGCTTCATCGGCAGCGTTGTAATCCGCAGAGACATCTGGCTCGCGCGTGATCCACGCCCCTACTGGGGAACGATGTTCGTGCACGTCGGCATGATCTTCCAGGCGCGACTGCCCGGTCCAGTGCGGCTGCTTGCCCATCCGGAAGTATTGATACGCTACGGCGTCGGATCCTGGAAACCCCGGCAGTTCGAGATCTGGATGAAACTCTGGCCGGACCTGATCTGGTCCTTCGACGGCCTCCCTGACAGCGCAAAAGCAGCGGTTGTGGCCCGACGTCCGTCTACGAAACTTAGATCGTTACTCCTTTACCGGGCGAAACGGGCATATGACATCGCCGGCTTTCACACGATAGTCGCCAAGCAGACACAGGGGCCTTTGCAAAACTTCGCAGCGCGCACGATTGCACGACTGCCCTCGACGGCCCTGCGACTGGCGGCAATCCTCTATATCCGCCTCTTCCAGCCGCACGCAACGCTCGATCTCGTCGATCTGGCCGCTGCCGGCGGGCGTCTCGCGCGCCTTATTGCCGGCAGCCCCGGCCGGGCAGGGTGAAGCAGCCCCGCAGTTTCGCCCGCAATGCGTTTGCCAATTTCCTGGCAAGGGGCTGGGCCGGTCTACTGTGGTTGGCCCTGGTTCCGGTGTACCTGCAATTCCTGGGATCGGAGGCCTATGGCCTCGTCGGCCTGTATCTGTCGCTGTCGATGATCGTGCAACTGCTCGACCTGGGGCTCAGTCCCACGATGACCCGCGAGCTGGCGCGCAACTCGGGCAAGGACGCAGAGCTCGCAGGCATGCGGGACCTGGTGGCCACGGCCGAGCTGGCCTCATGGGGCATGGCACTGACCATTGCCATCGGGCTCTGTGCGCTATTCGAACTCACCGCATCGACGTGGATAAGGGCTGGTTCACTAAGCCACGATCAAATTTCCAAATTGCTGTCCCTGGCTGGCCTCGCGATTGCTGCGCAGTGGCCTGTCCTTTTTTACAGCGGAGCCCTGTCGGGCCTGGATCGACAGACATGGACCGCCGGCATTGGCGCATCGTTCTCCACCCTGAGGGGCGTCGGAGCCGCACTGATTCTCTGGCAGGTATCGGCGACGCCAGAAGCATTCTTCCTCTGGAGTACGGCCTGCAGTCTCGGCCATTCGCTTGCTGTCGGAATCGCATACCGGTGCGCCCGGCCGCCAGCGCTGCGTAGCGGGCGCCCCAGGCTCGCGACGATCAGGAGCGTGCGACGATTTGCGGCCGGCATGTCCGTCCTGGGGATGCTGGCAATCATCGTCACGCAGGCAGACAAGCTTCTGCTATCGGCATGGCTCCCCCTCGAACAATATGGCCATTACATGGTCGCTGCAACGCTGTCGACAATCCCGCAATTCATCGTCGCGCCGGTTTCCGCCGCCCTGCTGCCCGAACTATCCCGCACGCTGGCCCACGGACAGAGCGCGCGGGCTCTGTCGACATACTGGCGAGCCTCCCGTTGGCTGGCCGTCGCCCTTGCCGCGCCGGCGGGATTAGCTCTGATGTTTGGCGAACCAATACTTCTTGCATGGAGCGGAAATTCGACGCTCGCCAGTCAGACAGGCGTCGCCCTCTCTCTGCTCATGATGGGGAGCTGCCTGAATGGTCTGATGTGCATACCCTACGCCTGGCAGATTGCTCGCGGCTGGCCACGGGTGCCGATTCGAATCAATATTTTCTCGCTCTTCATCATGCTCCCGACGCTGTGGTTCGGTGCACGCAGCTTTGGTGCTGCGGGTGCTGGGTTCGCCTGGATGGCATTCAATCTTTCGTATCTCGCATTAAACTTGCGCTCCATGATCAGCATCGCACCCGAGACACGACCCGTCGAAAATTTGCTCCGCGACAACCTCCGACCGTTTTTTGCTTCTGTCATTGTTTGTGCGATTGCCTCGACGCTTCCACTTCCGGAGACGCGTTTCCTGCTTGGAGTGTGGCTGTTCTGCGTACTGCTTGCCGCTGCCATTGCCGCCTTCGTCGCGACGCCTCGATGTATTGCCGACGCGATGTCGTGGCTCCAACCTCACTCACACGCTCGCCATGACTAGTCTCCGCCATCGCTACCGCCGGGCCCTGCGCAGGACGCAGTGTTATTACGCGCAGTTCGGAGAAGACGCGCTGCTGGCAGATCTTTTTCCGGACGCTCACGGCCGGATGATCGTCGACATCGGGGCTCATGACGGCACCACCGGGAGCAACTCGCGGCTCCTGGAGCAACTCGGCTGGCGCTGCCTTCTCGTGGAACCCAATCCGGCGCTCGCCGAACTTGTCCGCAGGAACCGCAGGTCGCCACTCTACGAATGTGCGCTTTCGAGTGCGGAGGGGACGGCGGACCTGACGATCGTCGGAGGCGCCCCGGGCGCCGACGGTTTGTCGGGCATAAGCCTGGGACAATTAAACCTGCACCGCATCACGGCGGAAGGCTATACGACACGTGAAATTCAGGTCCGCACCACGAGGCTGGACACGCTACTCGAGGAAGCCGGCGTCAGTCCGGGGATCGATGTCCTGTCAATCGACGTCGAAGGGCATGAGCACAGCGTACTCGCCGGTTTCGACATCGAACGCTGGCGCCCCCGGCTTGTCATCATCGAAGATAACTCCGACTACGCCGACCCTCGCATCCCCGACTGGATGCGCAGGCGTAGCTATCGCAGGGTTTTCCGCAGCGGAGTCAACGACTGGTACGCAGCGATCGATGATGCAACATTCGACATCGCACCCAACCGCGCATACATTGCCTGGCGCACGGTCACGGGACCGCTAAGGCGTCGCCTGCGCCAGGGTATCGATGGCGCCCTTCGCCCCTTGCGGCCATGGCTGTCCGCACACCCAGCGCTGAAACGAAGGATTCAACGGGTGAAGCGCTGGTTCGGCATCACGCGTACATTTTGACCGGACCAGCGATGACACAACGCACCTCCGTAGCCATCATCAGCGGAGCTGGCGGCCAAGACGGCTCCTACCTCGCCGAATGGCTGCTCGCACACGACTATCATGTCGTCGCTCTCGTCCGGCACACCCCCGCCCACTATGAGCGCCTGAACCATCTACGGGGGAAGTTCGACATCCGGCAGGTGAACCTGCGCGATTCGGGCGCGACCGAAGAAATCCTTCGCCGCATCGCGGCAGACGAGTTTTACAACCTCGCGGCGCGCGCCTCGAGCGCGACGCTGTTCGATGAGCCCGCCGAGATGGGAATGGAGAACGGGGTGATGGTCGCCCAACTGCTCGAGACCCTGCGGCGCACCTCACCGCAGACGCGTTTCTGCCAGGCCGGAAGCAGCGAAATGTTCGGCAATACCACCGTCAGCCCGCAGGACGAGACAACCGCGTTCCGGCCTCGCAACCCGTATGGGGCGGCAAAGATTTTCGCGCACATCGCGGTGCAGACGTACCGTCAGCGGCACCACATGTTTGCCTGCAACGCGATCCTCTACAATCATGAAAGCCCCCGGCGCAGCCCGGAAATGGTTACGCGCAAGGTGGCGATTGCCGCGGCACGCGCGTATCGAAACCTCCCGGTCGCGCTTACGCTCGGCGACCTGGAAGCCAGGCGCGACTGGGGATACGCGGGAGACTACGTCCGCGCCCTGTGGCTGATGTTGCAGCAACCGGCGGCAGACGACTATGTCATTGCCACCGGCATACTGCATTCGGTGCGCGAACTATGTGAAGTTGCGTTTGAACACGTCGATCTCGATTACCGGCCGTTCCTGCGACTCGACCCGAGCCTGACACGTGCACCGGAATCAATCCCGCTAGTCGGCAACAGCGACAAGGCACGTGCCTTGCTCGGTTGGGAGCCCGAGGTGACGTTCAGCGAAATGATCCGGAACATGGTCGACGCAGAAGTGGCTGCCATCGACCGCAACGCAGGCGAGTAAATCAATCGTGACAAAAAACACCAACCCGATCCTGACAAAATGCCGCATCTGCGGGAACGCCATGCTCGAGCCGGTCCTTGATCTGGGGATGCAGGCATTCACCGGAGTCTTTCCTCGGCGACCGGACATGGCGCTACGCCGCGGGCGGCTGCAACTCGTCAAATGCACAGGCACACGCTCGTGCGGCCTGGTGCAACTCGGCGACGAATTCGACCCAGGCGATCTCTACGGCGCCCATTATGGCTACCGCTCTGGCCTCAACCCCACGATGGTGGCCCACCTTCGCAGCAAGGTCGCCGCAGTTCTCGCACAGGCGGCTCCGTCCGACGAACGGGTTGTCCTCGACATCGGAGCCAATGACGGGACTACGCTGTCATGTTACCCGCAACAAGGTCACACACTCATCGGCATGGACCCGTCAGCGGAGAAGTTCCGAAACTTTTACCCGGGCCATGTACGCCTCGTCAGTGATTTTTTCACAGCGAGGGCCTTCCTGGCGGCGAGCCACGGCAGGCGCGCCGACATCGTCACGTCGATCGCGATGTTTTACGACCTGCCCGCCCCCCAGGAATTCGTCGGTCAGATTCGCGACGTGCTAGCGCCAAACGGCACCTGGACATGCGAACAAAGTTACCTGCCGCTGATGCTCGAGCACAACGCCTACGACACGGTCTGCCACGAACATCTGGAATACTACGCGTTGCGCCAGGTCGATTGGCTGGTCGAGCGGGCCGGACTCAAGCTGATCGATGCGGAGCTCAACGACGTCAATGGCGGGAGTTTCTCCTTCACCGCCGTGCACTCCGACGACGTGCGCCAACCGTCCGCACGGCTCGACCAGCTACGCAGGGATGAGGCACTGCTTGGGCTCGACGATCTCGCGGTCTATCGACAATTCTCCGCACGTGTCGAGGAAAGTCGCGAAGCGCTGCGCAACTTCCTCACTGAAGCGCGGACGGCAGGCAAGACGGTCGCCGGCCTAGGAGCTTCGACCAAGGGCAACGTCCTGCTACAGTATTGCGGCATCGGACCCGACCTGCTTCCGGTCATTGGCGAGGTGAACCCGGACAAGTATGGCTGCTTTACGCCAGGCACCGGCATCTCCATCGTCCCACAGGACGAAGTCCTTGCAACCGCGCCGGATTACCTGCTGGTGCTGCCATGGCACTTCCGCGACTTCCTGGTGAAGCGCGGAAACTGGGGCAAGTCCCGCTTGGTGTTCCCATTGCCACACCTGGAAATCGTATGAGTCCGGAGGCGCCGGAACCGAATCTTTCTCGGCCGCGAGTACGCTGCAAGGTACTCACTTCCCCTGACCGGCCCCCCCAGCTGCGCCGAGCGAACCGCCTCAACCGCGCTCTTTTTCTGCGCTGTCGGGCCGATACATCAGCTGCGTAATCTGCTCCGACACCAGCCCGATCAGAAAGGTCGTCACGGCCGACGTCAGCAGGAAGATGGTGGCCAGAGACAAGCGCCCGTGCATGGCAAACGTATACACATAGTAGCCAAGGCCGAGCAGGACCTGGATCAGGACGACCGGCGCAAACAGCTTGAGCGGCGAGTACAGCGTCCCGATCTTGAAGATGATTAGCAGGAAGCGTGCGCCATCCTTAAGGATCCGCACATGGCTCTTGCCGACCCGCTTCGCCGCCTTGATGGGCAGGTAAGCCACCGGATAACCCGCGCGAAAGAACGCCATCGTGCTGGTCGTCGGGTAGGAAAAGCCATTTGGCAACAAATGGAGAAACTCCCGGAAACGCTGCGCCCGCACGACCCGCAGCCCGGAGGTCAGATCTTCAATCCGCTTGCCAGTCATGTAACTCGCAAGCCGGTTGTAAAATCCATTGGCAAGTCCGCGGCCTACGCTCGCCTGCGACGCTCCGTCGCGGGCGCCGACGACCATGTCATACCCTTCATCGAGACGGGCGAGCAAGCGTGGAATGTCCGCCGCATCATGCTGCCCGTCGGCATCCATGAAGACGATCACCTCACCCTTTGCGGCCCGCGCACCACTCTTGATTGCGGCACCGTTGCCCATGCTATAGGGGTGGCTGATGACATGGGCACCCGCACGCGCCGCTTCGTCCGCGGTGCCGTCCGTGGAGCCGTCATTGACCACAACAATTTCACTCTCGGGGAGCTGTGATCGGATCCCCGCGAGCACCCGACCGATCACGGCGCATTCGTTTTTCGCGGGCAGGACAACACTTATCTTGTAGGGCATGAGTTTTCCGGCGAGCAATGCAGCATAGCCGGCAAGACTCTCTCCGGCATTTTTTTGTCATTAACGAGGCGCAATGATATATCCCGGCGCATCAAGAAGCACAATCCAAGCCCGAAGGATCGGCCACACTCGACCTGGCTAACATGGAACGATGTTTGCTTTTGCACCCAGCCTCGGCGAACAATATGTCCGCAATCAACCAAGAGTAACGATCGTCCAGCCCATCCATTCCGTGACCTCGCACAGTTTCCCCAGCAATGCGCCCTGGACGCCGGTCGCCGCAGCACTGCTTCTGACCGTCGCGGTACTGCTTGCCTACCAGGGCATCGAAATGAACGGCTTTCATTTCGATGACTGGCACAACATCCTGCTGAACCCAGCCATCCACATGGATGACTTCAGCCTCGGCGGCCTACTCGACGCCGCGCGCGGAGCATCCCTGCCGCATCGCCCCGTCGCGTCGGTCACGTTCGCCTTTGACTGGTGGCGCGGCGGCGACAAGCCAGCTCCATTTCTCGTGACGAACCTGACGCTTCATGTTCTCGCAAGCTGGGCCGTTCTCGCGTTGCTGCTGAGCGCACTCCGCGCTGCTAATGCCAGTTGGAGCCGGACACGGGTATTGCTCGCCGCCACCGCTGCCGCCGGTTGGTGGGCGGTCCAGCCCATTCACGTACAGGCGGTGAGCTATATCGTCCAGAGGATGACCGAACTCGCTGCGTTGTTTTCCGTCCTGTGCGTCTGGGCTTACCTGCGCGCACGGCTCGCACAGGGGGCGAAGATCTGGTTGTTCGGTGGCGTGTCGGTATGCAGCTTCGCCTTGGCCGCTCTGTCGAAACAGAATGCCTTTATTACACCCGGCCTGATCGTGTTGGCTGAATTTCTCGTCCTTCGCAACAATGCGCCCCTAATCCAGCGCCCTCGCGACCGCTGGCTCCTTGGCCTCGTCGCCATCATCCTGTTCGCTGGCGCAGTTACCCTGGCGGTCGGCGGCCCTGCCACGGATTGGATTTTCCGCGGCTACGAATGGCGCGACTTCACTCTCGCCGAACGCCTTCTGACGCAACCCAAAGTGGTGGCCTTCCATGTATCGCAGCTCTTGTGGCCAATGCCCGGGCGCTTTTCTCTCGAGCACGATATCGCCACCGTACGGTCGCTGGCGTCCGCCGAGTTCTGGCTACCACTCGCCGCGATCCTCGCATGGTCTGCCGGCGGACTGTGGCTGGCGGCGCGCCGTGGCACACGCCTCACCGGCTTCTTCATGCTCTGGGTGCCGGCCACGCTTGCGATTGAAAGCTCGTTCATACCGCTGGAAATGGTGTTCGAGCATCGCATGTACCTGCCCTCGATGGGCTTTGCGGGACTCATCGCCATCGGCGTCGCGCACTCGGTGCGCTGGCCGCTGACCCGTGCGGCCCCCGCGTGGGCACTGCTCGCGTGCGCGATTGTTTTCGGCATCTGGTCCACGAGGCAACGTATCCCGGAGTGGCGCACCGAGATCAGCCTGTACGAAAGTGCCGTCCGCCATGCGCCGAATTCGGTACGCGCATGGAATCAGCTGGGACTGGAATATCTGCAGGCAAACCGGCACGAACAGGCTCTCCAGGCAATCAACCGCGCAAACGAAATCGAACCCCGTTGGGGTGACGGCTATCCGTTTCTGAATCGTGGCGTGGTGTTCGAGGCCACGGGGCAATCCGAGCGCGCGCGTGCCGTCTATGAGGAAACAATCCGCTTGTTCCCGAAGCAAGTGCTGGGATACAACAATCTCGGGCTCCTGTATCTGCGTGCGGGCCAGCTCGATCAGGCCTTGCAGCTGTTCGACCGCGCCGTGACGGTCGATCCGGAGTACGCCGGAGCCTGGACCAATCGCGGAACAGCGAATTTTCAACGTGGAGATATCGGGCACGCGCTAAGCGACTTCGAGAAGGCCATCTCCCTGTCCCCGCGGGAATCAATCGCCTTCCATTATCTCGCCCGCATCTATAGCGCGAACGGACGTGCGGCCGATGCGGCACGAGCCCGAACTCACGCTTGCCGTCTCGGGGTCGCCGCGGACTGCTGACAGCGTCCTCCCAAGCAACGTTCAAGCCGTCAAGGCACGCGCTTCACTGGAATACGCCATTGAACTCGAACACGACACACCACACCTCCCCGCTACCGTTCTGGCAAGTGTGCATCGCTTTGGCCACGCTGACCGCGCTGACATGGTTCGCATATCGCGGCATCGAATTGAACAGTTTTCACTTCGACGATTGGCCCAATATTCTCAACAATCGCGCGGTGCAGATCACGCAAATCAGCATGGAAGGCCTGCTCGGCGCTGCACGCGGCGCTTATCTCTCGCTCAGGCCAGTCGCCTCGGTGAGCTTTGCGATTGACTGGTGGCGCAGTGGTGGAACGCCCGCAACCTTTCTCGCAACCAACCTTGCACTGCACGTGCTTACCGGCTGGGCGCTATTTTCCTTGCTGCTAAGTGTGCTGCGGGTGGCCGCGCTAGCACAACCGCGCCCCGCCCTGATCGTCGCAGCGGGGGCCGCCACATTGTGGTGGGCACTCCAGCCTATCCACGTTCAGGCAGTAAGTTATGCGGTACAGCGGATGACCGAACTCGCCGCACTATTCTCGGTGCTGTGCGTATGGACGTACCTGCAGGCACGCAAAGCTGAACGCGGCGCGATCTTGTGGTCGGGCGCGTCTCTCCTCAGCCTCGCCTTGGCCGCCTTGTCAAAGGAGAACGCATGGATTACGCCTGCACTGATCCTGATGGCGGAGTTTCTGGTGTTGCGCAACGCGGCCCCGCTCGTCCGCTCGTTCGTCGATCGCGCACTCCTTGCCCTGCCGGTCATAGCCCTCGGGCTTGCATTAACCGATGTCGTCGTTGGCGGCCCCTTGAGTCAATGGGCCCTGCGCGGCTACGAGGGGCGCGACTTTACGCTCGTCGAGCGCCTTCTGACGCAGCCAAAAGTAGTGGCGTTCCACGTCTCGCAGATCCTTTGGCCGATGCCCGGGCGCTTCTCCCTTGAGCACGATATTGCCATCGTGCATTCGCTCGCATCCGCGGAGTTCTGGCTGCCGCTCGTGGCGATCCTCGCGTGGAGCCTCTGCGGACTCTGGCTGGCAGCACACCGCGGCACGCGCATCGTAGGCTTCTTCACACTCTGGGTACCCGTCACGCTGAGCATCGAAAGCTCCTTTGTTCCACTCGAGATGGTCTTCGAGCACCGCATGTATCTTCCCTCCGTGGGTTTCGCCGGGCTTATCGCTCTCGGCCTCGTCCATTCGGCACGTCGGCCACGCACTCGCGCCATCCCCGCGTGGGCGCTTCTTGCGGGCGCGATCCTCCTCTCCCTGTGGGCCACTACCCAGCGCGTCCCGCAGTGGCGCACCGAGGCCACCCTCTACGAGCAGGCCGTCAGGCTCGCCCCGCACAGTGCACGCGCCTGGAATCACCTCGGCATCGCCACCCTCAACCAGCGCGAGAACGAACACCTGCCCCAGGATCGGTACGACCGCGCACTTGTTGCATTCGCCCGTGCGATTGAACTCGACCCGGCCAGCGCCTCGCCCTGGACCAACCGCGGCGTTGCCCGCTATCTGCGCGGCGATCGACAATCTGCGCAAAACGATCTTGAAAAGGCGATCGCGCTGGAGCCTGACGAAGCCGTCGCGCACCATTACCTTGCCCGGATCTACGGTGATCAGGGACGCCATGCGGAAGCACGCGCCGTTCGTCATCGTGCCTGCTGGCTAGGCGTGGCATCCGATTGCTATCGTTAAGGCACGGCATCCCAACCCCGGCACGGACACTCAGGACGTTTTCGCCCGCCATGACAAATACTGCTCGTCCCCTGTTGCGCGCCGTGCTGGTTCTGCTATTGCTCGGACTGATTGCGCTCGCGTATCACGAAGCGCCCCAAAACGGCTTTCACCTCGACGACGCCAACAACATCGTCACGCACGGCCCGATTCACATGACCGAGTTCAGCGTCGACGCGCTTGCAAGGGCGGCGCGCGAGGGCGCCCTGCCGCAGCGTTCGCTCGCCAATGTCAGCTTTGCGCTCGACTGGTGGCGCGGAGGCGGTGGGCCATCCACCTTCCAGATCACCAACATCCTGATTCACGCAGCCACCGCGCTCGCCGTCCTGGCCCTCATCCTGCAATTGCTGCGCAGAAATGGCGCCCCCCCGACTCAGGCATGGCTCGCCGCCACCGCGGCCACCGCGGCATGGGCGGTCCATCCGATTCAGGTCCAGGCTGTCACCTACATCGTCCAGCGCATGGCATCGCTGGCAGCACTCTTCATCCTCATCGCGGTCGTCGCCTACGTTCACGGCAGGCAGACACAACGCGGACGAATCTGGTACCCGATCGCCGTGATCGCTGCCGTTGCCGCATGGCTGTCGAAGGAGAACGCATACATTCTCCCTGCCCTCCTCCTGCTCGCCGAATACACCCTGTGTCGCGAGCCTGCGCAGCGACTGAGAAGCAAGCTCGACCGCCTCGTGCTGGCCCTGCCCGTCGTATTGATCGCCTACGTCGTAATCGATATCGCGCTATTGCGCGGCCCCCTGTGGCAATACCTCGCGACAGGGTACGCCAACCGCGACTTCACCCTCGGCGAACGCCTGCTAACCCAGCCTCGGGTGATCTTTTTCCACTTGGGGCAAATCCTGTGGCCGCTTCCCGAGCGCTTTTCCATTGAACACGACTTCCCGCTCTCCCGCAGTTTATGGCACCCATGGACCACCCCCCTGGCGATCGCCGGCCTGTTCGCGTGGATTGCAGGCGGAGCCTGGCTTGCGCTGCGCAGCACCGTTCCGGTCGCGGGTTTCCTGCTGCTGTGGATCCCCGCCACGCTGGCCATTGAAAGCAGCGTGGTCGCACTCGAAATCGTGTTCGAACACCGCATGTACCTGGCATCGGCCGGACTCGCCGGACTGCTGGCACTGGCGCTGCAGCGTCTCGCACGCACAGGCCATGCCCATGGCGCAGTGCTGTTGAGCCTCGGCCTGGTCGCCGGCCTGCTGTATGCAACCCTCAGCCGGGTGCCGGTCTGGCGCAATCCGGTCACGCTCTATGAACACGCAGCAAACCACGCGCCGCAGTCACCGCGAGCCTGGGGCAACCTGGCCACGGCCTACGAGACGGAAAACCGCAGCAACGAGGCCATCGCAGCCTACTCGCGGGCCCTGGATCTCGCCCCGCGGAGCGCAATCGCCTACCTGAACCGGGGATCAAGCTACCGCAAGATCGGACGCCCCGCAGACGCTGCCGCCGACTATCGACGTTTCATCGCGCTCGAACCCCAGGATTTCCGGGGTCACTACGCGCTTGGCGCCCTACTGCTCGCCAGCGGTGAATATGCAGGCGCAGAAACCTCGCTGCAACGAGCCCTCGCGCTCGCCGCGCACTCTCCACTGCCATTAATGGCGCTGGCGAGGCTCTATGTCGAAACCGATCGCCCCGAATCTGCCATCAACGCATTGCGGGAAGCTCGATCGCGCGACCCGGCGGTTGCCGACATCGGCTACTTCGACCTCCTCGGCATTGCCAATGCACGCACGGGCCGTTTTGACGCCGCCGTGGCGGCCTTCACCGCCATCCTGCGGGCGGATCCAACGCAATCCCAGGCGCTGCTCAACCGGGCCTACGCCTACCTGCGGCAAGGCCAGCCACTCGCCGCCCTAGCCGATTTTGACCACAGTGTCGCGCGGCGCCCGAACGACGCTCACGCGCAATACGGGCGGGCCGAAAGCCTGAACGCCTTGGGCCGGGAAAAAGAGGCTCTTGATGCTGCGCTGAGCGCACTGGCGATCGAGCCCGGTCACGCCCGGGCTCGCCACCTTGCCGCCGAGTTGTCGCGACACTCCCGCGACTGATGCCTCAGGGCTTTACCGGGTGAAAAACCCGCGAAATGTAAGCGATGATTGCGTCGATTTCGTCCGGTTTGAGCACCGATTTCCATGCGGGCATCGACGTGTTGGGCAAGCCTTCGCGAATCGTGTGAGCCAGCCGGTCACGCGTCATGTCACGCATGAATTTCGGATCGGTCAGGTCACGCGGGTGCGGTTCCATGAAACTACCGATCCAGTTCTTGCCCGTACCGGTGGCCGCGTGGCAGAACGCGCAATTCCCTTGATATAGCTTTTCGCCGCGCTTCTCCAGTGGCGCAAGTCCGCTCACCGCAGGGATTACATCGTGGAGTTTGTATGGGCTGGCGCTCGCAATCGCATCCACCTTGGTTGGCGGTGAAGCGGTGTAATCG
This sequence comes from Aromatoleum diolicum, assembly GCF_012910955.1. Lineage (GTDB taxonomy): Bacteria > Pseudomonadota > Gammaproteobacteria > Burkholderiales > Rhodocyclaceae > Aromatoleum > Aromatoleum diolicum. The sequence goes on from NZ_WTVQ01000056.1 coordinate 20,930, forward strand.
CCCGGATCGAAGTGATTGCGCGGATACGACAGCGGTCTCCCGCCCCACGTCTGACCGGGATTTTCGGTGCGCGCATGGTCATGACAGGAAATGCACGTCGTCAGGAACAAGCGCTTCCCCTTCTGCTCCACCGCGCTCAATTCCTCCCATGGCCTATCCAGCGGGATTTCACCGGTCGCAAACGGAAACGCCAACTTGTTCCGCTCGTGATTCGGCCAGCCATTCTCGGGAATGTGGTAGCGCGTGTTGACCGCCTTGCTGCGAATGAACTCCTCCCGCACGAAATCAACCACCAGCGCGATGTCGTTCTCCGAGATGATTCCCTTGAAACCTTTCATCGCCGTACCCGGCTTGCCGTCGCGCACCGCGGCGATCATCTGGGCACGGCTGATCGAATTCTCGTTGTCTCTCGTGAAATCCCGTGGCTTCACCGCAAGATAGGTCGTTGCGAGCGTCTTCGCATCGCCGGAATAGCCGTGGCAGAAATAACAACGGAAGTTGTAGACCTTGCGCCCGGCCTCATGCCGTGCGTCGTTCTTGCTCGTCTCGGCGGCGAGCGCCGGCACGGTGAACTGGAGCGCGGTCAGCACCGCGACCAGTCCCCGCTTCCAGGCCCAACGCATCATTTCGCTTTCGCAGCCTTCTGGTCAGACTGGATGAAGTTCTGGAACACGAACTCGGACACGTTGGCAATTTCCTGCTCGGTCAAGACCTTGCTCCACGCGGGCATTTCGGTGCCGTTACGACCAAAGAAGGTCGCCGCATAGATCGCCGGTCGGTTCAGCGTCAGCCGCGAACGCTCCTCCCCGAAATTGCGCGGCACCGGCCGGATGAAATACGCGCGCGGCCCTTTTCCGTCCCCCTTCACGCCATGGCACTCGGCGCAATTCGCGTTGTAGAACGCCTTGCCTTTCGCCGCATCACCCTTCAAGCCGGATGGAAACGGCGCCGTCATGTCCGCGCGCTCGTTGGCGGCAACGGGTTTGGAGGGGGGTATCGGAGCCGCGATCGGCGGAATCGGAGCGCCGTCGGCAGTCGGAGCGGACTGCACACCGGCACCATGGCGCGGTGATTGCCCTGGAGCGGCCGAAGGGGCGCCCGGCGTACCCGAAGTCGTCCCCGAAGTGCCGGAAATACCGGAAATCGTCCCGGCCGAAATTGCGGCTCCCCGATTGATGATGTCGGTATGGACGTAATCGGCCAGTGCCGCCAGCTGATCCGAATTCAGACGGGTCTTGTATCCCACCATTGCCGTCCCGGGCTTACCGTGGGTAATGACATGCAGAATATAGTCCCGCGGCAACGACGCGCCGGCCGTGGTCAGATCGCGTGGCGGCGGGTTCAGGCTCTTCACCGCCTTGGAGTTCCCGTCGCCGCGGTCACCGTGGCACACCGAACAATACTCGTGATACAGCACATCAGCCTTGATTGGTCCGGCGTTGGCCGCGAAACTCGCCATCACACCCAAACCGATCACGCTCGCTCGCATCACCTGCCTGAATTGCTTGTTCTGATTCACAAGATACCTCTGGGTCGAAAAACTGCGCTCATGATGCAAGAACTGAACCGACTCGTCATCAGGGACGGCTGGCATGTCGGTTGCTTCGTCTTATAGGTTCTGACGACCTCCATAACCCCGGGCCGCTGGCATCGTGCTGATATCGTCGTCGAGGGAGTAAAATGAAACACTTCGTTACACTACTCGGGTTATTCCTCCTGTCCACGGCAAGCAACGTCACGGCAGCCGATGGCAAGGCGATTTACACCCAGATTTGTCGTGCATGCCATGCCACAGGGGTAGCGGGTGCACCGGTTCTTGGCGACCGGACAGCATGGGCGGCACGCCTGCCCGTGGGATTCGAAGCGCTGTTGCAGTCAGCCCTGCGCGGCAAGGGCGGAATGCCACCCAAAGGGGGGAACGCCGGACTGACCGACGATCAGGTGCGGGAAGCGGTTGCATACATGATCGCGCAGTCACAATGAACCCTGGCTGCGACTACGCGTCACAGATTCGACGGGGGGAGACCCAAGCCCTCCCGAACTTGAGAATGGCGTTCCACGCTTTGATAATGCCGGCAACCCACGAGATTCTTAGAGTCCGCCTTGCATCCTGCCCCCGCCCTCTCTCGCTTCATCCAGACCCTGCTGATGGTCGTGTCCCTCCTTGCCGGGAGCGCTCAGGCGCAGCGGATCGACATGCGCAACACGCCGCACAACCTTGCGCGCGGGGAAAATATCACAGTCACGGATGCACGCCAGATCTGCGTGTTCTGCCACACACCGACCGAGGGGCGCAGCAACGAATCTGCACCGCCGCAGTGGCAGCCCTCAACCCCCGCGAACGCCACCTTCATCATGTTCGACGACATCGGCCAGGCCGGACGGGGGGACAACCAGTCGGTCGGTTCACAGTCGATTGCCTGTCTGTCCTGTCACGACTCGAGCCAGGCATTCGGCATCGCGGGCGGCAGCCAGGACCACCCCTTTGCAGTTCCCTATCGTGGCGCCCTCACCCCCGAACAGCGAAAATTTGCCCGCGAGCAGGCACACAAGGCCGGCCGCCTCATCAACCAGGGACGACTGATCAAGTTCAGCGAGGACTTTCGTGCAGCATCGCGCAGCATTGTCGACAACCGGCCCGCATGGTGGGTGCCACATGGAAAACCTGGCGCCCAGCGCGGGCGGCTCGATATCCCGCTTTATGTGCGCATCGACCAGGAAGACCAATCCGAAGTGCCGTTCGTGGAATGTGCCAGCTGTCACGATCCTCACAACATTCGTCCATTGTTTCTACGCGCCGAGAACAATCCGAGCGACCTGTGCATGACCTGTCACGTCAAGTAGGGCCATACACCGCCATCGCAGCATACGACTGGGTCGTTCAACCTGCCCGCCGTGCAGTGCGTGCAGCGACACAGCACATCGCCGCTCTTCCTCTTCCACATTGAACTTTCAGGCCATCCCCTGCAATGAAACTGTCCGCACATCGCCCGCACACGCAAAGCCATCCCTCAACAATCCGTCGCCTTTCGAGTCTCGCTGCGGCGATTGCATGCGGCCTCACTTTGCTTGCCGGCTGCGCCCAGTTGCCGGACGGCGAGCAGGCCGCGCAAGCGCCGCAAGGACCGCCGGTTTTCCCGAGCCCACCTGATGAACCGCGCTTTATCTATGAGCGCACGCTCACAAACTCGTCCGATGTCGAGACCGACAACCAGGATGACGCATTTAAACGACTGATCACGGGCACGGCACGCTCGGGCTACTTTATGTCGAAACCCTATGCTGTAGCAGTTCACCGTGGACGGGTTTTCGTCTCCGACACGGCGGACCGCAACGTCAAGGTGTTCGACATCCCGAATGGAAAGTTTTTCACCATCGGTGACGAGGACCCGGGTCAGCTGGCGAAACCGCTCGGGCTCGATGTCGATCGCGCTGGGCGACTTTACGTCGCCGACGCGACACTCAAGATGATCATGATCTATGACCGCGACGGCAAGTTTCTGCGCAAGATCGGCGGCAAGGAGCTCTTCGACCGCATCTCGAGCGTCACAGTCGACCCCGCCGGGCGGCAGATCTATGTCGTCGATATCGGGGGCGTGAAATCTGAAAACCATCGCGTCCGTGTGTTCGAAACGGCCACGGGAAGACACGTGATGGATATTGGCAAGCGCGGCGACGGGCCAGGCGAATTCAACCTTCCGCGCGACATGGCGATCGGCAACGAAGGCCGACTCTATGTCGTCGACGGCGGAAATTTCCGGGTGCAGGTGTTCAACGCCGATGGAACCTACCGCGACAGCTTTGGCAGCGTCGGCCGCCAGCTCGGCAATTTCGCGCGCCCAAAGGAAGTCGCAGCCGACCCGGAAGGCAACATTTACGTTGCCGACGCCGCGTTCGGCAACTTCCAGATATTCAACCCGGATGGTGAACTGCTGATGTTCATTGGCAGCCGCTCCGAACAAGGGGGCCCCGCCAAGTACATTCTGCCCTCCGGCATCGCCATCGACCAGGACGGTCGAGTGTTCTTCGTCGATCAATGGTTCGCCAAGGTCGACGTCTTCCGCCCCTATGGTCTCGCCGCAGACCAGGGCTTTCTGGTCCGGCAGGCGGGCGCCCGAACCAAGTAGGCATCGCCGAAGCACCTTTCCCACCTCCGGGAATATGCATAAGCCATTTCCCGGAATTCACCACTCCCCCTTGGGAAAGGTCGCTGCCGCAATACCCCCATTTGCAGCAAAAACCCCTGCTACCGGGGGAATCCAGCAGGCTCCGGGCGCGAAACCGCTACCAGTCAAAATGTGGACCGGATCCTGCTAGAGTAGGTGGCAGCATCAAGTTGCGACTTGTGAATCGTGATATTAGGGAACCGCGGGCGTCTTGAGTCATCAGGGGGCTTCCCGGTCAGCACCTACTAACCATCCATCGGGGGTTACCATGAAAAAAACGTTTAAACACACGCTGGTGTTCGCATCGCTAGCGCTGCTGGCCGGTGCAGCCAGCGCGCAGATCAAGGATACGCCGCACAACCTGACATCGACTGGCCCGGGCCCCAACACGCAGTCGACCACGCAGCAGATCTGCGTCTTCTGCCACACGCCGCACGCCGCGAACACCTCCGCTACGGCGCCGCTGTGGAACAAGGGGCTTCCGAGCACGACGTACCAGCAATACACGACGGCCAACTCGTCCACCATCGACGGCCAGGTCTTGGCGGTGGGTTCGGTTTCCGCTGCCTGCCTGTCCTGTCACGATGGCACCCAGGCGATGGACAACCTGGTCAACGCCCCGGGCTCGGGCGGCCTTAACGCCGCCGGCTCGGACCGTGGCTACACCTGGAACATTGGCGCATCCAAGATCACCGGCGTTGCCAACCTGGGCGCCGACCTGAAGAACGACCACCCGATCGGCATCGCCTATTGCGGCGGCGGCTTGAGCGCGACCACGACGGACAAGACCAACTGCAAGGACAAGGACTTCAACAGCATCACGACGCAAAGCATCAACAATACGCCGGTGTTCTGGGTCGAGGTCACCGGCGCCAACGCGCGCAACAAGGGCGACATCATCCTTTACACGCGTGACTTCTCGGGCGCCGCGACCACCCCGTCCGTCGAATGTGCGTCCTGCCACGATCCCCATACCGCAAAGGGTACCGGCGACGTGAACTTCATGCGCGTCACGACCGCTGGCAGCCAGATCTGCCTGGCCTGCCACACCAAGTAAGCAGTTCCGCCGCGGCGTAGCGACAGCGAGGTATACTCGTAACAGTCGCCGCCGCGCTCGGAACAGGGGCCAGGAGATGAACTCCTTGGCCCCTTTTTTTGTCAGTTTCGAACATCTCTTGTCAGAACTCGACAATCGACGCTCCACAGGACTACGTATCCCCCATGAAGCCGCTCGTTCGTAACGTTTTCAGCGTTCTATTTCCGGCACTTCTGGCCTTCACGGCGCACGCTGCCGACCAGGCCAAACCGGCCACTGCCGCGCCCGGTGCAACGGCGGCGCCTCCCCCCGCCATTCACCAAAGTTCGCCCCCGTTTCTGGCCGTCGTCAACGGTACCGTGATCAGTGCGGCGGAATTTGACGCGGCGAGCAGCGAAGCCGTGCGCCAGAAGTTCTACCATGGCAAACCCCCGGAAGGCGCCGTCGAACAATTGATGCGGGATACCGCAAACGCGCTGATCGACCGCGTGCTGCTTGTGGAGGAAGTGAAACGCCAGGGGCTCAAGCCCGACAGTCAGAGCGTTGACAAGAAGATTGCCGAGTATGAGCAGCGTTACGCCAGCAGCCCGCGCTGGAAACAGGAACGCGATAGCATTCTGCCCAAATTGCGCGAACGACTTGAGCAGGACGACCTGCTCGCAGGGCTCGAAGCCAGGGTCCGCAAGATTCCGCCCCCCACCGAGGACAAGATTCTTGCGTATTACAAGAAGCACCCCGAGAAATTTACCGAACCTGAGAAAATGCGACTTTCGGTAATTCTGCTCGCCGTTGATCCCTCCGCCCCCACTTCTGCATGGCAGGCGGCGGAAACTGAAGCGGGCAGCTTGCGCCTGCGCCTTACGGAAGGCGGAGCGGATTTCGCCGAACTCGCACGCCTGCATTCGGCCCATGAATCCGCCAGCAACGGCGGCGACTTGGGCTATCTCCATCGTGGCATGCTGCCGGACGGAATTCAGGAAAAGATCGACGACATGAAACCCGGCGATCTGTCGCCTCCGACCCGGATTCTGCAGGGCTTTTCCTTGTTCCGTTACGAATCGCTGCAGCCCCCAAAACACCACGAGTTGGCGACGGTGCGCCCGCGCGCATCCGAGCTTGTTGCGCGTGAGCAGGCAGATGAGGCGTGGTCGAAGTTTCTGGGACAACTGCGCAAGAAGGCGAAGATCGAGCTGAACGTGCAACGCTATCCTGCCCTCGCCCAGAAGCCGTCGAAAGCACCGTAACAAAACGGGTCCGGATGCCGCGTTTCACCCCGTCCCGTGCAGGATTGATCGTGCTCGACCCCAGGGCAGGGAGCCATCCGCCCACGCCTCCGTATTGCCTGGCGCCGATTCTCAGCGGCGTGCTGCTCGGCGCCACCTTCCCGGCATTCGCTGCCGACGGCGCAGACGCGACACCGCCGCCGCGCTTGCGATTGGAGACCGTGCTCGAAAGCCTGTCACGACCAGTCGCATCGCCCGATAGTCCCGCCACACCTGCAGCCGCAGATAGAACGGAAGCCCCGACGGCCCAAGCGGAGCGGCTGCGCCTAGCCCTGGCACTGCCCTCCGGGAGTGGCGCACCGGCCGCCCCCCCTGCATC
>NZ_WTVQ01000057.1 GCF_012910955.1 Aromatoleum diolicum
TCGGCATCAGCCCACTGCCAAGAAGATACAGGGCTGATCCGCGATCACTTCGTCAAGGCGCCTTGCAAATCTGAACCCTTATCGACTTGCCCCTCGGCATCAACCCCGTATCGCTATAGATACCTGGGTCTTGCCGACGCCGGGTGGCCCGAGGACGATCACGTTGTCGCCGTGCTCGATGTAGTGGCAGCCCGCCAAGGTCAGCACCTGGCGCTTGTCGATCGACGGCTGGTAGGCGAAGTCGAAGGTCTCCAGCGGCTTGACGAAGGGGAAGCGCGCCATGGCCGTGCGCATCGACACGTTCTTCGCGGTCTTCGCCGCGACCTCCTCGCCGAGCACCTGTTCGAGGAAGTCGGCGTAAGGCAGATCCTCGGCGGCGGCCTGCTGCAGCAGCGCCTCCAGGCGCTCGGCGCTCTTCTGCAGCCGCAGCTTGTGCAAATGCTCGCCAAGGCGCTCGAGCTGCGCCGGCGTGGGCAGCGCGGCGCCGGCCGCGGACGGGTTCGTCGTCTTGGCCATCATGCCACCTCCGGTCTGTCGTGCACTGCAGCGGTCTGGAACAAGCGGTCGTAGATCGCGAGGTCGCGTACCTCGACGGCGAGGTCGTCGGGCACTGGCCGCAGGCCATCGCCACCACGGGTGGATGCGGGGCCCGCGTGGCGTTGGCGCGCATTGCGCATCGCCGCACCGGGGCCGTGTTCCGGGCAGACCGAGAGCTGGGCGCGGCCGGCCAGCACCGGGTGTTCGGCGACCAGGCGCCCGCGGTGGCGGATCAGCCAGTTGCCGCCGGCGCGCACGACCTCGACCGTCTGGCCGATCAGGCCGAACGGCACCGAGTAGCGGTTGCCGTCGATCGACACCAGCCAGTCGTCGGCCACGACGCGCGAGCGCACAATCGCCTGCAGGAAACTCGCCTGCCCCGCGGTGGGCACGAGTGCCGACCCTTCGTCGGCAAAGCGCTCGATCGGTCGCTGGTGCGTCGTACCGTGGATGCGCAAGTCGGCGATTTCCGCCTGCCACCGCACCAGTTGCTGATTGAAGTCATCGAGGTCCGCGAAGGCCCGGCCCGGCACGAAGTTGCGCTTGACGTACTTCACGCCGGATTCGACCTTGCCCTTGGTCTGCGCCCGATACGGCTGACACAGCCGCGGGGTGAAGCCCCAGTGATCGGCAAAGGCGGCAAACGTGGTGTTCAACTGCGGGCGCCGTTCGCCGTCCGCACCGGTGACCGTACCCAGCACGACGGTGCGCATGCGGTCGTAGAGCAGGAACTCGCAGCGCCCGCCGAAATGGGCGAAGGCCCGTTCGTGGGCGGCCAGCAGGTCGACCATGCGCTCGTGCAGGAAGCCCTCGGCATAGCCGCGCCGGCTGTAGCCGAGGGTCATGACGAAGACGTGCACCTTGGTGCGCTGGTCACCGAAGCGGACGGTGATCTGCCCCCAGTCGACCTGCGCCTGCTCGCCGGGCCCGGTTTCGAAGCGGCGCTGCGTCAGCCCCGCCAGGCAGGCCTCGACCCGCAACGGGCGTACCGCGAGCTTGACGGTCTCGTAGCTGCCGGTGAATCCCCGCTGTCCGCACAACTCCTGGTAGAGGATGCGTGCCGAGTAATTGACCTGGGGTGCGCGCTCGACGAGCCAGGCGCGATGGGCATCGAGCACGCTGGCCACCTCCTTCTCCCGTCGATAGGGCGCCCACGCCGCTTGCCGCAGACAGGCGCGCACCGTCTTCCGATCCAGATCGAACTCGCGGGCCAGGGCCGAGATGCTCGTGCCGGCCGCCCGCCGCTCATGAATCACCTTCCATTGTTCGCGTCCGATCACGTCGCCCTCCGTGTCCGGTTTCAACCCGCACACGGTAACCCCGACATTGCCCAAGGCCCGCGGGCCTTGGGCAACGTCCAGATCGGATGCCGCTGTTTCCCTTTCCATCGCTTGCTCCTACTGATCGATGGGTGGGGAAAATTCGATTACCGCAGGTGGGGATTATTGGATTACCGCTGACACCGGGAACTGGCTCAGCTCGTCAGCTGCCTCGACGAGCGCGCCGACCTCGAGACCTGCCCCCTACCCGGCGCCCCCGATGCGTGGCCACTGAACCTGCACGCCGCCTACCAGATCCGCGAAATCCTGACCGCGGTTGGCTGGCTCACTCCGGAACGCCGCTCACCCTTCCAAGCTGGCGTGCTCGCGCTCCCCGAACACAAAACCGAGTTGCTGTTCGTGACCCTCGACAAGCGCGACGGCTTCACCGAACGCATCGCCTATCACGACTACGCAATCAGCCCCGAGCTGTTTCACTGGCAATCGCAGAACTCAGCCAGCTCGGACACCCCGGCCGGCCGCCGCTACTGCGAATCGCCAGACAACGGCTGGCAATTTCAGCTATTTGTCCGGGAAGCGCGCGGACAGGCCTATCGCGCGCTGGGGCCGGTGACGCTGGAACGCTGGGAGGGCGACCGACCGCTGTCGATCACGTGGAGGCTGACCCGACCGCTTCCGATTGCGCTGTTCAGGCGGTACAGCGTTTTGCGAACGTGATTCAACGTTACCGTCGGGTCCTGGGCTCTTATGGAGCGGGGGACGTCTTGCATTGCGATAAGACTGACCGCGGCGAAAGCGTGAATGCAAGACCTGACCCTGTCCTTTGTGTGACCCTGTCCTTTGTGTGCTTCACTTCGTTTGCTGTGATCAACTTACGGCGGGACTTGTACCGCAAGTGCGCCCATGCTGGGCGCACAAACCAAAAAAGCTGCCCAATTCGGGCAGCTTCCCTTTTCAAACGAATCGCCAAGGAACCATTACGGAGGCTAACCGCAATCCCTGCGAGTTAGCCATGCGAGGGTCGCTCACCAAGGGATACGTTTGGCCTCCTGCAGCAATCGCTGGGTTGCTGGAGACGTATCCAGAAGTGAAGTTTCGCGCGCACGCACGCGAACGTGATCAGAGAAATTTATCACATTTGCGTTAGACAAGAACAGAGACACATCACTCTGAGGCTCCATCCGCACAGCGCTGAAGTCCAACGACAACTGCTTCTCGTCGTCCTTTGTCATGTTCGGCATCCTCGTCTCCACTTGGCATGAGTTTAGACGACTACGTTGGGCTCGACAAGCCCTTATCCTTAAGGTCCGAGATGACCTTCACCAAATGCTCTACAACCTTCTTCTCGTATTGGCGGTAATCGTCCAAATACTCAGGCACCTTCTTGTCTGCGTCACGAAAGTTTATCTTCACTGCTTTACCAGTCGAAGACTCCTTTCGTTCGCCCGCGGGGGAGAACATGTTCAAATACTGTCGAGGGGCGACACCTTGGAAGTGAAGAAACCTTACACGTCGAGATTCGGCATCGTCTTCTAACGCTTCCCCCACCCCGTCGATTGAAATCGCGTCCGAGTGCAGTTCAAGTGCGAGGCTCTTCTCATAAGGCTCAAGGAAATAAACCGTCTTTATCCCAGCAGCCACAATATGTCTTGCGCAGTTGTGACACGGAAAAGTGTAAGTGAAAAGTACGGCATCTTTCGTGCCGCCACCCCCTTTAAGCGCGAGGGAGACGATTGCGTCCATTTCCGCATGAATTGACCGAGAAAACTCGATCAACCCCCCAAGGCGGGTTTCTTCATAAGCATCTGATGCCAGTTTTTCGGAAATGAGTGGAATATCCAACTCATCTAGAACAGCAAATTTTTCATTTCGCTCTTCCTTTATCTGTTTGAAATGCTTAGAAAGTCCTTTGCGGATAACGTCTTTCACTTCCTTTGCAAGCATCAATTTTCGGCGATCATTGTGGCAGATGGCTTCTTCTTGCTTTACGCATCGGGCATCATTGCTCTCACACTCCGGGCCATATAGACCACCACCTGGTTTCGGGACGTCGTTTCGCCCAGTGGAGATAATCGCCCCGTCAAGATTCATGATTGAGGCTCCCACCTGCCGCGACAGGCACGCAGATCTCAGACCAGAGGCATAGGCGGCATACATTCCGTACTCCTCCCTTGTCGGCGTTATTCCGTTCGCACCATGAATTAGGTCAGCAAATCGTTTGAGCTGTTTTTCTAACGCTTCGACGTTCGAGTGATCATTTCGGACAAAGAAGTCAGCAAGCTGAAGTGCCTTATCGAGTTGCTGTCCAAACCGATCCTTCTGCCTTCTGTCGCGCTCAATCAATTCAGAAATTCTGTTCGGCTCTATGCCTTCAGCTTTGAGGCGCCCTTCTCGGCGCGGGGAAGTGCTAAAGACCCCAAAAAGATAGAATAGATTTCCGTAAACAGCCCTAAGCAGGGCAACTTCTTCGTGATGCTTTAATTGGTCAATAATGTACGCAGTTCGATCCGGGACAGCATCTATAGTGTCTGCAACAGTTGACCCGATTCGTTCTGTTCGGATCTCCGCGATTCTCCTGATAGCATGCTCCGCGAGAAAGTCAGATTGAATTTTTCTAAGCTCGTTTCCAGCATCCTGCAGTTGAATATATCTCTCTGCCCCAGCGGTGTGGATTTCTGCTTTTCTTAACAAACCGCCAGAAATGCAGTCTCGAATATAATCGCTAATTTTGATATTTTTTACATCGTACCCAGCGTTCGAGAGTATTGTTTCGAGTGACGTCTTTACTGAATTTATGCCCGACCCGATTGGTCCAGCGAAGGCGATGATGAGCTCTTTCGATCTGCGCTCCGAAATTATTTCACTTGGCTTCCTCACAGGGGCCTCAGAGCCGTCAGAAATAGCAATCAATTTTCTTTCAACTGCCGTCATAATTGTCACGTTCGCTCTGGTTATTATTAAAAATAGTGTACCGAATCGCTGTAAAGGTTTAGAACCGGGACCAAAAGATATCAATAATAGCTGTACGCCTTTTCAAGAAGCTCTTCATCCGCGTGCAGTTTGAGGGAGCAGAGGGTCAGGTCTTGCATTACGACACGGCTATTGCGGTAGGAGTACGAATACAGGACCTAATCCTGTCCTTTACGAGGGATGGTGCTAGACCACTCGCGAACGCGAGGATCACGGCAAGCACGGACAGGCAGGCGGGGCCAGCCGGAAGCATCGATCTGATCTTTTGCATCTGTTCGGTCGCTCTATTGACTCGCCGACGCGCGCATCGGCAGCGTGCCGCGGCATTTCGGGTACTTTTCGCAGCCGCAGAACGGTCCGCGCTTGCTATCCCGTGCGGTCATGCGGTCACCGCAGGTCGGTGTCGTCCAGTCGCCTGCGGTGGCGAAATCCAGCAGGCGCTGGCTCGACTCCGGCGGCGGGCGTTTGAGCCGAACAGACAGGCGCCGGCAAGCAGCGCGGAAAACTTCCAGTCCGAGCGGAAAGCGAGATCGAGGAGACCCTCTTTTTTTCGGTAACGACGTCGGGCCATTCGGGTGCGCATCCTCGGCACGCCGCCAGACGGATGCGTTCACCCCGGCGACACGCTCCTTCGACATGATCAGCGACCATATTACATTCGCATGAAGCAATACGAACGGAATTATGTCACTGGCCCCGGTAGGTCAGCGTGCACCACCGGCGGCGCCAGCGAAGGCCTTTAGCCGGTCATGGCGGCAAGTCGTCGGCTGTTTTGTGGATGCGTCAACAACCTCAATCCATGTACCCGGCCGAGCGCACTTATTTGGCTCGCACTGCATCTGCGTTTTCCCCAAACCAGTGCAGACAACAGTTCCTGGAAAACGCTGAAACAACACATGAGATTGTTTTAATTGCACTTTTTCAACTTCACAGCAAAGGTCCGGAACTTGCGTGATTTTCGACGAGCGTCGATTGCCGCGATGTGGGATGTCGGATGCCCACGGAACAACACCTTGCGGTCATCGCTCGTTCGGGACGTCTTTCCGCCTGAGCCGGCCATGCCTACTGGTTCATTTTCCAGAACGGCTGGCAGGAAGACCCCTTCGTCCTTCGATCGAGAGGAGACATGCCATGCCACACCGCCCCATTCGCGACGTCATTGGTCAGCGCCCATTCCCCACGGTTTCACCCAGCGGCACGATCCACAATTCCGCGCTCACGATGAAGGAGTCGAAATCCTCCGCAGTGCTTGTGGTTGCAAAAGGAAAGCTGCTTGGCATCCTGACGGAGCGGGACATCGTGTTCGGGGTGGTCGCTATGGGTCTCGACCCGGCCACCACGTCGGTCGAAAGCATCATGACGACGCGGGTGCAGACCATCCACAAAAACAAGCCGTTCGGCCACGCCTTGCATCTGATGTACGAAGGCGGATTCCGCCACATGCCGGTGGTGGACGATGGCGGGAAGCCGGTCGGCCTGCTCGCCGCCCATGACGCGCTCGACATCGATGGTCTGCAGCTGGAGCGGGATCTGGAGCGCCGCGAGGAAATCTCGGTGATCCTCTGAGGCGCGGCTTGTCCGCGAATCTATCAGGGTCGAGCGCAAACGAGCCCAGGCGGCATGCGCAGGCGTGGACCGCATGGGCAAATGAAACACATGCTGTTTGATGATGGACACCCACGGACCGGTTATTCGATTGGCACAGTCGCCGGGCGAGGAAGCTCCCCCGCCGGAGGGTACCCGGCGAATCATCGCCAGGCAGGAGCGCGCTTTCTACTGCGGCTACTGGGTCAAGACCTACCCGCTGCCGGCAGACTCCTTGCAGGGCAAGAAGAACCTGATCGAAGCGCTGACCCGGCGTCTTTTCAACCACACGGAACACGGCCTGAACGTCCCCGGAGCGCGTCTCACTGACGCGCGCGCGGCCTACGAGGCCGAAACCGACCCGGCCAGTCGCCGTGTAAAGGGTGGCATGCTGGCGGGCGCATTGTTCAATCGGGCAATGGATATCTTCCGCCACCTGGTGGAACTGCAAGCCGACGGCTTGGAAATTCTTTCCGACTACCCGCTGGTGCAGGAATGCGGCCGCTGCCTGATGGAGGCGCTGGAACTCGGACGCCTGGTTCTGCATCGCAGCGGCGAGGAAGGCATCGACGAACTGTGGGGCGAGCCCTTCCGGGCCTACTCGCTGTCGGTGGAAGAATTTTACGAGGGCCGCTATATCAAGATCGGCCAATGCATGCGCGATATCGACAGGATCGCGGCGAGCATGAGCGAGAATTTCGGCCGCATTCCCTTTTTTGAAGGCATCGGCCCCGCGGTGACGGATTTTGCGGCGGCGGCACGCGTCAAGTGCGAGACGCTGCGGACCGATCAGGACATCTTCGACGTGTGGACGAAGTTCGTCACCGCCGGCGAGCGCCTCGCCGGTTTCGCGCACGGCAACGGACGCGGCAGCAGAGGGCGCCCTTCCGGCCGGCGCCTGCACGACCACGCAAACGGCATCGAACTGATCCAGGCCGGCCGCTTGTTGATCTTCTATATCGTGCGCGCCCGCACGCCCATGCCGAAGAGCACGCGGGAATACATCGAACGCATCACGTACTATTGCGACAGGGGGCGCATGCCCCGCTGACCGAGCCCGGATGCGTCGAGTTTTGGCTTGGTCGCGTTATGGCTTGGAAATTTCGGCAAGCGCTTCGGCCGCGGGCTGGATTTCGGTACGCTGGACAGCAAAGTCGCCCAGCGACACGATGCCCACCAATCGCTTTTCCCGGTCAACGATCGGCAGACGCCTGACTTGGCGCTCGCTCATGATCTTGACGGCCTGGTCGACTGACTCGTCCTCGAAGGCCCACGCGACACCGTCGGACATCACATCGCGAACCTTGGTGCTGGAGTCCTTTCCCTCGGCGACAGCGCGTATCGCGATGTCCCGATCCGAGATCGTTCCAATCATGCGATCGTTCTCCCCAACCGGCATCATGCCGAAGCCCTCATCGCGCATCGTTGCCGCGGCCTCCCTGATGGTCATGTCGGGATTGATGACTTTGACGTCGCGACTCATGAGGTCTCTTAACTGGTGCATGTTCATTCTCCTGGAATCAAGTCCTTGGATGAAAGCGCCTCACTTGCGTGATGATCAGGCGCGGTCGCGTAGTTCGGTCACACCAGCGCTTTCAGCGCAGTGATCGCAGCAGAACATCCGGTCGCCCTTCTCCAGGCCGTGCCCAACGATGCGCACGCCACACTGCGCGCATGTCGGTGCGAGGGCATGAATCGCACATTCAAAGCTGTCGAACGTATGGGTCTTTCCCTGCGCCACCACCTGAAAAGACTTGTCGTAATCGTTGCCGCATGCGTCGCATTTCGCCATCGCGAACTCCATTGAACGGTTGTCTGTCACTACGACCGCGATCATATTCACCGTGATGGAATGGGTCTGTACGCTGGGCCACAGATCGGCTCACGCGCGCTGGGCGCGCCGACAATTCATCCCGAACGGCAGCTTCATCGATTTCTCGACAGCATCACTTGGTCTTGTAGCCAGCCGTTACCTCTTTCTTATGCGCTGCGAAAGCGGCGAGGACTTCTCCCTTTTCACGCGCGGGCACTTTGGTCAAGGCTGCGCCCCAACTCGGCCGCCACTTCGTCGAATTCTTCTGGCGAGATCTTGAGGTCGCTATGCGCCTTCTCGAGGCCCAAATGAGTTTTACCCGGCTTTGTTGGCGAGAATTTGAACGGCCCGCCCGAGACCTCGCAGAGCCACAGGGTTCGCTCGAACTTGAGGCCCGGCAACCTGCTCAGGTTCTTCGTGTGCCATTCCCTGAGCGCTGGGTTCTGAGACGTCTTTCCCACGATCGGGTTCTGCACCACCGCGTCGCTAAAATGGTCAACAACCGCGGCGATGGCGAAGACGCCACCGAGCCGTTCATACAGACTCTTCTCGGTCTCGGGAGCGGCTTGCAGCGGCAGTGCCAGTGCCAGTGCGAATATGGACAGCATGGCGATTAAGAATTTTTTCATAAAAAAACTCCTTCACTTGAATCATCGCGCCGCAAGTGCGACGTGCGAAGAAGTTTGCGAGTAAGGCTGGGGCAGGTCTGTTCGCCTGCCCACATAGGGTAGAGCACCGTGCCTTCGCTGCACGAGGTGAAGGGGTAATGGCGGGGAGATGAATGCGGGGGACGGCGGGGCATGGGCCGCCGTTTGACATTTACACGTCACGTAATTGGGTGACGCCTTTCAACGCGAGCCGGCAGGAAAGATCCGGCGCGGCCCGCGTGCCACGTTCCTGCCACGCCGAATCAATGCTTCAGCGACCCGGCGGCCGATAATCAACGGCCTTCTTGCTTGCCTTGTCCACGTCTTCGGGTGTCATCAGCACAACAGTCTTCACGCTGGCTCCACCACTCTGATTGACCGCGAGCGCAACGGCAGCGGCGGTGATGCTGTCCGGGACATCGACAATGACGTAGGCGTCGATATCGCCGAACGCGAAGTAGAAGCTCTCCAACTTCCCGCCCAATCCTTCCGCCATCGCTGCGACCGCGGCACGACGCCCGGAACCGCCTTCGCGGACAAGGCCCTTGGCCCCTTCAGCGGTGTAACGTGCTTCGAAGAGATATTTAGCCATCTCGTTCTCCATATCGTGAGCTAACCGCCCACGACTGGCGTAGCAAGTGCGACGGCAGCACGGGCGAATCCCCAGTATAGGAATCGATATCACCATTGCCTACCGCGCGTGGCCCGAGCGACCGCCATGAAGCTAGTTGGAGCTGTCCCTTTGATGGACGCCAGGAATGACGCAGCCTATGTCAGCAGGACCACCGTATCGCGTCCGCCTTCCTTCGCTCGATACATCGCGGCATCCGCGCTGCGTGCGAGTTCGATGGCGTCGGCGCCGTGATCCGGATAGAGCGCGATGCCGATGCTGGCCGAGATCGAGAACGTGTGGCTCTCGATGGTGAAGGGGGCGCTGAGTATTGCGCGGATCTTTTCCCCCACCAGCAGGGCGTGATCGGCGTGATGGACGTTGCGCAACAGGACGACGAACTCATCCCCGCCGATGCGCGCGGGGATGTCCGACTCGCGCACGGCGTGGCGCAGGCGCTGGCCGACTTCCCGCAGCAGCAGGTCGCCGATGCGGTGGCCCATGCTGTCATTGACCTCCTTGAACTTGTCGAGGTCGATGAACATCAGGCCGAATCGCGTTTGATCCCGGCGCGCGACGGCCAGGGCGACACCCACGTGCTCGTCGAACAGGACGCGATTGGGCAGATCGGTGAGCGCGTCGTGCTGTGCCATGTGGCGCAGGCGCTGTTCGGCTTGCTTGCGCTCGGTGATGTCGATGAAGGACACCAGCAGCATGTCTTCGAGCACGTCGGCACTGACCAGCACGTCGAGCACGGTGCCGTCCTTGCACACCACGCGCGACTCCATCGATTCAACGCTCGCGCGATCGCCCGAGGCCATCCCGACCGTCATCTCCCAGGGCGCCATCACGCTGCTGCGGTGCCGCTCGTCGGGGTAGGCGCGCTGCGCCCATGCGGCGACGTCGGGAATCTCCTCCAGCGTGTAGCCGAAGATTCTGACGAACTGCCGGTTGAGGAAGATCAGCTCGGCATCGCGCCCGAGGGTGGAACATGCGATCGCGGTGGGGATGTTGTCGAGCATCGTGCGCATCCGCTGCTCGCTGGCTTTCAGTCGCGCCTCGGCGTGCTTGCGCGCCGAGATGTCGCGGCTGACGCCGTGGACCTCCACCTTGCCGGTTCGCGGGTTGGTCACCCGGCTCATGACGACCTCGGTCCAGACGGTCGAACCGTCCTTGCGCGCTTTTACGGCTTCCTCGGTGACGACATTGGCGAATTCCGGCTCCGCTGCCGGAATACTGCGAAGCCGCTCGGCGAGCGTCGGGGTCAGCGCCACTTCGATCGGCAGGGCCATGATTTCCGCGGGCGTGTAGCCGTGCTGCTTGAGCACCGACGGACTCACGTAGAGCAGGCGCAGGGTTTCGGCATCGAGCACCCAGACGACGTCGTCGATGTTTTCGGTGACGTTACGGTACTGCTCGGTCCTGAGCTGGAAACGGTCGTGGGCATAGATGATCACAAGCCCGATGGCGATGAAGATGATCAGTCTCGCGACATCGCTCGGGTCGTTTATGAAGAACGAGCGCGTCGGCGCCATGAAGAACCAGACCACGAGTCCGATCGAGAGGAGCATGGCGATGCCGCCCCCGACACGCCCGCCAACCCAGCTGCTCAGGACAAGCGCGGGGTAAAACAGTACGAATGGCAGGTATTGCGCGGAGCCCCATATCTGGCTCTGCAGCGCCAGGGCGGCAAAGGGCATGAGGACTGCAAACGTCAGCTCCAGCCAACGACGGGGGGAAACCACACGGGGAAGCATCTGTTTCGGGATAACGCCTGGGGACCGGGGCAAGCACGGCTCTTCGAATTGATCGAAGTGCATCGTACCTTTGCACGAACGGCTGCGGTTGGAACTAGGTCACGCGCCGCGGTTCCGGGCCGGATAGCGTCGGGGATGCGCTTGCTTCGTGTGCGATCAGGCGAGGAGGGTCGGGCGGTGGGCCTGCAGCCACTTGCGAGTATGCGTAAGGAGCGAGCCAGCCTGCTGCAGGCATTCGGCCACCACGGCATCCGAAACCGCATCGCCTTCGTAGTCATTCAGGTTGCGCCGTTTGCGCAGGGCATCGAGGACGATCACCGCGTCCGCGGGCAATCCCAGAGTCTTGGGCAATACTTGAATGGCGGTCTGGTGGTGACCGGGCTGGCTGGTACTGGTGCGGTAGCCGTTGGCCCAAAGCCCGAGCATGGCGCATTGCATGATGGCCTTGTAGGCGGCATCGAAGCGGTTTTCGGCACTTAGCGCCGGGATCGAGGCGTCGGCGAGGTTGCGTTCGGCGGCGGCAAGCAGGCGCTGGATGCCGGCCGCGTCAGGCTCAAAGCGCTGCAGCCGGTGTATCGCCAACAAGTTTTCCAAGGTCATCGGCAGTTCCTGTTATGAAGAGTTTGGGTTTGGCGAGGATCTCACCGGCGAAACGGTCACCCGCCTGGAGTCTTTTCACGAACTCATCCGGGCGGTAGATCACCGGATTGATCTCGCGCTGCAGGCGCTCCTGCAAGGGGTGGAGGACGCGAACGGCATCGGCGAAACCGATATCACCGATCATCAGCAGGTCGACGTCGCTGCGGGCGGTTTCGTCGCCCCGCGCGATGGAGCCGAAGATCAGTGCCAACTGTGGCCGCAGCGGCGCGATGGTTTCCGCAATCACGCCGGCAAGCCCGGTCGTCTTGCGGAACAGGCCGGCCAGTTCGGCAAACACCGGGCATTCGCGATTGGCCTGGTAACGCACTTGGTTGCCTTGCTCCTTGCGCAGCAGCAGTCCCGCAGCGGCCAGGCGGGTGAGCTCCTTGTGCAGGGTGCCCGCCGAGGTGCCCGTAAGCCGGGCAAGCTCACGCACGTGGTAGTCGGCATCGGGGTTGAGCAGCAGCAGGCTGAGTACCCGTTTGCGGTAGGCGCCGAAGAGGATGTCCATCAGCATGTGTAGCTCCTTTTGCTTCGAAAGTAGCATTTATGGCTACATTCTGACAAGGCGCGAGACGACCGGGTCGGCTGGAACTGCGTCAGGAGGATGCCCTCAGTGCGTCCGAACCGCCTCCGCGTGGTCAACCAGATTGCGCTGGCGAACGTGATTCCGCAAAGACCGATCGCCAAGGGCAGTTCGATATCCCGTACCGCAATCAGATAAGGTTTTCTTCCTTGCCAGGCGAGAAGCAAGGTCAAGATGGCAACCCCCCAGTGCAGCGCTCGCCAGCCGATGTGAAGTCGCATGTCACTGCACCTCTTCGCCGGCTTGCCCACCGATCCGATACCAATTCAGACGGCGCGTGCTCAGCATCGTCGTACCGAGCGCCAGGAACAGGAGCAAGGTGCCCATCAGAAGGGCATTGTCCTCCGACAGCAACACGCCATAGAGCACGCCGTACAGCGCGGCGATGCCGGCGCCGAACGCATGACCGCGCACGCGACTGCCCAGCGCACCGGCGAGATAGGCGCCGATCAGTACGACGCAGGCGGCAGACGAGATGGCATAGGCCACCAGGAAATCCACGTGTTCGGACAACGCAATCAGGAGCAGGAAGAACATCGCCAAGGCCAATCCGACCAGGAGATACTGCATCGGATGAATCGGCAACTGCCGCAGGATCTCCGTCAGGAAGAACGCCGCAAAGGTCAGGATCACGAACAGGATGCCGTATTTCACGGCCCGCTCGGACTTGAGGTAGATGTTGACCGGGTCGATCAGGCTGATCCCGAAGGTTTCTCCGCCTCCCTGCTCGTGCCCGGCCTTCAGTATCCGGTCAAAGTTGCGAGCCAGATGCGATACCTGCCACTGCGCTTCAAAGCCGTCCTTGGTCACGGTGCGCGTCTGGGGCAGAAAGCGCCCCTGGAAACTGGGATGAGGCCAGTCGGATTTGAGCGTGACGCGTGTCGAGTTACCGGCCGGCGCAATGGCCAGACGTTCCAAGCCGGTCAGGTTCAGCGGGAATGAGAATGCGTATTTCGATCCGCTGGCCGGATCGAATTCGCCAAGCACCACATGGAGGCCCTGCCCGGCCACTGCACCGGCGGTTCCGGTCGCAAAGCGCAAGCTTTTTCCGTCAACACGCACCTCGGGGTCGGTCTCCACGCCGCGGGGGTCGGTGACGCCCATCACCAATACGGCCTGGGCATCAACGATGTCGATCGTGCCCTCCAGCCCCAACTTCGGCGGAATAACGGCCGTCCCGGACACCTGAGCTGCAAGATGATAAAGACGGACGCGATAGAGGCCCCGCTTCAAGGATTCGACCCGGACGTCACCCCCGATATCAAGGTTCTGGGGCGGAAAGATCTGAGTCCGCTCGACGATTTCCTGGCGTACAAGCTCCCGGCCCGTGGTCTCGTCCTTGATGCGCCGCTCGACACGCTCGCGATAGCGAACGAGAACGACCGGCCCAGCCAGGGTTTGCTGACCGGCCGAGGACTCGGCGATATTTCGTGTGACGTCGTCCTGCCTGGCACTCCGCGCGCTGATCTGCGTCTCGATCATCGACAAGGGGATCAACAACAGCAATGACAGGGCAGCAATCGCCAGCAGCTTCGCTAACAGTTTCCTTTGCATGACTCACTCCTTCATTTAACGATGGAGTGATGCTAGGCAGGCCCTGCGCAGTAACGATGAAGCGAGCGTGAAGTCCTAAGCGGGGAGAATGATGCGACCGACGGCACCACCTTCCGGGTGATTGGAGAAGTCTGCGTCACCACCATGCAGTCTTGC
Source organism: Aromatoleum diolicum (assembly GCF_012910955.1). Classification (GTDB taxonomy): domain Bacteria; phylum Pseudomonadota; class Gammaproteobacteria; order Burkholderiales; family Rhodocyclaceae; genus Aromatoleum; species Aromatoleum diolicum. Next base: position 14,134 of record NZ_WTVQ01000057.1, read on the forward strand.
CACTTCTCGCACGAACGGCAGACCGAGTCCTGTGCTCTTGCGTCCGGTGGCCGGTCGCGGCAGCGAGTAGAAGCGCTCGAACAAATGCGGCAATGCATAGTCCGGCGCACCCGGGCCGTAATCTCGAACGGTCACCGCATGACCATTGGCGGTCGGAGCGATGACGATATCGATTTCGCCACCCACCGGCGAAAATTCGATCGCGTTGTCCAGAAGATTCCCCACGGCCTGCTGCAACAGGAAGGGATCGCCGTGAATGGTCGCCGAGCTGTCGCCAGCGATCCGAACGACCAGCTGCCGTGACGACAGAATGTCACCGCGAGTGCGCACGGTCTCCTCGATCAGTGCCGTGAGAACAATGACACGACGGTCGTCAGGAGTCTGCAACTGCTCCACACGTGCCAAGGCGAGCAAGCGCTCGATAATCAGCTGCATGCGCTCGGCCTGTTCGGTGATGTGACCGGCAAAGCGTTGCCGATCGTCGGCCGACGGGGCCTCCTGCAATAACTCCGCCGATCCACGCACGGCGGTCAGCGGGCTCTTCAATTCATGTGCAAGCGTCTGAACGTAGCTTTCGACGTAATGCTTGCCATCGAGCTTTTCGCGCATCAACGCGAGCGATTTCGCCAGCACCGAGAGTTGGCGACCGCCCGTCACCGGTGGCTCGACTTTCTTTCCTTCCGCGATTGCCAGCGCGTAATCGCGCAAGCGATTCAGGGACCAGGTCAGCCAGAAGGTAAACATCAGCCCGATCACGGCGGAGATCGCCAACAGCAGGAAACCTGCTTTCATCACCCGGTCACGGGCACGCTCTGCGTAAGGCATCAACGCCGCCACGGGTTTCGAAACCGTCAGAACGCCGATCAACAGTTCCTGCCGAATGACCGGTGCGGCGACATACATCACCGAACTCCGCTGATCAGCCTTGTCATCACGCGTACTGCGGGCGCCGTACTCCCCACGGAGGACTCTCGCGACGTCGCGCCACTGACTGTAGTCGGCCCCCACCGCCTCGCCCGTCGAGTCAAAAGCCACGATCCCCTTCCGGTCGGTGACATACACACGGGCATCCACCGAATTCTTGCTGACGCCGGAAATCAGCGCTTGCGGCGATCGCTTTAGCGCGCGATTGACGGATTCCGAAAATTTGCCGTTGCCGATGTTTCCACTGTGGAGTTCCTCGGCCGCCAATTCCGCGAGGAGATTGGCGGTATCGACGAGCGTCTCCTCTGTCGCTTGACGCACGCCAGGCTCGACTTCTCGCGCAAAAATACTTACGAGAAACCAGGCCGCGAGCCCGACGATCAGGAAATAGCCGAGAAACAGCCGTATTGCGATATTCACGGAGCCTCGATGCGAATGCTGTAACCCAGCCCGCGATGCGTCTCGATCGGATCCATGTCGGGGCGAACCGCCCGCAATTTGGCGCGCAGGGTTTTAACGTGCGCATCGACCGTACGATCCAGGGTTTCCGCCGCGTCGTTCCAGACCATTTCCATCAGGCGAGCCCGACTGAACACCCTTCCCGGCTTCTCAAGCAGAATCGCGAGCATTCCGAGCTCGTAGCGCGTCAGGGGTAACCAGACTCCGAAATATGCAATCCGCGCACCGTCCCGATCCACCGAGAACATCGAACGCACGGCGGATGCGGAATGAACAACCGGACGAGAACGTCGCAGGATGGCACGCACACGCGAGACGACCTCTCGCGGACTGAACGGCTTGGGAACGTAGTCGTCGGCGCCCAACTCGAGTCCGACAATGCGATCGACTTCATCGGATCGCGCCGTCAGGAAGATGACTGGGATATCGGAGATGCGGCGCAGCTCGCGGCAAACGTCAAACCCATTGATGTCGGGCAGGCCAATATCGAGAATGACAAGCGCGAATTCACCGTCTCGAAGTGCATTCAAGGCATCCCGACCGAGCCCGAGACATCTGGGCTCGAAGCCTTCAGTACGCAATGCGTAAGCCAGCGTATCGGCGATTGCAGGCTCGTCATCGACGATCAATATATTGGTAGGCAAGGAAGAAATCAGGAGCTCGTCGGCGGCAGGGTGGGACAAAATTGTCGCCCGACTTGATTGCGCGGAGCAACATGATTTCCGGAACGCAACTTCCGCTCGATGCACTCACAAAGAAGCATGCCCGATGGACATGATCGAAGTGCATCGTACCTTCGCACCAACGGCTGCGATTGGAACTAGGTCACGACCCGCGATTCCGGCTGGATTGCGTCGATGACCGCGCCGGCGGCAGCGCGCCGCAGGAAGTCCACCACCGCCGCGAGCTCGCGCTCGGTTTCGGCGAAGGATTCGTGGTCGCCGGACAGCATCAGCAGTTCGACGGCGCCCGCGTTGCCGGCGGCGTGCAGGCGCCGGGCATCGGTCGGGGGAACGATCGTGTCCTGTGCGCCGTGCACCAGCAGCACGGGGCAGCGCAGGCGCGTGATGCTGCGCAGCGGGGCGATATCGTCGAAGGGGTGGCCGATGACGCGCTGGATGTGGCCCAGCAGGTAGCGCGCGGGCACGGCGGGGATGCGCTTGCCGGCGAGCCAGCGGCGCATCATGTCGGCCGGATGGGCGAAGGCGGAGATGCTGACCACCGCGACCGCGTCGCCGCGCCGGGCGGCGGCGAGGAGCACGGCGCCGGCGCCGACCGAATGGCCGAGCAGGGCGATGCGCCGGGGGTCGATGTCGGCGCGCGCCGCGAGCCAGTCGCAGGCGTGGCTGGCGTCCTCGGCAAAGCGCGGCAGCGAGGCGAAGCTGTCGGCGTCGGACAGGCCGTGGCAGCGGGCGTCGATGAACAACGCGGCAAAGCCGGCGCGATGCAGCGGGCGAGCCAGCGGCAGCATCATCTGCGCATTGCCGCCCCAGCCGTGCAGCACGAGGACGACCGGCGCAGGGCCGGCGGTGTCGGCCGGAATCAGCCAGCCGTGCAGTTGCTTGGCGTTGGCGGTGGGAATGCGCACCGCCTCGAAGGCGAGCCCGAGGGCGGCGGGCGTTTCGGTCTCGCGGATGCGCGGTGCCGCGAGGCTCACGCGGATGGCGTGATGCGCGGCCACACGCAGGCCGGCGAGCGCGAGCGCCGTGGCGGACAGCAGCATCAAGGCGTTTGCGAATGTAATGGCGGGTTCCCCTTTCGCGCACTGCGCGCGCGCAGCCCTATTGTGCGCCACACACTCGATACGGCGTCGCGCGCGTGGGGCGCGAAACCTTGGCGAGCGGTTCGCGGTCTCATGGTTGCGATATGCGGCACGGCGTCCCGTCCGCTGCAACGATTCGTCGTCGCTGATCCGGCGATGGCGGACGACAGGGCGTTTCTCCACGCCCGCAGGATGCCGTGTTCGGCAACGACTAGCCGTGCGCATGAACGCCCGGCGCCAGGGAATTGCGCGCAGACGCGGACCACGGCGCGACAAGGTACGCAGCCGCCCCAGCAAGGAGATTGTCATGAAAGGCCTGAAGAGACTGTACTTCCTGCTTCCCGACGTCGACACCGTGCGCAAGATCGTCGATGAGCTCTTGCTCGTACATATCCCCTATGAGCACATTCACGTGCTCGCGCGCGCCGGGACGGCCCTCGAGGAACTGCCCGAAGCCGGCATCGCGCAGAGGACCGACCTGGTTCCGGCCGTCGAGCGCGGCTTGGCCATCGGCGGCACGGTCGGGGTCCTGGCCGGACTTCTCGCGGTGGTTTTTCCGCCGGCGGGGGTGGTGGCGGCCGGGGGTGCGGTGCTGTTCGGTGCGCTCGGCGGCGCGGGTTTCGGGGCCTGGGTCTCGGCGATGATCGGCGTGAGCCTGCCGAACTCCCATCTGGAACGCTTCGAGGACGCCATGGAGCAGGGCATGCTGCTGATGATGGTCGATGTGCCGAAGGCCCAGATCGAGGACTTCGAGGACATGATCCGGCAGCACCACCCGGAGGCCGACATCGAAGGCACGGAACCGACGATCCCGGCGTTTCCGTAAGGCCGCAGCGAAGGGCTGGCAAAGTTGCCGGCGTCGCGCCGTCGCGACCGGCGGCCTTGCAAGGGCCGGTTCTTGGAACTAGGTTTCAGGCATGGAGATTCCTGCGGCCGACCACCGACGCGGGAGGCGGCGCCATCCCTGACGAGCCCCCGTCCGGCTCCGGCCACGGCCACCCGAGGGCTTGAACCGGCATGTCACTGCGCCGGGATGAGGCTATATGGCACTGGCAATCGCATTGATCCTGATCGTTGTCGCATCGGTGCTGTTCCACTTCGTCAGTCCGTGGTGGTTCACGCCGATCGCGTCGAACTGGGATCTGCTCGACGACACGATCCAGGTCACGCTAGTGATCACGGGCGCGGTGTTCGTCGCGGTCAATCTGTTCATCGCGTGGGCGATCATCCGTTACCGGCACCGGCCGGGGCAGCGGGCCGCGTACGAACCCGAGAGCCCGAAACTCGAAAGCGGGCTGACCGCCGTGACGACCGTCGGCATCGTCGCGATGCTGGCGCCGGGCCTGTATGTATATTCCGACATGATCAACGCGCCGAAGGATGCGCTGATCGTCGAGGTGCTGGGACAGCAGTGGCAATGGCGCTTCCGCTTCCCCGGCGCGGACGGGCGGCTGGGGGTGAGCGACACCCGATTCATGAGCGGGGAGCGCCCCTTCGGTCTCGACCCCGACGACCCCTACGGCCGCGACGACGTGCTCGTCGACAGCCCGGAGCTGCATCTGCCGCTGGGCAAACCGGTGACGCTGCTGCTGCGTTCGCGCGACGTGCTGCACAACTTCTACGTGCCGCAGTTCCGCGCGAAGATGGATCTCGTGCCGGGAACGGTGTCGCGCTTCTGGCTCACGCCGACCCGCACGGGCCGCTTCGAGATCCTGTGCGCCGAGCTGTGCGGCATCGGGCATTACAACATGCGCGGCTACGTGATCGTCGAGGACGAGGCCGCGTTCCACGGCTGGCTGGCGACGCAGCCGAGCTTCGCGCAGACGCTCCCGGCGACCACCGCGGCGGCGCTGTCGCTGCGCCGATGAGGACGCCGCCATGACCCACGCCGACACCGCCGATTCTCACACCGACTCGCACACCGGCTCGCACGCCGGCTCGCACGCCGAACCGCACAGTTTCTGGACGAAATACGTCTGGAGCCAGGACCACAAGGTGATCGCGATCCAGTACAGCCTGACCGCGATCGCGGTGGGCCTGGTGGCGCTGGTGCTGTCGAACCTGATGCGCCTGCAGCTCGGCTTTCCCGGCGCGGTCTCGTTCATCGACCCGGCGAGCTACTACCAGTACGTGACGATGCACGGGATGATCATGGTGATCTACCTGCTCACCGCGCTGTTCCTCGGCGGCTTCGGCAATTACCTGATCCCGCTGATGGTGGGCGCCCGCGACATGGTGTTCCCGTACCTGAACATGCTGTCGTACTGGGTCTATCTGCTCGCGGTGGTGGTGCTGATGGCGGGTTTCTTCGTGCCCGGCGGCCCCACCGGCGCCGGCTGGACGCTGTATCCGCCGCAGGCGATCCTGCCCGGCACGCCCGGCACCGAATGGGGCATCGTGCTGATGCTGACCTCGCTGGTGATCTTCATCGTCGCGGCGACGATGGGGGGGCTGAACTACGTCACCACGGTGCTGCAGGCGCGCGCCCGCGGCATGACGCTGCTGCGCATGCCGCTTACGGTGTGGGGCATCTTCGTCGCATCGATCCTCGCGCTGCTGGCTTTCCCGGCGCTGTTCGTGAGCGGCGTGATGATGCTCTTCGACAAGCTGCTCGGCACCAGCTTCTTCATGCCCGCGATCGTGTCGATGGGGCAGACGCTGGAACACAGCGGCGGCAGTCCGGTGCTGTTCCAGCATCTGTTCTGGTTCTTCGGCCACCCCGAGGTGTACATCGTCGCGCTGCCGGCCTTCGGCATCATCTCGGACCTGATCAGCACGCACGCGCGCAAGAACATCTTCGGCTACCGCATGATGGTGTGGGCGATCGTCGCGATCGGCGGCCTGTCCTTCGTCGTGTGGGCGCACCACATGTACGTGAGCGGCATGAATCCGTACTTCGGCTACTTCTTCGCGACGACGACGCTGATCATCGCGGTGCCGACCGCGATCAAGGTGTACAACTGGATCCTGACGCTGTGGCGTGGCGACATCCACCTGACGGTGCCGATGCTGTTCGCGATCGCCTTCATCAGCACTTTCGTCATCGGCGGGCTCACGGGCCTGTTCCTCGGCAATGTCAGCGTCGACATCCCGCTGTCGGACACCTATTTCGTCGTCGCCCACTTCCACATGGTGATGGGGGTGTCGCCGATCCTGGCGATCTTCGGCGGCATCTACCACTGGTATCCGAAAGTCACCGGACGCATGCTCGACGAGACGCTCGGCAAGGTGCATTTCTGGGTCACCTTCCTCGGCACCTACGCGATCTACTTCCCGATGCACTACCTGGGCTTCCTCGGCATGCCGCGGCGCTACTACGCGTACGAGGGCTACGAATTCATTCCGGCATCCGCGCAGACGCTCAACGCCTTCATCACCGTCGCGGCGCTGATCGTCGGGGTGTGCCAGCTGGTGTTCCTGTTCAACCTCGCGTGGAGCGCGTTCCGCGGCAAGCCCGCCGGCGCCAACCCGTGGGGCGCGACCACGCTGGAATGGCAGACGCCCGACACGCCGCCGAAGCACGGCAACTGGGGGGCCGAGCTGCCGGTGGTGCATCGCTGGGCCTACGATTACAGCGTGCCGGGCGCCGAGCGCGACTTCATCCCGCAGAACGTGCCCCAGAGCGTGTCGCCAAGCGAAGCGCCGGACGCCGACCCGGCGGCCTGGGAGGGACACGCATGAACCTCTTGAATGCACTCGGCACCCGCCCGTGGCTGCCCGAGCCGGCCCCGCCCCTGCGCACCGGCGCGGTGGTACCGGCGGCGACGATCGGCCTGCGCGTGCTGCTGGCGGTGATCGCGGTGCTGTTCGGGCTGTTCGTGCTCGCGCTGCTGGTGCGCGCGCAGCTGCCGGACTGGCAGGCGCTCGCCGGGGTGCCGGACGCAGCACTCGCGAACACCGCGCCGCTGTGGGTGAACACCGCGCTGCTCGCGCTGAGTAGCGTCGCGCTGCAGGCCGCGAGCAGCGCGTCGCGACGCGGCCGGACGGCGGCGACACGCCTCGCGCTGGCGGGCGCCGGCCTGTTCGCGCTGGCCTTCCTCGCCGGCCAGGGATGGGTATGGCAGCAGTTCGTCGCGCGCGGCCACTTCGTCGCCAGCCATCCGGCGGCGAGCTTTTTCTATCTGCTGACCGGGCTGCACGGGCTGCATCTGGCCGGGGGGCTCATCGCATGGGGGCGCGTCACGATTCGGGCGTGGCGCGCGACGCCGGATTCCCCCGATCCGGGCGTGGCGCTGTGCGCGCGCTATTGGCATTTCCTGCTCGTCGTGTGGCTGGTGCTGTTCGCGCTGCTGACGAGTCCGCCCGGGACGATTGCGACGCTCGCCGAGTGGTGCGGCGTGCGCTGAGACGGTGACGAAACCCAGCGAGGTGACACGATGAGCGCTATCGCACACACCGATCCGAACGCCGCCGCGGGCGGCTGGCGCAGCGTCGTGGCCGACTGGTCCGGCGACCGCCAGGCGTTCCAGGTGCCGTGGGGCAAGGCGATGATGTGGATCTTCCTGCTCTCCGACACCTTCGTGTTCAGCTGCTTCCTCACCGGCTACATGGCCGTGCGCATCACGACGACGGCGCCGTGGCCGAATCCGAGCGAAGTGTTCGCGCTGACGATCGGCGGCCAGAGCATCCCGCTGATCCTCATCGCGATCATGACCTTCATCCTGATCACCAGCAGCGGCACCATGGCGATGGCGGTGAACTACGCCTATCGCCGCGACCGCGTGCGCAGCGCCGCGCTGATGATCGTCACCGCGCTGTTCGGCGCATGCTTCGTCGGCATGCAGGCCTTCGAGTGGACCAAGCTCATTCACGAGGGCGTGCGCCCCTGGGGCAATCCGATGGGTGCGGCGCAGTTCGGCTCGACCTTCTTCATGATCACCGGCTTCCACGGCCTGCACGTCAGCGCCGGGGTGATCTATCTGCTGACCGTCGCGGCGCGCGTGCTCGCCGGGCGCTACGAGCAAGGCGGCAACTACCAGATCGTCGAGATCGCCGGCCTGTACTGGCACTTCGTCGACCTGGTGTGGGTGTTCATCTTCGCCCTGTTCTATCTGTGGTAGGAGCGCACGCCATGGACCACGCATCCGCACAGCAACATCCGATCAGCCTCTACCTCAAGGTGTGGGCGCTGCTCTTCGTGCTCAGCACCTTCTCCTATCTGGTCGATTACTTCCATTTCCAGGGCCTGCTGCGCTGGCTCCTGATCCTTGTCTTCATGGCGATGAAAGCCACCCTGATCGTCGCCATCTTCATGCACCTGCGCTGGGAGCGGCTGGCGCTGATCTACGCGATCCTGCTGCCGCCGCTGTGCGTGCTGGTGCTGGTGGCGCTGATGGCGATCGAGGGCGACTACACCTTCCTCACGCGGGCCACGTTCTTCGCCAACGGGCCGTGAGCACCGGTGCACCGGCCCGGCTCACGCGGACCAACGGCTGACGGCGGTAGCCCTTCCAGCCACGCCACCCGATATGGGCACTGCGCGTCGCAATCGTCGTTCTATAGTGAATGAACCGGAGAGCTGTGCCTGGCAGGAGGTGGATATGCTCCATAAGTCGATGCTCGTTGTGCCGTTCATCTTTTTCGGCAATCCCGCCGACGCGGGCGAACAGGCCGTGCGCGATGCGAGCCGTGGCGAGTTGTTGTACGCAACGCATTGCGAGAGCTGTCACAACATTGAGGTGCATTGGCGGAACAAGCACGTCGTCACCGACTGGGCAAGCCTCGGGTTGCAGGTGCGCTACTGGCAGGGCGTGGCAGGGCTGGGGTGGAACAATGAGGACATCGCCGAGGTCGCGCGCTACCTGAATACGCTGCACTACCGTTATTCCGCCCCGGATTGAGCGGGACATTGACAAGTCGCGGAACGACGGCGGCCGGGAAGCGACGACCCTCGGCCACCGGCACCTAGCCGCAGGCTTTCTGCGCCGCCTGCTGTATCTCGTCCGGACTCACGTCGCGCACGTGCGTCGCAACGGACCAGTGGTGACCGAAGGGGTCTTCGAGCTTGCCGTAGCGGTCACCCCAGAACGTCTCCTCGACCGGCATCGTGATCTTGGCCCCGGCGGCGACGGCGCGCTCGACGAACGCGTCGGCATTGTCGACATAGAGGTGGATCGTGACCGGCGAGCCCTTGAGCGATTTCGGACCGAAACTGCCCCACTCCGGGAATTCGTCCACCAGCATCACGGCCGAATCGCCGATGCGGATCAGCGCGTGCATGAGCTTGCCTTGGGGGCCGGGCACGCGCCCCATTTCCACTGCATTGAAAGCCTTCGTGTAGAACTCGATGGCCTCGGCGGCGCCGGCGCAGACGAGGTGCGGGGTCACCGTGTACATTCCCTCGGGAACGGGTTTTACCTGCGACATGAGATTTTCTCCTTCCGGTCAGGGGGTAGGCGTTGGGGGCGCGTATGCGCCGCTAAGGCTTGCGCCGATAATGGGCGGTCATGAACTGGCGCCAGGTGCCGTCTTCGCCCTGGATGTGAGAGCTGAGCACGCGATGGTCGGCGCTCTTGATCTCGATGACGTCCCTGTACTTCGCCATCTTGCCCTCGGCCGCCATGGCAGGGCCTTCGGAGTTGAGCGTCAGCACCGTCCCGGCGGCATCCAGCTCGCCGTCGTAAAGCCACAGGTGGGTCATCATCGATCCGATCCAGGTGCCGACGTAGCGCTGCTTCTGCGGGTCGTAGCCGAGGGTCATGATCATCGTCGCCGGGCTGCCGTCGGGCATCGCGCCGAGCCCTTCGCCGACGGTCCACAGTCCGCCGATGGTGCGCACGCTCTCGGTGCCCTTGAACTGTTCGAGGGGCTTGTCGGGCCCCATGCTGGCCTCGCCTTCGTAGCTCCATTCGCCGACGAGCTGCTGCAGCCACTGATGTTCCTTTTGCGCTTCGGTCTTCATCTTGTTCTCCTGGATGGGGATGCCGCTCGGGTTTTCACGCGGACTTGTCCGGCCGCAGCTCACGCACCGGTCGCACCTCGATGCTGCCGTAGCGCGCGAGGGGCATCCGGGACACGACCTGGATGGCCTCGTTGAGGTCGCGCGCCTCGATCAGGTAAAAACCGGCGAGCTGCTCCTTGGTCTCGGCGAAGGGGCCGTCGGTGAGCACCACCTTGCCACTGCGCACCCGCAGGGTGGTGGCGACGTCGACCGGCTGGAGCGCCTCACCGCCGAGAAAGTGCCCGCTCGCGCGAATGTCGTCCGCGTAGGCGAGGCTTTCCCCCACGAGCGCGTCCCAGCCGCCCGGCGCCATGCCGTGCACCGCCTTTTCGTCGTAGTAGATCAGACACGCATATTTCATGGCTTCCTCCACGACGCGGTGCACGGGATGTGGACGCCTTGTAGTCGTTCGCAGGGGAGCGAAATCGACAACGGGGCAGGCGTTTTTTTTACTGATCCAGCTCGCCCAGCCGGCGCTCGAGAAAGCGCCGTTCCGGCGCCTGGCGTGCGAGCGCCAGCGCCCGCGTGTAGGACGCGCGCGCCGCGTCGGTGCGCCCCACGCGCCGGCACAGGTCGGCGTGCGCGGCATGCGCGAGGTGGTAATCGGCGAGTTCGCCGCCGGCGAGGATGGGCTCGATGAGGGCAAGGCCGGCGGCGGGGCCATCGCGCATCGCCACCGCGACAGCGCGGTTGAGCGCGACCACGGGTGACGGATCGCCCTGCGCCAGGGCGTCGTACAGCGCGACGATCCGGCCCCAGTCGGTGGCGGCAGCGCTCGGCGCTTCGGCGTGCACCGCCGCGATCACGGCCTGCAGCGTGTAGCTGCCGGCACTGCGCGAGGCCAGCGCGCGCGCGACGAGCGCCACGCCCGCGGCGATCTGCGCGCGGTTCCACAACGCGCGATCCTGGTCGGGGAGGAGGATCAGGTCACCGTCCGGCGTGGTGCGCGCCGCGCGCCGCGACTCCTGCAGCAGCATCAGCGCCAGCAAACCTATCGCTTCGGACTCGGGCAGCAGTTCGACCAGCAGGCTGCCGAGACGGATGGCCTCGGCCGAGAGATCGGCACGCGTGAGCGAGTCCCCGGCGGAGGCCGAGTAACCCTCGTTGAACACCAGGTAGATCACGCGCAGCACGCTGTCGAGGCGCGACGGCAGCTCGGCCTGCGACGGCACTTCGTACGGGATGCGCGCATCGCGGATCTTGCCCTTGGCGCGGACGATGCGCTGGGCGAGCGTGGGCGCCGCGGTGAGGAAGGCGCGCGCAATCTCCTCGGTGGTAAGGCCGCAGACTTCGCGCAGCGTCAGCGCCACCTGCGCGTCCGGCGCCAGCGCCGGGTGACAGCAGGTGAAGATGAGGCGCAGGCGGTCGTCACCGATGCTCTCCGCGTCGCGCCAGGCGTCCTCGCTCGCGGGATCGGGTTCGGCGTCGAAATCCTCCACCAGCTCGATGCGGGCGCGCCGGCGGATGCCGTCGATGGCCTTGAAGCGCCCGGTCGAGATGAGCCAGGCGCGTGGATTGGCGGGCACGCCGTCGCGCGGCCAGTGCTCGAGGGCGGCGCGGAAAGCGTCGTGCAGCGCCTCTTCGGCCAGATCGAAGTCGCCGAGAAGGCGGATCAGGGTGGCAAAAATGCGGCGCGAGTCGGAACGGTAGAGGGCATCCACGGTCCCGCGCACGCTTTCGGGCGCAGCCCCGGCCGCCGCGGGCGCGTCGTCTCGCATTGCGTTGTTCGTTTCCGGCATGAACCATCACCCCCGGATTTGTTCTTCGCAATCCGACAGCGCGCGCACCCGCGAGTGCAACCGCTCGTGCAAGAAAATGTGTGCAAAGGGCACCGCGCGGATTCAGCCCGCGAACCCGGAAGTCGTGACAAGCCCGCGGCCGGCGGATGTCCTCCGGCCACGGGTGATGCGCTCAGCGCACGCCCGGCGGCGGGGGCGGGGG
>NZ_WTVQ01000058.1 GCF_012910955.1 Aromatoleum diolicum
TTGGGGCGCCGGGCATGCTGCTCCGCAACATTCCGGTGATTGTAGAACGTTTTATGATAATGTCAATCGCGTCTTACGGCGCGTCAAACTAGCCCTCACAAGGCGCGAGTGCGCCGGTAAACATCGAAGTCGCTGCGCTGTGACACGCGGTATAGACCCGGTATCCTCGTTTTCATCCTGAGGCGATAGAGCCGCACTTCATGGCGTCCGTTTTATGGGGACAAGCTCAGCCGTCCGTACTTGCCGCGGTGGCGGGCGAACCGTGCTCGCAACTCCACCGCAAGGCATGTATCAGCCCGGCTGCGCTTGGAGGCTCCGCGACGCTGCCACGCATGGAAGCCGCTGCGCGAGACCTCCAGCAGCGCACAAAGACGCCCGATCGGCAAACGCCCGCGCTGATCGGCGATCCAAGCGTACTTCACCGCGACTCCTTGGCGAAGTACGCCGCCGCCCGCTTTAAAATTTCGTTGTCCACCTTCAGTCGCGCGTTCTCCGCGCGCAGCCGCGCAAGCTCCACCTGCGCCTCATCGACCCGCATCGCCGCAGCTTGATTGACCGGGTGCTCCCCGCAGCGCACCTGACGCACCCAGTTGCCCAGCGTCTTCTCCGAGATCTCCAGACTGCGCGCGACCTCGATCACGCTGCGCCCCGCCTCGATCACCTGACGCACCGCGGCGTCTCGAAACTGCTCGGTGTAGACCCGTTTCGGTATCCTCGTCTTCATTGCCCTGTCCTCCATGAAGCTTTAGAGCTCCACTTCATGGCGTCCGTTTTTCGGGGGCAAGCTCAACGTAGTGGAACTGTGTGAAGTCATGAACCGAGAGGGGAGGGCGCTTGAGCATGAGGCGGTCTGGCTCGCTCAAGAGGGGAGAGGCTGAACGGATATGGTTGTTTCCCGGACGAGGAGGGGGATCGTGTCCCGGGGCGTGGTGTACGAAGGGTTCGGCAGGTCATCGGCTCCAGTTTGGCAGGAGCGCGTGTCAGGCTGCCACGGCAGACAGACTGACGTTGGGATTGTCGCCAACTTCGGCAAGGGTTTCCAGCGTCATGTATCGGCGTTGCAGCGCCCATTCGTCGTTTTGTTCGAGCAACAACGCGCCGACCAGCCGGTAGATCGCCGCCTCGTTGGGAAAGATGCCGACGACGTCGGGCGGCGCTTGATTTCGCCGTTCACGCGCTCGAGCGGGTTGGTGGAGTGAATCTTGGTGCGATGCTCCTTGGGAAAGCTCATGTGCGCCAGGGACGTCGTCCTCGGCCTGGTCCATGAGTTTGGCGATCTTCGGGAAACGCTCGCGCAGTTAGTCGGCGACGATGCGCTACTGATCGTTGGCCGCGTGATGCTTGTATGCCCTTCTTAAAACACGGGCGCCAGCATCCCGGCACCCCAGACGAGCAGAACGACGCCGGTCGCGTAGCCGAGCCAATGCCCCGCAGGGATAGTTTTTTCGCACAGTACGAACAGCGCAAGGCCCGCAATCCAGTAGAGGTTCATCACGCCACCGAAAAACATCAGCCCCATCAGGAACCAGCAGCATCCGACGCAGAAACCGCCGTGCATAAGACCCATGCGGAGCGCGCCACGGGCACCCCGCCGCCAATGGGTACCAAGGAATGCAAGCGGCGATCGGCAGTGGCGAAGACAGGCATGCTTGATTGGGGTGAGTTGGTAAATGCCGGCGGCGAGCAGCAGGACGCCGCCGAAGGTCGCGTTGGTGGCGACGAGCGTCGGTGAAAGGATACCGGTGAGCTCGAACCCCCACTGCAGGATTACCGCGACCAGGCTGAAGCCAGCCCAGGCGGCGAGATAGCCGAACGTGAAAATGCTTGTCGCGACATAGGGTTGGCCGGTGTCGCGCTGCTTGCGATTGACCGTCGCAAACAAGAGGATCACTGGCGCCGCGCTGGGCAGCATCATCGCCACCATCATGATCCACCACATGAGGAACATCAGGGCTGCATAGCCGGGCGTCCAGACTGCAGGCGCCACCATCGCCATGCCGGCCATGCCCCCTTCGGACACGCCCCCTGCCGTCCCGAGCTGCGACATGCGGGTCATCTCGAACGCCGACATGCCCATGCTGGCACCGGCCAGCAGATACGCCCACGACAGCGCGATGACCGCAAAGAGCGCTGTAATGACAACTACACGATCGCGCCTGATCACTGCCTCAAGTGTGGCGTCGATGGATACCGTCTTCACTGTTCACCCGATCATGTTCGCCGAATTCGGGAGATGGCTTTTCTGCGCCACCTCGACACCGGTCCCTGCCGGACGTCACATGCCAAGCCATGCCGTGAGCCTTGATCTCTCGCGGACCATGCCATCCTGATTGAAGTGGTGAACGCAGAAATGGGCCCATGAATCCTCGTACGCCATCTCCATATCGCCCGTCACCGAGGTCGTCCCTTGTCCGATCTCTGCGTAGGTAAACTCGAAACTGCCACTCGGGCGTGCCAACGCGATGTGGAACGGTTGACCGGTAAACTCGTTGATGATTGGTCTGCCGCTGCTCCGCATGACGCCGGGTATGTCGACCCTTGCGGTTCTGAGTTCCAGGTTCGCCTCGAGATCGATCGGCAGGAACAGGGTTCTGCAAGATTCCGAGCATGTGCTCGCAAACACGGCAAACAAGTTGCTCAATGGTTCGCATGCGCCGCCCGAGATGATTGTTTCCAGGGCAAGCCGTTGGGCGTCATTCGCACGTTCGTCGATAATGATCTGACATTTTCCGTTTCCCTCCTTGATTTCGCCAGGCCACTTGTACAGCGCCGCCCAATTCAGCCCCGTGAGCGGCGTATCGTTGAAATGGCCTTCAGCGATGTTGCCGACGAAGGCCGACTGGCAATAGCCGTGGGTAGTCGGCAGGTTGAACTGGCAACCGCAGTTCACCGCGCAATTGCAGTTGTCATACGTTTCGCTCTTGAAAAGCCATTCATCGCGCATTTGTCGATCCTCCTCGCTGGATGAACGTCGTGATGCTCAGCGTCCCTTCGCCGGAACGATGTTCTGGTTGATGTGGAAGAGGTTATCGGGGTCATAGGTCGCCTTCACTGCCGCGAGCCGCCCGTAGTTGGCGCCATAGTTCGCGGGTGCACGGTGATCGTCGTCGCTGGACATGAAGTTGACATAGCCCCCATCACCGCCCGATTGGGGATGAATGGCGGCGTAGTAGTCCTTCACCCACTTGATGTTGGCCACGTTGTCGGCTGGGTCCGACCAGATTCCCACGATCACCGGGGCAAAGCTCTTGTCCCGGTGGCCGAACGCGGTCTCGTCGGTGCCGACCCGTTGCGCCGCGCCGTTGATCGGATGGAGATGCATGCTCGAGCTGATGTTCGGCGTCTTCTTGCCATGCTCGATGTGCGCCGCGATCGCCTCGTCGGTGAGCCCGGTGATGAAATCGGCTTTCCAGTAGTGCTGCATGCCTTTCGGGACGAGACCGTCGAAGGCGCTCTGCAGCGCCGGGAACGGCATGACGCCGACCTGCTCCGCCTTCACTTCGGCTGCGTCGCGTAGTGGCTTGAGTACTCGCTCAGCCTCCTCATGGGGACCGTTCCAGCACGTGACCAGCACACAGAAGAGATCCCCGACCCGGTTCTCGGGGATAAACGGCAGCGGAGGAGCGATCTGCCAGCCGAAAAAGCATCCGAGCTGTTCGGGCGCAGTCGCAATGAATTCGCGGTAGCACTGCAGGACCGCCGCGGCATCGTCGAACTCATAGAACAGCGGGCCGCCCACGATGTCCCCGACCTCATGGAGCTGAAACTCGAAGCTGGTGACGACACCGAAATTGCCGCCGCCGCCGCGCAGGGCCCAGAACAAATCTTCGTTCTGGTAATCGCTCGCGGTGACCTGCCGGCCGTCGGCGAGAACGACATCGGCCGCCAGCAGGTTGTCAATGGAGAGCCCGACGCCGCGGGTCAGGTAGCCGATGCCGCCGCCCAGCGTCAGGCCACCCACCCCGGTCGTCGAGATGATTCCGCCGGGCGCTGCCAGGCCGAACGGGTAGGTCGCATGGTCGACATCGCCCCACGTCGCGCCGCCCCCGACCCGGGCGACCCTCTTGACCGGGTCGACCCGCACGTAGTTCATCCTCGACAGGTCGATGACCAGGCCGTCGTCCACCGTGCCGAAGCCGGGAACGCTGTGGCCCCCACCACGAATGGCCAGGTCGAGGCCACCGTCGCGGGCAGCAGCGACCACGGCCATCACGTCGGCTGCATCCACGCACCGGATGACGGCGCGGGGTCTGCGGTCGTGCATGGCGTTGTAGACAGCGCGCGCGTCGTCGTAGTCTGAATCGGCCGGGGTGATGACGCGACCGCGTACGCTATCGGTCAATACCTTGATCGTGTCGCTCATGGCGTGCTCCTCTGCTCCGTATCAAAGGACGGGCAAAGGATGCGCCGTCGGGCGTTCCCGAAGCGTTCCCTCTCAACCGGACTCGCTCAGAAGGGCGGTCGCAGCCCGGAACGCCGGGAGATCATGGCCCGACGGGATAGTCTCGAGGAGGTCCCCAAGTTGCTCACGCAGTGTCTGATCGGGAAATCGACTGGCGAGGGAGTGGAGCGCCCGAAGCTCCAGCCAGCCCGCCCCTTGAGCGCTGGCGATCTCGACGGCACTGCGCAAAGAAGCGGCGGCGGCTTCGGTTTCCCCGCTGCGATAAGCCAGCTCACCGTCGACGCGCCACAGCTCGGCCTCGAGATAGCGCTGGCTGCAGCGGTGTGACCACGAGAGCGCCTCGCGTGTGGCGGCTCGCCCCTCGCGGAACTCGCCAACCACGGCGCGAGCCCGGGCGAGGAGAAGGAGGGTGTAGGTCAGATGAAGGGTTTCCCCTTCGGCACGCGAGCGCGCCACCGACTGCACGATCTTCTCGATGCCCCCGGCCGATCCCGCGCACACGTCCAGCCAGCCCCGAAGGGCTTCCAGGACGACCATGAGGTAGCGGTCCGAAAAACGCTTCCATAGACGGTCGGCATGCCCGAGAAGCTCGGCGAGGCGGGCGAGATCTTCCGATTCGGCCGCGATGATCGCTGCGTAGGTGACGACGTACCCCAATGTCATCAGATGATCGAGATCGACGGCGATCCCAAGAGCAGATCGGGCGGTCTCGTCGGCCCGGCCGGCATCTCCGGCCCACAGCTCGACCCAGGCCAGCCGTACGAGGCAAACCGCCTTCGGATCCTGCGCGTACAACGCCAGATGCTGGTCGTGATGGGACACGTCATAGGCGTCGATGGCGCCATCGAGATAATGGCGGGATCGGGCCAGATCGCCCCGCCAGAACGCGCTCACGCCGAGGAGATAGCGGCCCTCTGTCCTGGCGACCGGATCATGACTGTCATGCTCGAGGAGGGCCCGCGCGAGTTCATCGCAATTGTCGAAGCGGCAGCCCTGCAGCCGGGCAAGGCCGAGACCACGAAGGATCGGCGGGGCCACGGGTCTGTGAAGCTTGCGGCAAAGCGAGAGGGCTCGCTCGTAGAGTTGGTGCGCCTCCTTGGAGCCGTAACCGTCGAGGGCAACAAGCGGGGATCCGAGGGCGATCCGGATATCGAGTTCGAGTGCATCGCGGTCGGGTGACGGCGGCAGGTCGGCGAGCAATGCGAGCGCTCGCTGAAACATGGTGACCGCTTCCTCGAGGGCCGACACGGCCACCGCTCGGCCCCCAGCCACGCGGTAAGCATCGATGGCCGGTTCGACCATGCCGGCCTGGTCGTAGTGAGCAGCCAGCTGCGGGCTGGCCGCGTCGATGTCGCCGTGGAACTCGACCGCAATCACCTCGGCGACAGCCCGGTGCAGTTGGCGTCGACGAGCCGGACTGACCATCTCCAGGGCAACCGCCCGAAGCTTGTCGTGACTGAAATCGTACCTGAGCCCCTGTTCGCGAATGATCCGACGACGCCAGAGGTCGTCGACGTGATCAACGAGTTCGCGCTCATCGGTCCCAGTCGCCGAGACCATCAGACCGACCGAGAAGGGCCGACCGATAACGGCCGCCACCTCGGCCAGTCGCCGAGCGCCGTCGGTTAGTTGGCCCAGTCGGGCGCGCAGCACCGCCCGCATCGTCGGGGTGAGCACTGCCTGACTTCCATCAGCGGAGATCCCGGCTCGAAGGGCTTCGATGACAAAAAGTGGATTGCCTTCGGTCTCGCTCCAGAGTCGTGCGGCCAGCTTCGGATCAATCGTGTCCTCAGCGCGTAGCCGAGCAGCGAGCGTCGCAGTGGTGGCTTCGTCGAGTCGGTCGAGTGGCACGGTGGTCACTGCCTGGTCGTGGCTTAGGGCATCGACGAGTCCAACGAGGGGATGATGCGGTGGGATCTCCTCCCAGCGGACAGTACCGACGATGAGGACCGGCGCCGTCTGTCCGGAACGGACAACAAAACCGATCAACTCGATGGTCTCGGCGTCACACCACTGGAGATCGTCGATGATCAGCAAGCGCGGGCGATCGCCAGCGACGAAGGCCCGGCTTACGGCATCGAACAAGCGATGGCGCTGAGCCACGTCGCCCGACTGGCTCCGTTCAGAGGGCTGGGAAACGTCGCGGAGTTCGGGCAGCAGACGAACGAGCTCGGCCCTCCAGACCGTATCGAGCGTGTCGATGTGGCTTCTGATCGCATCCGATCGGAGTAGGTCGACGACGGGGCCCCATGGCAGTCTGCCCGCAGCCTCGTATGCACGAGCCGATGCCACCACGTGTCCCTCTGCTCGAACACGGCGGCCGAGTTCCAGTGCGAGACGGGACTTTCCGATCCCCGGCTCCCCGGTCACCAACAGGAGATGTGCCCCCCTCTCGCGCGCGGTGTTCCATGCCTCGATGAGCTGGTTCCATTCGAAGTCGCGGCCGACGAAAGGTGATTCGGCGACCGATGAGTCCTTGCCCTGCGCCTCGTCGCGATCGAGTGCGCCAGCCCGGAGCTGTTGATACATGGCCCCGATCGCCTCGCCCGGTGCCACCGCGAGCTCGCGCTCGAGCACCTCCGCGTACCGGTGGTAGCAGCGCAGCGCCGCGGCTCTATCGCCAAGCGCGAGATGGGCTTCCATCTGAATTCCAACGGCCGCTTCGTCGGTCGGCTCCAGGTCGATGATGCGCTGGGTATGCCTGATCGCGGCTTCGTGGTCGTCGCGCCTCGCAGCCTCTTCTGTCAGCCGCACGAGGGCCCGATGCGCCTCGGCTCGAAGTTTCGCGCGCTCATCCAGGATCCAGTCGTCGTAGCAAGCCGGAAGGAGATCGCCCGAATAGAGGCGCGCGGCGAGTTCGAAATCACCGGCCGCCATGGCATCCTGGAACCTCAGCACGTCGGCCTCGCTTGGCCCGTTCGGTATCCACCGCACGGTCTCGTTGTCGATTTCGATGAACTCACCGATGTCGGGAAGGGAATGACGGAAGTCGTGGAGCAGCTTTCTGAGGTTGGTCCGCGCCTGACGTTCGTCGGAGTCGGGCCAGAGATCGAACGCGAGTCGTGAGCGGTGCTGCGGGTCTCTCCGTAACGCGATCAACCCCAGAAACCGTTGCAGGCGAAGAGAGTTGAAGGCGCGAAGACGCCGCCCGTCCAAGATGATCTCGACTGCACCAAAAAGTCGGACCTGTAACCGCGTCGGCCGTTCGCCACCGACCCCGCTCGTGTCACTCGGCATATGGCTCCTCTCGTTGCGGTCCAGCTCTGAAAGTCCGCTGTCTCCCCCGCCTATGTCGATAACAAGCCGCTCAGCAGCTTGATGAGCGTCGACTCCGAGTTCCCGGGCCGGAACCGCGGGATTGTGTCGTGGTGTTCACATCCCACCTGCCTCACTATCATTGTAGGTCCGTCCCCGCGACCGTTGCCGGGTCGGGCCAAGGATCCAGCCTGTGGCGTTGGCGGCGGCAATCCACTGATCGACAGAGCGCCGACGTCCGGTGGCGGTAGGGTTGAAGGGGCGGTCCCGGCCAGGACCTCCAGACTCTTGTGCCCAAGGTGCATTGGACATCTGGCTGCGGCATAACTATGGTGAGATCGTTGCCGCGTCCTCCCGGCTTGCACAGCAGGGAGCTCGAATACACAGCGGCCATGACGTCTCCGACACCTTGAAGCGCGTGCGGTACGCCTTCAAATGCCGCCACAAAAAGAGGTGATCTCATGTCAACACATGAGGAAGTCCGCAAGGCATCAACTCAGTTCTACGCTGCGCTTAATCGCATGCTCAATGGTGACGCTCGGCCCCTGTCGGATATCTGGTCACACGACTCGACCGTCACCACGATGCATCCGATCGGTGGTCGGCAGGTAGGATGGAACGAAGTTCTGGAATCTTGGGAACAAGTAGCCCAAGTGGCCTCAGACGGGAAGGTCGAACTGAAGGACCAACTCATCCGCGTCGCCGGGGACGTCGCCTGCGAAGTCGGCGTTGAGCATGCAGAGTTCAAGCTGGGAGGACAGAAGATCGCCGGCCAGCTTCGCGTGACGAACATCTATCAGCGAGAAGCTGGAGCGTGGAAGATTACGCATCACCACGCGGACCTGACCCCAGCAATGGTGGAAGTTCTCAATCGCTTGCAGCCGCCGTCCGGGAGGGCCTGAAAATCGACGAATACCCTCGGCATGTTGGCGCAGGAGCCCGGATGCCTGACAACAGCAACAGCGTATGGCGCTCCGCAGCGTCGATGATGCTGGTCGTTGAGCGTCAGCTTCGAGCCAGAACGTTGGTCGGCTTCGGGTCGGGTACTGACGAAGCCGGATGGACGCATGGCCAAGCACAAAGCTGTCACTCGCTTCCGTCACGACGTGGAACGGTGAGCGTCAGTTGCGGTCGCGCGCTGTGCGTCTAGAATGATTTGGGTGCGCGATTCGAGTTCGAAAGCGCCTGCCAGGGAACCTGTTCAGCGCGTGCAGAAGGGCGCCGAAACCGTTCTACAAAATTGTGGCGCCATGAGCGCTGACGCGGCCTCCGGGGCCACGGATGAGTGGAGATTGTAGATTGAAAACACGATTAAGTGACTGATTTATAAGAAAACTGATGGGGATTGTGGCTCCAGGTGTCACCGGTTCGATCCCGGTATTTCGCCCCATAAAATCAATGACTTACGGCACCCTTCGGGGTGCCGTTTTTTCAAAAGTCCTCCGTTTTATGTAAACTTCCCAGTGTGCATATCTCATCGGCATTGCCTGACGACGGCCGTGAGGAGCACGAGGCGCGAGGATCGCCGGTGCTGCTCGAACGGCTGCGGATCTAGTGGAAGGTCGCCCGTGCCGACGGCGAGATGTTCGATGGTGGCTGGCTGTTCCCGGGTCTGAATCCGGTCGAGTCGCTGATCGCGCGTCAATTTAGCCGGGCCATCCACGGCGCTGCCGACGCGGCACAGATCGACAAGCGGGTGTCGATGAACGCGCTCAGGCACTATTCCGAGTCCCGGACGATGCCAAGACAAGTCGGGTGCGCTCTCGAAGGCAAACAAATATCGATGTGACGGTCGTTGCCTGGCATGATCCTGATCTTCGAGCCATAGAGTTCCTTGAGGAAAGCCATCAGCAGGGTAGTCCGGTCAACGTATATACGCAGATGCGGTTGCGCATACTGCCGCGCGATCGGTTTCGAGCATCGTGTGTCCCACGCACTGGCCAGCGATTTGGAACTGGAGCGGGTGTTCATCGACTCGACCACTGATCCAGACTGCCAGGCAAATTGCCGACATCGATTGCGCTCAGGAATGGGTCGCCGATTTGCGCTGCGGCGCCCTGCTTGCCGACAAGGGTTACGATGCCAATTCGCTGGTCGAAACGATCGAAGCGAGCGGCGCGCAGGCCGTCATCCCGCCGCGCTCCAACCGCATTACTCTCGCTTCTACGATTCGAGGCGGCTCGGCGCGGCTGACGCCGATGTCGGCCCAGCGACGAACGACAGTCTGGGTGCTCGCCGAACGCGAAATTCCGGTCAGTTGCCGCCGGTGGCGACCGGCGACTTTCGCGTGACCACCCAGTGCAGTCACGGCCGACCTGGCCTGCGCGTCCGCCTCGGTACAAGTGCGCTTCGGGCCTGCGGCCAACCAGCTATGGCGTCGGAGATTGGCCGCCCGGGGACATCCGTCCCGCGGCGCGGCGCGTCGAGGCGAACGCGCTCGTGCCCAGCCACCGCCATAGGTCGTCCGCGTCGCGCCTCGCCCCATCAACACGGATCTCGTGCGACTGAAGGGCCTGCTGAGGCGTGCGGTCACCCGCCCACACTTCGGTCAAAGCGCGCACGGACGCATCCACCACGAGCGTCAGCTCGCGCCCCGGGTCGTCGCGGCACAGGTCGGCCACGCCGTCCTCCACTACAAGCCACCAGGCGCCCTCGCGAACCCGTGCGTCGCGGAACTGGAAGTGGATGACCACGGGCCTGGGCGGAAACTCGTGGATGCACGCGAAGCGGCGCATATCCCACATGAGCAAACCCGCATCCAGTTCATCGTCGCGCAGGCGGCTGCCAATCCACTTCGCACCCCAATGGCCAAGCGCCATGACAATGGGTCGAAGTTCCTCGCCAGCCTCGGTGAGGCTGTATTCCCAAACCTTGCCGACGGCGTCGCGGCGCACGACACCGAATTCCTCGAGACGATGAAGCCGCTGCGTCAGCAGGCTGGTGGACATTCGCGGTACGCCGCGATGCAGGTCGTTGAAGCGCTTGCTGCCGCACAGCAACTCGCGCACAACCAGCGGCGTCCATCGCTCGCACAACACCTCGGCACCCCTTGCAACGGTGCAGAACTGACCGTAGGTGTTTTCCATCGCATCGTCCCCGGAGTGTAAACGCTTCAGATTCTGGACTGGTCCGGGCGCCGGGTCACGCGCAAGCTGTCCTTGTCGGGCAATACCTGCCCAGGAAGAACGCCATGACGATGATCGCCATCATTCAACGCCCGCCGGTCTTGCTTGACCGTGGCGCCACCATCACAAGAGCCGTGCAATGGGTCGCCGAAGCCGCGGCAGCAGGGGCGTCGCTGATCGTCTTTCCCGAGTCGTTCATTCCGGGTTACCCGTCCTGGATATGGCGACTCGCGGCCGGAAGGGATGGCGCCATCATGGGCCAATTGCACGCCCGCTTGCTCGCCAACGCGGTTGATGTCGGTGGCGGCGACCTGGCCGAACTGTGTGAGGCCGCCCGCGCCCATAACGTGACGATCGTGTGCGGCATCAATGAACGAGATCGCGAGCAAGGCGGAGGGACGCTCTACAACACCGTCGTTATCGTTGGCACCGACGGCAGGGTGCAGAACCGGCACCGCAAGTTGATGCCAACCAATCCCGAACGCATGGTTCATGGCCTGGGCGATGCGTCCGGGTTGCGCGTGGTCGACACGCCTGCCGGCCGGGTCGGCGGCCTCATCTGCTGGGAGAATTACATGCCGCTGGCGCGCTACGCGCTCTACGCCCAAGGCATGGAGATCTACGTCGCGCCCACCTACGACAGTGGGGATGCCTGGATCTGCACGATGCGCCATATCGCGCTCGAAGGTCGGTGCTGGGTGGTCGGTAGCGGCACGGCGCTGCGCGCCAGTGACATTCCGCAGGACTTCCCGGCCCGCGCCGAGCTGTTCCCCGATCCCGAGGAATGGATCAACGACGGCGACTCGGTGGTGGTCGATCCCATGGGGAAGGTCGTCGCGGGCCCATTGCGCCGAGAGGCCGGCATATTGTTTGCGGAGATCGATACGGCGCGCGTCGCACCGTCACGCCGAACGCTCGACGTCATCGGGCACTACGCGCGCCCCGACATCTTCGAGCTACAGGTGCTCCGCGCGCCGGTGACCCCCGTGCGCTACGTGGACGGGTAAGCGCCGCGCGCCCGGATGGATTGCGGGACCAGCCGACCCGTTCTGTCGCTCGCACACTTGCCAGGATGGCGGCCGGCAGTAAGGCCCAAAATTTCATCACTCTTCTCGGAGATGACTCATGACGATCGAGCTCACACGAATGGACGGCGGGACAGTGGGCCTTACGCCGGAGGACCTGCAGTCGTTCAAGGCCGCATTCAGAGGTCAGGTGCTGACTGCGGATGACGCGGAATACGAGGAGTCGCGCAAGATCTGGAACGCGATGATCGATCGTCGCCCTGGCCTGGTGGCTCGTTGCACCGGGACGGTCGATGTCGTGCAGGCTGTTCGGTTCGCGCGTCAACACGGGCTTCTCAGTTCCGTGCGCGGCGGCGGCCACAACATCGCAGGGCTTGCGGTTTGCGAGGGCGGCCTCATGATCGACATGTCGCTGCTGAGAGGCGTGTGGGTCGACCCAGTGCGCCGCACGGCTCGCGCGCAAGCCGGCTGCACACTGGCCGACGTCGACCGCGAGACCCAGCTGCACGGGCTCGCAGCCGTGCTCGGTTTTGTTTCTGCCACCGGGATTGCAGGCCTCACCGTCGGCGGCGGATTTGGCTACCTCACGCGTCGTCACGGACCTGCGACAACGTGGTCTCGATGGAAGTGGTGACCGCCGGCGGCGACGTCTTGCGTGTGTCTGCGGACGAGAACGAGGACCTGTTCTGGGCGCTGCGTGGCGGCAGCGGCAACTTCGGAATCGTCACATCCTTTGAGTACCGACTCTTTCCCGTCGGCCCCGAAATCCTGGGGGGCGCGATCGCGTGGCGTGGCGAGGATGCCAAGCAAGTTCTCGACACCTACCGTGATCTATGGACTCCCCCGATATTGCAAGACGATCTTGCGGATGTTCCGAACGAACCCAGCTGCAACAATCTATCCGGCCTACTGTGCAGCCCGTCGGCTGCGGCCCTGATGAATTTCGTGCCGCGCACGCCTCATTAGCTCAGCGGCCTGGTATCGGCCAACCACGTTATCAGGTTGGTGTGCGCGTCGGCTGGCGCCGTCATCCCATCAACACATCTCGCTCGCAATACTCTGGCAGGAACCTCCGGGTTGAAATTCGGTGATCGCTCACGCCGTCGCAGCCGCCGCAACGCGGTAGTCGGTGCCCCGGACGAGCATCGCCCAGATGATACGGGCATTCTTGGCAGCCAGTGCTACGGCCGCCACGTTGTTGCAGGAGCGCGCCTTCAGGCGCTCCACCCACTGGCTCTTGCGGTCGGCTCGCGCGGCCGTCAAACGCAGCACCGAGCGGGCGCCGTGGATCAACAGCGTGCGCAGCACCACATCGCCGCGTTTGCTGATCCCGCCGAGCACGGTCTTGCCGCCGCTGGAATGCTGCCGCGGCGTGAGCCCCAGCCACGCGGCAAACTGCCGTGCGCTGGTAAAGGTGGTCGCGGGACCGACGCTGGCCACGATGGCCGAGGCGGTCACCGGGCCGATGCCTTCGATGGCCATGAGCCGCCGCGCCGCCTCGCTCTGTTGCGCCAGTGCCGAGATCTTGCGATCGTAGGCGAGGATGCGTTCGTCAAGGGTGCGCAAGCGCTCGTGCAGTTCGCCGAACGTTTCGCGCGCGAGCACCGGCAAGCTTCGCGCCCCGGCACCGATCTCGGCGAGCAGTTTGCGCGCATGGGCAATTCCGGCGCTGGCGACGATGCCGAACTCCCCGAGCAGGCCGCGCACCTGATTGACCAGCGCGGTGCGCTCCGACACCGTGAGCGCGCGCGCCCGATGCACCGCGAGCACGGCCTGGGCTTCCTCGGACTTGACCGGCACGAAGCGCATGTTCGGCCGCCCGACCGCCTCGCAGATCGCCTCGGCGTCGGTGGCGTCGTTCTTGCCGCTCTTGCGATACGGGATCACGAACTGCGCCGCCATCAGCCGCACGTCATGACCGAGCCTGATCAGCTCGCGCGCCCAATAATGCGAACCCGCGCACGCTTCGATACCGATCAGGCAGACGGGACAGTTGGCAAAGAAACCAAGCACCTCGCCGCGTGCGAGCGTCTTGCGCAACACCGTTTTGCCCCGGGCATCCACGCCGTGAAGCTGAAAGACGGACTTGGCGATATCGAGACCGATGCGGGTAATCGTCATGGCACACCTCCTTCTTGCAGACCAGCAGCGGCTCACGCTGCGATACAGCCAGTTTCCCGGAGACGGGAGGGGGAGTCCATTTCATTAGTTCAGCGCCGGGGCGCCGCGCGAACTGACCAGCGTGGCTGTTCTGCGGATTGCGCCGCCGGCACCTTGGCTCCCGAAGGATGTGCACGGCAAGCCGATCGTGGCCATCTTCGTCTGCTATTCCGGCAAGGTCGAAGACGGTGAAGCATTGATCGCGCCGCTGCGCGGGCTTGGTCGGCCAGTGGCCGACATAATGATGCGTCGGCCCTATACGCAGATGCAAAATCTGCTTGATGCCACGCAGCCCAAAGGACGGCGCTACTACTGGAAGTCACACTACCTGCCAGGCATCGATCGTCAGACCATTGACGTCGCCGTGGAGCATGCGGGCCGAATTCGATCGCCCCATTCGGCCATCCTCCTGTTCCAGATACAGGGTGCGTTGGGCGAGCTGCCTGCCGGACATTCGCCGGCAGGCAATCGAGACGCGGCCTACGTGCTGAACATCGCTGGCTCCTGGGAGAAGCCGGGCGATGACGACATCAATATCAAGTGGGCGCGGGACTGCTTCGAAGCGACGCGCTCCTGTTCGACAGGCGGGGCATACATCAACTTCCTTACCGAGGACGAGGGACAGGACCGCATCGAGGCTGCGTACGGCCGATCCAACCTGGACAGACTCGCGGCGCTCAAGCGCAAGTACGACCCCGAAAACTTCTTCCGCCACACAAAGAGTGTCTCTGGTTGAACTGACCGACTTGATCGAACAGGCGCGGATTCACGGTGTGGGTGTCGCCGTGGTTGCGGTCGGCATGGGCGATCAGGTTCGAGATAAGCAACGGAATCTGCATCATCAATCCCTGCATGGGAAATTCCTCCAGTTGGTCCGCACGCGCGGGCGGCAAAGCCCGGCGCGCGGATTCAGGTCTTCGGGGAAGCGGGCACGGGCCGCTCAGTGATGTCGGGTGTTCGCGAGCGGCACGAACGGCGCCTGCTCGTAACCGGCATCGCGCACGTAGCGCGCGAGCCGCAGCCACTCGCCGGCCGGCCAGCGACCGCCCGGCTGGCGTGCGACCGGGATGCCGTCGAGGTCGTAGAAAACCAGTGTCGGCAGCGCAAACACGCGCTGTTCGTTGGCGAAGCCGGCCTGTGTCGTCCTGCGCCCATCGAAGTCGCGCAAGGCGACCGGCTCGTCGGCGCGCAGGCTGACCGGCACGAAATGGGCACGGAACTCGCGCCGCAACGTCTCGTCGCGGAACGTCACGGATTTCAGCCGTGCGCACTCGCCGCAGCCATCCATCTCGTACAGCACCGCGACGCCGCTGCGGCCGACACGGCGCGCGCGTTCGAGCGCCGCGGCAAGATCGGCGGTCGGTGCGAACAGCGCCGCATCGCCCGCTGCCCGGTCGCCAGCGGCGTGTGCACCGCCCCAGCCGAACAGTAGCGCCAGCGCGAACAGGGCGAGCCCGATCAGCGCCCACCACAACTGGCGGGCGACGTAGCGTTCCTTTTCGTCCTGTTCGCGCGGGTCCGGTGCGCCAGGCACGGTGGATTCCTCCAGGAAAGGGCGGTTGCGGAGAAAGGTCTTCATCGCGGTCGGCCCTCAGCGCAGCCAGAACAACGCACGCTCGCGTGCGCGGTCGAGCACGCTCATCGCGGCCCAGGTGACGACGCCGGTGTACAGGATGCCCGCCACCATGCGCGGGTAATCGCCGAAGTCCGCGTAGTATTGGACGAAGCGACCCAGTCCCGCGTTCGCGCCGAACAGCTCGGCAACGGTCAGCAGGATGAAGCCGAAGCCGAGCCCCACCGCCATGCCGGAAAAAATGTGCGGCAGGCTCGCCGGAAACACCACCTTGTGCAGGTACTCGAAGCCCGAAAAACCGAGCACGCGGGCGTTGTCGCGATGGCGACCCTCGACGGCGTGCGCGCCGGCCACGGTATTCTGGAACACCGGCCAGAACGCGCCAACGAACACGACGAAAGTCGCGGACAGGTGGAAGGTCGGCAGCACCGCGATCGCATACGGGATATACACCGTCGGCGGCACCGGCGCCGCAACCTTCGCGAACGGGAACAGCGCCCGCCCGAGCCGCGGCGAAGTGCCTGCGAGCAGGCCCAGTCCGACGCCCGCGGCGACTGCCAGCGCAAAGCCCGGCGCCAGGATCAGCAGCGACGACCAAGTGCCCGTCAGCAATTCCGGCAGCGACAGCCACAGGGCGTCGAACACCACTGTCGGCGGCGGCAGCAACGGGTTCCCCTGTCCGGCGATCAGCGTTGCAATTCCCTGCCACAGACCGAGCAGGATCAGCCACAGCAGCCACGGTTCCCAGGCGAAGGGCACGGGGCGCGATGCCGCAGCGTTCGGTTCGGCCGCGTGCCGAGCGATCGCGCCGGTGTCCCCCAGCGCCGCATCGAGGATCGAAGTCTCGGTAGTCATAAGGATTTTCTCCATTGGGGCGATGGCTCAGGCCGCGTCGAGACGCGCCAGCGTGTCGGCGTCCAGCGCCTCGGCGATTGCCTCGCGCAGTTCATGGAAGCGGTGGTCGCCGAACAGCGCGGCGCGCCGGCGCGGGCGCTCGAAGGGCACGTCGAAGCCGGCGATGATTCGGCCCGGTGATGCGCCGAGCACCGCTACACGGTCGGCCAGCAGCAGCGCCTCGTCGACGTCGTGCGTCACGAACACCACCGTCGGTCGCGGCGTGCGGCGCTGCCACACCTCGATCAGCAGATCCTGCAGACGAGCGCGATTCACCGGATCAAGCGCCCCGAACGGTTCGTCCATCAGCAGGAAGGGCGACTCCAGCGCCAGTGCGCGTGCGATTGCGGCACGCTGCTGCATGCCGCCCGAAAGCTCGAATGGGTACTTGTCGGCAATGCCCGTGAGCCCCACGCGGTTCAGATGGCCGGCCGCCTGTGTGCGGGCCGCCGGCCAGCCCAGCGTGGGCTTCGCCTTGCGCACCGCCTCGGCGACGTTGTCGACTACGCGCATCCACGGAAACAGCGCGTAATTCTGGAACACCACCGCGCGGTCGGTGCCCGGGCCCGCGACCGGCCGCCCTGCAGCGAGCACCCGCCCGCTGCCCGGCGATTCGAGCCCCGCGATCAGCCGCAGCAGCGTGCTCTTGCCCGAACCGCTCGGACCGAGCAGGGCGAGAAATTCGCCTTCGGCAACAGCGACATCGATGTCCTGCAGGATCGGCGTGCCGTCGTAACCGAAGCGTAGCCGTTCGATCCGCAATGCAGCATTCGCGGTTTGACTCACAGCTGGTTCCTCGCCTGTTCTGTCTTGATCCGCTGCTGCCAGAATGCCTCGCGCGGGCTCTCCTTCGCCAGGCTGTCGAGTGCCTTGCGGTAAGGCGTGAGTTCGAAAATCGGCGCCAGCGGCCGAGTACCGTCGACGACCTCGGAACCGACCAGCGTCGTCCAGAACTTCTGCGTACCCTGCACGTTCG
Organism: Aromatoleum diolicum; assembly: GCF_012910955.1. Lineage (GTDB taxonomy): Bacteria > Pseudomonadota > Gammaproteobacteria > Burkholderiales > Rhodocyclaceae > Aromatoleum > Aromatoleum diolicum. The sequence goes on from NZ_WTVQ01000058.1 coordinate 17,411, forward strand.
GGTCCGAGGACTGGTCGAGGAAGGGCGAGTAATAGCCCTGTTCCAGCACGTCGCGGTCGAGCTTCACGTACTTCTGGATCGCGTCGATCGTCTCCTTCTTCCGCTCGGCCGCGAACTTCTCCGCCTTCAGGATCGCGCGCAGGAAGCGCACGTGCGTGTCGCCCTGCTTGAGCCGATCCGACGTCACGACGATGCGGCAGCACGGATGACCTGGTTGCAGCTCGGACGAACGCACCACGATCTTCAGCCCCTGCCGCTCGGCGCGAATGTCATGCGGTCCCCATACGACCCCGGCGTCGACCTGGCCGGATTTCACCGCCTCGATCACCGCCGGCGGGTTCTTCAATTCGAAGATCTTGAGGTCGTTCTTCCAGTCGATCTTCTCGTCGCGCAGCGCGCCGCGCAGCACCGCATCGCCGGTGGCCAGACGCACCGTCGCGACCTTCTTGCCGCGCAGGTCGGCGATGCTCTTGATCGACGCGGCCTTCTCGGCTGTCACGACCAGGGCGGCATCCAGTCCCATGATTCCGCCGATCACCTTCAGGTCCGCTCCCTTCGCGTAGTGCGCCAGTGGTGCGGTCGTGCCGAAGGCGCCGATATCGAGCTTGCCCGCGGTGACGGCGTTGAGCCCGTCGGCCGAGTTCTGGAATTCGATCAGCTCCACGTCCAGCCCTTCCTGTTTGAACAGGCCGTGCTCCTTGGCGACGAAGAACTTGGCGTGGCCGGTCACCGGCAGATAGCCGACCTTCAGGGAATCCGCGTTGGCCGGGCCAGTAGCGGCGACAAATGTCAGGGCGCTAAGAACGGTGCGCAGTAGTCGACCGTGATGCATGGAATTGCTCCTTGTTTGATGAGTTGCCGATCAGTGGCGACGTTCGGTGCAGTGCCTCGTCGCTATGCACAAAATGTACGCTGCGCCTCCGCACGGACGAACCAAGAAAAATGCCGATGCAATCCAATTGGAATGGAATGCAGGCTTATCGGAATCCTTCATAAGAGGCGTGGCGGCCGATCCAAGCCAGAGTATTTGCGTCAGTGAGGCGCCGGAGCGCCATGCGCTCGTTTGACTTGGCCCAGCAGGAAACTGCCCGCATCGAACGGGCAGCCGATACTCACTTCGGGAGCATTTCGCAATGCCCCGGCCGGCCATGAGGCGCCGCCCGCGGCCGATTTGCTCCCGTTCAGTCGACCTTCGCGCCGGAGTCCCTGACGGCTTTCGCCCATTTGGTGCTTTCGGCGGCAAGGAAGGCGTCGAGGGCGGCGGGCTGGGCGATCTGCCTGAGGGTGAGGCCGATGCTCTCGAGCTGGCGCACGTCGCCGCTCTGTTCCGCTCCCTGCAGTTCGGCGGCGAGCCGGTCGACGATCGGACGCGGGGTGCCGGCGGGGGCGAACAGACCCCACCAGGCGGTGCTTTCGACCTTCACGCCGGCCTGCGCGAAGGTCGGGACCTGCGGCAGCACGGGTGACGCTTCGGCCGAACTGATCGCGATGATCTTGAGCTTGCCGGCGCGGACGTGCGGCAGCACCGACTGGAGCGGATCGAACGCCAGTTCGATGTGACCGCCGAGCAGATCCTGTAGGGCCGCGGCGCTGCCCTTGTAGGGGACGTGGGTGAGCGGGGCGGTGCTCGCCTGCTTGAACATCTCGCCGGTCAGGTGGCCCGGTGTGCCGTTGCCGGCAGTGCCGAAGCGCAGCGATTGGCGGCCGGCGAGTGCGAGCAGTTCAGCCACGGTGTTGGCGGGGACGGACGGATGCGCGACGAGCGCGACCGGCGCGGCGGCCAGGATGGCGACCGGCGCGAGATCCTTGCGCGGGTCGTAGCTGAGTCGGGCGTAGAGCGCAGGATTGATTGCGGCCGTCCCGACCGTGCCGAGGAGCAGCGTGTAGCCGTCCGGATTCGCTTTTGCGACGTTGTCGGCACCGACGTTGCCGCCCGCGCCGCCGCGGTTCTCGATCACGACCGGCTTGCCGAGGCTGCGCGTCAGCGCCTCGGCGAAGGGGCGCGCGACGATGTCCGTCGGGCCGCCCGGCGGGAAGGGCACGACGAGTTTGATCGTCTGCGTCGGGTAGGGCGCGTCGGCGGCGGGCACGCTCGCGGGGACGGCGGCCGTGAGGAGTGCCGCAGCGACCGGCAGGAGGTGGCGGAGGAAGTGAAGCGAGGGGCGCATTGTGGGCTCCATGGAATTCAGCGATAGATGTGGATCAGGCGTTCGGCAGGGTCGATGCGTACGAGGTCGTCGTTGCGCACGACGGCGAGGGCATCCGGTTCCCAGCCTTCGGTGAGCGTGATGCCAGCAAAGGCGGCGCCTTGCACCATCACTGGATTGGTGACGCCGAACACCAGCGCGCGCGGCGCGAGCTTCTTGGCCGCGATGTCGGGGAAGGCCCAGCCGGCGGCGATGCCGCCCTTGGCGGTAGGGAAGAAGCAGATGCGGTCGACGATGCTGCGGCCTTCGAGCTTGTGGCCCGGTTTCGTGATCAGGCCGGTCCAGCGGTCGAGGTCGTAGCGCGGCGAGAAACCTTCGGTGGAGACGAGCGCCAGGCCCTCGACCGGCTCTCCGACCGCGCGTGCGACACGCAGGCTGGCGATGTGCTGCCGCTCGCTCACGATTGCGCTCCCGTCACACGTCCGGTGAGCGCCGCGGCGACGCAGTCGTCGGTGCGCCGCAGGATGGTGTTGAAGCGATGCGCACCGATGATGTTCACGAGCTTGGCCGAGTTCGAAATCAGGTTGTGCCAGCCGTTGCGCCGGCGCATCTCGGAGAGGTTCTGCAGGATGTAGAAGCACACGCCTTCGAGGATCGTGACGCCGGCCTCGCGCAGCGTTGCGAGGTAGCCGAGCGCTTCGGCGTCGCGCGCCGGGCCGCGGCCGGTGGTGACGAACACCTGGCAGCCGGGATGTACGCGCTGACCCGCGAAGCGCTCCGCGAGCGCCTTCAGTTCGAAGAGCGAGAGCTGCGGGCCGGAGAACACCACCAGCGTCGCGCCGGGGTCGGAGACGTCGTAGCCGGCGTACACGCGGTCGAGTTCCGCCTGGCCGATGCGCAGGGCCGGCTCGGGTGGGGCGCCGCCAAACGCCGTCGCAAGGTCCGGCGCTTCGGGCGTGACACCGACGATGTGGTACATGCCCATCGATCCGTAGCTCGCGAGCGCGCACCCGAGATGCTTCAGTTCGTCCGCCGTCGGCGTGCGCCGCAGGCCTTCGAAGACCGGTACCGCGTAGTAGTCCTGGCGGAATTCGCCCGCCAGTTTGCCCAGCGTGCCCCAGTCGGCGAGGTCGTCGAGTTCGGTGTCGACCACGACGCGGAAGGTGCCGCGGCGATGGCGGTCGAGGTGGAAGCCGTAGCGCGGCGTGCGGCCGGTGATGCCGGCGGCAAGCGCTGCGGGGCCGCTCTCGAAGTTCGTGCGCGCGCCGAACACCGAATTGGCGTAGATGACGGTGCCGGTGTCTCCCCATGCGACGTGTTCGCCGAGGTGGGGTTGATACACCGTCTGGTAATTGATGCAGGTGTCGGTGGTGACGACATTCATCGCCTGCAGGTGCGCGATCAGGCGCTTTTCCTTGGCGATTTCTTCTTCGTCCTGCCCGAGTCGGGTGGCATGGGCAAAGTCGGCACATCGCGCGTTGGTGGTCACCGGCACGCGGCAGCGCGCGCCCTTGCTGCGGAAGCCGCCAAGGTGCGCGAGGCCGCTGTCGCCCATGACCTCGATGTCGCCCATCATGTGGGCGTTGGTGATCGGGACGAAGTCTTCCGCGCCGAAGAATTCGCCGACGCGGATCTGGTAGGCGAGGGCTTCGGCGACGGCTTCCCCATGTTCGCCCGCGAGCATCGCCTGTTCGAGTGCACTGAGCCGCATCAGAACGCCGCTCCGGCGACCGCGATGAGCGGATCGGCGGGATCGGGTGCGGCTCTGCGCAGCGTGTCGGGGTTTTCTGCAGCGGTCATCGGGTTGGCTCCTGAGTATGGGTAATCGATCGTCGAAGGTCGCTCGACGCGGCAATGCCAAAACTCTATTCATCCGTTATCGCCAACAGAAACAAGAAAACCCGATTTGTTCTGCAGAAATTATTGATTGTGGTTTGCGCGATATTGCGTATATCGCATGCGTATCAAATTGGGCGGATCTCGCGGGGGAATGAGGTAGCGGCTGCTTTCCTTATCTGAAGCCGGTCTCAGTTTTCGTTCCGTCATGATTTGCAATGCAGAAATCGAGATTTGTGGCGTCGATTGCGGGTGTTAACTTGGCTTCATCGTCATTGCCAGGATTCACCCGGGATTGTCATGAAAATCAGGATTCTCAACCGTCGGGATTCATTCACAGGTCTCTTCTTCATTCTCCTCGGATTGGCGGGAAGCCATACCGCCTCGGGCTATCCGCTGGGGTCGGCGATGCGCATGGGGGCCGGCTATTTCCCCCTGTTGCTGGGTGCGGTGCTCGCGGTGCTCGGTGCGATCGTCCTGATTCGCAGCGTGCGCGTGACGGATGACGAGCCGGCCCAGGACGACGGCTTCGCGTTGCGGCCGGCGGTGCTGGTCGGGGCGGGCGTCATCGTGTTCGCACTCGTCGTGCAGCAACTGGGGCTCGTGCTCGCGACGGTGGCCCTGACGCTGGTGAGCGGCCACGCGCATCGCGAAGTACGCTTCGGCGAACTGCTGGGACTGAGCGCCGTGCTGTCGGTCTTCGGCGTGGCGGTGTTCGCCTACGGCCTAGGCGTGCCCCTGCCGGTCGGTCCTGCCTGAGCGAGGGCGCGATGGAGCTGCTGTCTCATCTTGCGATCGGCGTCGACGCGGCGTTCACCTGGACGAACCTGCTGTACTGCTTCGCCGGGGTCACGCTCGGCACGCTGATCGGCGTGCTGCCGGGGCTCGGGCCGGTCGCGACGATCGCGATGCTGTTGCCCGTGACCTACGGCCTGCCACCGACCGCGGCGCTGATCATGCTGTCAGGCATCTACTACGGCGCGCAGTACGGCGGCTCGACCGCGGCGATTCTGGTGAACATGCCCGGCGAGTCGTCGTCGGTGGTCACCTGCCTCGACGGCCATGCGATGGCGAAACAGGGCCGCGCGGGCTCCGCGCTCGGCATCGCGGCGATCGGGTCCTTCTTCGCCGGCACCGTCGCGACGCTGGTCGTCGCCGTGGCCGCGACGCCGCTCGCCGCTTTCGCGCTGAAGTTCGGGCCGGCGGAATACTTCGCGCTGATGGTGCTCGGTCTGGTCGCTGCGGTCGTGCTGGCGCAGGGCGACATCCTCAAGGCGGTGGCGATGACGCTCGCGGGGCTGCTGCTGGGTCTCGTCGGCGTCGACGTGAATTCGGGCGAGGAGCGCTTCACTTTCGGCCTGCCACAGCTCGCCGACGGCATCAGCTTCGTCGTCATCTCGATGGGCATCTTCGGCATCGGCGAGATCATCGCGAACCTCGAACGCGACGAACGGCGCGACGTGGCGGCGGTGCGGGTAGGGCGCATCCTGCCTTCGCGCGAGGATTACCGCCGCTCATGGAAGCCGGTGCTGCGCGGCTCCGCGCTCGGTTCGCTGCTCGGCGTGCTGCCGGGCGGCGGCGCGATGCTGGGCTCGTTCGCGTCCTACATGGTCGAGAAGCGACTGGCGAAGGATCCGTCGCGCTTCGGCAAGGGCGCCATCGAAGGCGTCGCCGGACCGGAGTCGGCGAACAACGCCGGCGCGCAGACCTCCTTCATCCCTTTGCTGGTGATGGGCCTGCCCGCGAATGCGGTGATGGCGCTGATGATCGGCGCGATGATGATCCACGGCATCGTGCCCGGCCCGCAGGTGATGAGCGAACGGCCCGAGCTCTTCTGGGGCGTCATCGTCAGCATGTGGGTCGGCAACGCGATGCTGCTGCTGTTGAACCTGCCGCTCATCGGGGTGTGGGTGAAGCTGCTCGCGGTGCCGTACCGGGTGCTCTATCCGGCCATCCTGCTGTTCTGCTGCATTGGCGTGTACAGCGTGAACAACCAGATGTTCGACGTGCTGCTGACGGTGGCCTTCGGTCTGCTCGGCTACCTCTTCATCAAGCTGCGCTGCGAGCCCGCGCCGCTGCTGCTCGGCTTCGTGCTCGGGCCGATGCTGGAGGAGAACCTGCGCCGCGCGATGCTGCTGTCGCGCGGCGATCCGACGGTGTTCCTGACGCGTCCGCTGAGTCTCGCACTGCTGCTCCTGGCCCTCGCTCTCATCGTCGTCATGGCCCTGCCGCGCCTGCGCGCGACCCGCGAGGTCGCGTTCGCCGAAGGCTGACGCCCGGCCGTCCCTTGCGTAACACCGATTTCCCCTTTCTGTTTCCATTCCGGAGCCGATCCGTCATGACCATCCAGCCGCCGCGCGCCAATCCCGCGCTCCATGATTTCGACGTGCCCACGCGCGACCCCGGCGAATACCTCGCCGTCCTCAACACCCGCCGCTTCGAGAAGCTCAAGCGCCAGATCCGCTACGTGTGGGGCAACGAGGATTACTACCGCCAGCGCTTCCTCGAGGCCGGCATCGATTCGCCCGAGGCGATCCGCACGCTCGACGACTTCCGCCGCCTGCCGGCCTTCCTCGACAAGACCCGCCATCGCGACTCGCAGGACGCATCGCTCGAACGCTACGGCCACCCGCTGGGCCTGCACCTGACGACTGCGCCGGAGAACGAGATCCATCTCGCCGCGACCTCGGGCACCACGGGTACGCCCACCTTCTACGTGTTCTCGCGCAAGGATCTCGACATCACCTACAAGGTGCTCGGCCGCATGTTCCGCGCCGCTGGCATTCGTCCGGGCGACACCACCTTCCATGCCTTCGGCCTGTCGCTGTGGCTCGCCGGCATCACCTACGTGCAGGCGCTCGAGGCCTACGGGGCGCGGCCGGTGGCGG
>NZ_WTVQ01000059.1 GCF_012910955.1 Aromatoleum diolicum
CCCCCGCGCCGAACCGCGACGCGGCCCACACGGATTGCGCAGCGACGCGACCATCCCGCTAGAATTCATCGCCACACACGCGCTTCAGCGCTCCAATCCCCACTCCACCAGGCAAAACCGCGATGCACTACCCCCGCCCGAGCTTCGAAGCCAAGATCTGCCCCCCCGAACACCTTGCCGCACGCGCGGCGGCGCTGCCACGGCCCCTGGTGTTCACCAACGGCTGCTTCGACATCCTGCACCGTGGCCATGTCACCTATCTCGCGCAGGCACGCGCACTGGGCGCGGCGATGGTGGTCGCGCTGAATACCGACGCGTCGGTGCGGCGACTCGGCAAAGGCGACGACCGCCCGGTGAATCCGCTGGAAGACCGCGCGGCGGTGATGGCCGCACTGGAATGCGTCGATCTCGTCACCTGGTTCGACGAGGACACCCCGCTCACCCGCATCCTCGACGCGCGCCCGGACGTGCTGGTGAAAGGTGGTGACTGGCCGATCGATCGCATCGTCGGGGCCGGCGAAGTGCTGGTCTGGGGCGGCAGCGTGCATTCGATCCCGTTCGAGCACGAACGCTCGACCACCGCACTGCTGGGCCGCATCCGCGGCGGCTGATCTCAGGCGGACGGCTGCGCCGGCACCGCGTCCGACGCGGTGAAGGCCGATGAGGACGGTGCAGCGGCGCTGGTCGTCACCAGTGCAATACGTGGCAGGCGTACACGCATCGTCGTGCCGACGCCCGGCTGGCTATCAACCGAGATCGTACCGCCGAGCACGTTCGACACCAGGCTATGCACGATGTGCAGCCCCAGCCCGCTGCCCCCCTTGCCCAGGCGCGACGTGAAGAAGGGCTCGAAAATGCGCCGCTGCAACTCCAGCGGGATGCCGCGGCCGTCGTCGATCACTTCCAGCACGAGCCAATCCGCATCCTCGGCGCGCCCCACGACGCGGACCTCGCCCTCGGCGCGATCCTCCAGGCCATGCAGCACCGCGTTGTTGATGAGATTCGTCAGCACCTGCCCGAGCGCACCGGGGTAACTGTCGAGCGGGAGCGCCGCATCCACCGCGGTTGTCAGCCGGAACGGCAAGCGCTTCAAGGACGGCCGCAGGGTCATCACGATTTCATCGACCACCTCGCTCAGCGCAAATTTGCGCCGCTGCGAACTCGACTGATCCACCGCCACCTGCTTGAAGCTCGTCACCAGCGACGCCGCGCGCTCGAGATTGCGCTCGATGATCGCGTTGCCCGATTCCGTGTCCTCGAGATAGCGCTCCAGCGACGAACGCCGCAGGCCGCCCGCGAGTTCGCGACGCAGCGCGCGCGTCTGGTCGCGCACCGTGTTGGCGGCGATCAGGCTGTTGCCCAGCGGCGTCCCCAGTTCGTGCGCGACGCCGGCAACCAGCGCCCCCAGCGCCGCCATCTTCTCGGACGTGACCAGTTCTTCCTGCGTCTTGCGCAGGGTATCCAGCGCCGACGAGAGCTCGGCATTGCTCCGGTGCAGCGCCTCGGTCCGTTCAACCACGCGCGCTTCGAGCGTCTGGTTCAGATCCTGCAGCGCCGCCTGACTCGCCACGATGGCCTCCTCGCGTTCGCGAATCGCCTGGCTCATACGCTGGAACGCCACCGCCAGGCGATTGAACTCGCGTACTCGCGACGGCCGCCAGGACAGCTCGTAGCGCCCGTGTTCGATCCCCACCGCAAACACCGACAAATCCCGGAAAAGACGTCCAAAGTAGCCCGCCTGCACGGCAGCCCCGATCAAGCCGACGATCACCGACGTCGCCAGCCCCACCAACATGATCAGCTCCGCCGTGCGCGACGGACGGAAGGCTTCGGCAAGCGGACGCACCACCAGCACCTGCCAGCCCAGCGGCGACACCGGCACGACGCTGCCGACCATGTCGACGCTATCGATGCGCAGGCGCAGAAAGCGGCTGCCATCGTCGTGCTCATGCCCCGGCACCGTCGCCGGGCCGATCACGTCCGGGAGTTGCGGGACGGGTACCAATGCCGTGTCGCCAATCACCTCATTGCGCCGGTCCAGCAGCATCGTGCGCAGCCCGCCATCGTCGGTCACCTGCCCTACCATGGCCATCAAGGGCCCGGACGACAACTCACCGAACACGGTCACGCCGTGCTCGCGTACCGCCACCACCGCGGCAAGCCCCGCGCTGACCGGCGACAGCGCCGCGTCGGACCAGTGCACGCCAGGTTCGCCGGCGGTCGCGTGAAACAGCGGGTGACCCGAAAAATCCATTCCGAGCAGATCGTCGCGCAGCGGACGGCGCGCCGGCGGCAGCCCCACGGCAAGGACGGCACCGTCTTCGCCGATCACGTAGAGCGCGGACAGGCTGTCGTTCTCCTCCAGCGCGCCGTCAAGGATTGCCGAAATCACGCTCGGCACGTGGGGCTCGCCGCCAATCAGCATACGCGTCGCCCCCAGTACCACGGCTTCCGGACGCTCCAATAAGGCTTCGACCTGTCCGGCGATCGCATGCGCGAGCTGGTGTTGCCGCAAACTTGTGTCATGGTCGATCTGCGGCAGCAGCCAGCGCACCATCAGCAGATAGACCACCGCAAAAGTCACCGACGCAACCAGCAGCGAGCGGAAGAACAACAGCCGGGACAGGCGAACCGGGCGCATGGACTTGCTCACGGTGTCGCGCCGGGCAATTTCGCCTCGACGCTGAAGCGCCCGTTGCGGATCGTCGTCATGAACACGTCACGCCGCGTGTCGCCCCATGCGTCAATCTTCAGGCGTCCCTGCAACCCGTCAAACTCGTGGTCGATCAACATCTGCCGGACGCGCTCGCCACTGCCGCCGCGTGCCAGCGCGTCGAGCACCAGCCGGGTCGCGTCATACGCTGCGACGCTGGCGTAGCCCGGCTGCTCGCCGAAACGGTCGAGATAGGCCGAGCGAAAAGCGGCATAGCGCGCCGAGTTGTCGTCGCGATCGAACATCTGGGGCACCACCGCACCTTCGACGGCACGCCCTCCCACTGACACAAGCTCCTCGGTCGCCGCCCACGTCGTTCCCATCAAGGCAATCGCCGTGTCGCGGCGGCGCACGAGCTGGCTGATGCGCGCCATATCGAGCGCGCCCGCGGCAATCAGCACGGCGTCCGGACGCACCGCCAGCAGGCGCGCGACCGGCTCCTGCAGACTGGCATCGTGCGAGGAAAAGAAAGTCTCGGTAAGCAACACCTCGCCACCCGCAGCAAGGAAAGCCCCGCTGAAGTGTTTCACCCAGTCGGCGGTATACGCTTCGTTGCCCTGATCGAGAATGACCGCCACCCGCCGCAGGCCGAGCGTCTGCGCCAGATAGCGGGCGGAAGCCGACGCGTGCTCACGCGTGCTCGCCACCACGCGAAAGAAATGATCGTCGCGCCCGGAAAAACCCGAACCGGCCACCGTCGGCGAGACCACCGCCAGGCCGGAAGACGCCGTCAGCGGCAGCACGACTTCCGCCATCGCACTCGTGGTCGGTCCGACAATCGCATCCACACGGGCAGCCAGCAACTCGGACACCGCACGCCCGGCCAGATCCACCCGCTGCGCGTCGTCGCGCACGACCAGTTCGACCAGCCGGCCGGCGACACCGCCTGCCGCATTCGCCTCCTCGACCGCCAGCCGTGTGCCATTGCGCGCCGCCATGCCAAGATCGGCGGCCTTCCCGGTGAGCCCGCCGATGAAGCCGATGCGCCAGGGCTGCTGTTCCATGCATCCGCCCAGCGCCATCACCACGACGCACAGCCAGACCGCACGCCACAGCACCTCAGCAGCCACCTTGCGCGTGGGCATCGAGCCAGACGCGCCAGTCGTCGGCGGGCATCGGCCGTGCAAAGTGATACCCCTGCCCGAGCTGGCAGCCCATCAACTGCAGCCGGTCTGCCTGTTCGATCTGCTCGATGCCCTCGGCAATCAGTTCGATGCCCAGCCGTCCGCCCAGACCACACACCAGGCCGGCGATCTCGCCGCCCTTGCCCAAGCCGCCGATATCGTTGATGAATGCGCGGTCGATCTTGAGACGATCGACATTCATGCGTTGCAGATGACTGAGCGAAGAAAACCCGGTGCCGAAATCGTCGATCGCGATATCGAGCCCCATCGCCTTGATGCGGCCGAACAGCTCGATCATGCGACTGCCCTCACCCATCGCGACCGACTCGGTGATCTCCAGTTCGATCTGTTGCGGCGACACGCCGCTATCCTCGATAGCGGCACGCAGGCGCCCGAGGAAATGCGGGTCGCGAAACTGGATCACCGACACGTTGATCGCCATGCGCACCGTGCCGTGGCCGCGCTGCGCCATGCGTGCGGCCTCCTCGCAGGCACGCCGCATCACCCATTCGCCCATCGCGACGATCAGGCCGGAACGCTCGGCCAGCGGAATGAAACGATCCGGCGGAATCATCGTCCCATCGGCGGTGCGCCAGCGCAACAAGGCCTCGGCGCCCACGCAGCGTCCGGAGACGAGCGAAATCTGCGGCTGGAATACCAGGAACAGTTCATTCGCACTGAAGGCCCGGCGCAGGTTGTGCAGCATATTGACGCGCCCGCGAATCTCCTCGCTGACACCGCGGTTGTACCGTGCCACCGAACCGCGTTCGGCCAGCTTGGCGCGCTTCAGCGCCAGGAAGGCGTCCTCGAGGGCCTCGCTGCCGTCGCCGGCGACGTCGTCGAGTCGCACCACGCCAACCGTCACCGACACGATGATGCTCTCGCCTTCGATCTCCAGCGGCTCGGCGAACATTCCGTCGAGGCGCTCGGTTTCCGGCTGCGGATTGGCCCAGAACACCGCGAAGCTGTCGCTGCCGACGCGCGCCACCCGCGCATGCGCCTCGCAACCGGCGACGATGCGCGCCGCCACGCCCTTCAGCAGCGCGTCACCGTAGTGATAGCCGAACGCGCCGTTGATCTCGCCGAAATGATCGACATCGACCACCGCCAGCACGCCGCGATCACGTTCGCCCGCGCCCAGATGGGCGTCGAGCATGTCCAGCAGATGGCGCCGGTTGGGCAATTGCACCAGCGGATCGAAATACGAATACTCGTTGAGGCGCCGCACCAGGTCGACGTTGTCCAGGCACACCGACACATTGGCGCAGAACATCTCGAGCAGGTTCGGGTCGAGTTCCTCACTGACGAAGCCCGCCTCGACATACGCCGCCAGATCGCGCCCCGGACGTGCCCCGAAGTACAACGCGATTCCCACCCCCGGCTCGACGACATTCGCGCGGTGCGTCAGCGCACGTTCCAGCATGTCACGCACGGTATCCTCCTGCAGCGCGTCGAGCGTCTGCCGGATGGTGTGTTCGAAACGGCCCGCTGCAGCGATCACCTCGCTCGGCGCACCGGCGTCGTGCCGCGCACACACCAGGCCTTCGGGCGGCAAATCGAGCAAACCGCAGATCTGCGTGATCACGCCCGCCGCAAATTCCGCCAGCCCCTCGCTGCGCAACAACTCCGCGCTACCGCGCACGATGCGCGCCAGGCCCGCACGGCTGGTATCGACGATACGAATCTGCTGGTACGCGCGGATCGCGGCGGTCAGTGCCGCATACAGGCGAGTACGCGACAGCTCGGACTTGTTCTTGTAGTCGTTGATGTCATAGTCGCGGATCGCGTCGAGTTCCGGCGCATAGCCCGGCTGGCCGGTGCGCAGGATGATGCGCACGTCGCGCAGCCCGAAACGGTTGCGGATCTCATCGACCAGGCGCAGGCCCGCGTCCTGCGTTTCCATCACGACGTCGAGCAGGATCACCGCGATGTCACGTTCGGACGCGAACAGCGTGCGCGCATCCTCCGCCGAATACGCATGCAGGAAGGCCAGCGGCCTGCCAAGGATTTCGGTGTTGGCAAGGCTCAGTTCGGTGCTGCGATGCACATCCTCATCGTCGTCGACGATTGCGATTTTCCAGCACGCGACACGAGCGGCCCGGGCCACCGGTGGTTCGGCGGCAAACTCGAGAACATCATCGGCAGCAGCGTTATTCATCCGATCAGACCCACCGCTACATCTCGTCGCGGGCGCGCTTTTCGGAACTTCGCCATGCACTGGTGATATTTTCCTCGAACTCGGGAAACTGCCGGTCGTGTTCCATCAGCAGGCGCAGGATGGTGCGTGCGTGATCGCCCGGAAAGCCACGGCGCTTGCCGTCGCGGGTGTCGTTCATCAGGCGGTTGATGAACTCCCTGCAGTCGCGCGTCCCCCACAGCTCGTCGATCTGCGCGAGGTGAGGATAAGTGGCGTAAAGGGCCGAAACGTCGGTCTTCCGCATGGCATGTCTCACGCGGGTGCACCCGCAACTTTAGTAATAGGCGAAAGATAACACCGGCATCGCTCCACGTCGAACCCCCCATGCATTCACCAGCCACCGCGACACCTCGGACGAACCACCGGCGGTCGCACACCGGTAGAATGGCGGCGATGACAGCGCACGCAATGCCCTCGGCAATCCACGTTCTCGAACACGTTTTCGGCTACACGGCCTTCCGCGGCGAGCAGCAGTCCATCGTCGAACATGTCGCAGGCGGCGGTGACGCGCTGGTGCTGATGCCCACCGGCGGCGGCAAGTCGCTGTGCTACCAGATTCCTGCACTGCTGCGCCCCGGCACCGCCGTGGTGGTTTCACCGTTGATCGCACTGATGCAGGATCAGGTCAGCGCCCTGAAGGAAGCAGGTGTAGCTGCAGCCTATCTGAACTCCAGCCAGGCCGCTGACGAATCCATCACGGTGGAACGCGATCTCACCGGCGGACGCCTCGATCTGCTGTACGTCGCCCCGGAGCGACTGCTCACCGGGCGACTGCTCGCCACGCTCGACCGTATGCACGAGGCCGGCCGCATCGCGCTGTTCGCCATCGACGAAGCGCACTGCGTGTCGCAGTGGGGGCACGACTTCCGCCCGGAATACCTGCAGCTGTCGGTGCTGTCGCAGCGTTTTCCGGGCGTACCGCGCATCGCGCTCACCGCCACCGCCGACCCGGAAACGCGCGAGGAGATTGCCCAGCGCCTGGGACTCGCCGAGGCGCGGCGCTTCGTGTCGAGCTTCGACCGCCCCAACATCCGCTACCGGATGGTCGACAAGGACAACCCGCGCAACCAGTTGCTCGCGTTCATCCGCGACGACCACGCCGGCGACGCCGGTATCGTCTATTGCCTGTCGCGGCGCAAGGTCGAAGAGACCGCCGCGTGGCTCGAGGAACAGGGCATCCGGGCGCTGGCCTACCACGCCGGCATGCCGCAGGAAGTCCGCGCCACGCACCAGAACCGCTTTCTGCGCGAGGACGGCATCGTGATGGTGGCAACGATCGCCTTCGGCATGGGCATCGACAAGCCGGATGTGCGCTTCGTCGCCCACCTCGACCTGCCGCGCTCGATCGAAGGCTACTACCAGGAAACCGGACGCGCCGGGCGCGACGGCCTCGCCGCGCAGGCGTGGATGGCATGGGGCGCGCAGGACATCGTGCAGCAGCGGCGCATGATCGACGAATCCGAAGGCGCCGAGGACTTCAAGCGCCGCGCCCGCGCGCGGCTCGACGCCCTGGTCGGCCTGGTCGAGACGACTGCCTGCCGCCGCCAGCACCTGCTCGCGCACTTCGGCGAGGAAGGCCAGGCGTGCGGCAACTGCGACAACTGCCTGGAACCGCCAAGCACCTGGGACGCCACCGATGCCGCGCGCAGGGCGCTGTCCGGCGTATTCCGCACCGGCCAGCGTTTCGGTGCCGGCCACGTCATCGACGTGCTGCGCGGCGAGATCACCGACAAGGTGCGCGACTGGGAACACGACAAGGTCAGCACCTTCGGCATCGGCGCGGACATGGACGAGAAGACCTGGCGCACGCTGTTCCGCCAGCTCGTCGCACGCGGCCTGCTCGCCGTCGACCACGACCGTCACAATGCGCTGACGCTGACCGATCTCGCGCGGCCGCTGCTGCGCGGCGACGCGGGATTCGCACTGCGCATCGCGCCGGAAAAGCGCCGCTCCAAGCGCGCGCGCAGCAATCGCATGGAAATCCTCGACGGCGTGCCGCTGACGCTGTTCGACCGCCTGCGCGCCTGGCGCGCCGCGACCGCGCGCGAACGCAACGTGCCCGCCTATGTGATCTTCCACGACGCCACGCTGCGCGACATCGCGCTCGCGCGGCCCGCCAGTCTCGCCGAACTCGCCGGAATCTCCGGCATTGGCGACCGCAAGCTCGAAGCCTATGGCATCGCGATCATTGCGGAGATCGCGCGCGAGGTGTGAGCCAGCCCCGTTGCGCTCAGGCCGCGAGCAGGGTCGGACGGCTGAACAGGAAGCCCTGGAACAGATCGAAGCCGAGCGCGACACAGTGTCTCGCCCGCTCCAGGGTATCGACCTTTTCCGCCAGCAGTTTTGCCGGGTAAAGCCTAAGCCGCTTGACCAGCATTTCCAGCGCTTGCTGATCGAGCTGGAGGATGTCGATCTTGACGATATCGACCATCTCCAGCAGCGGTTCGTGGTGATGGTCGATGGCGCAGAAGTCGTCCAACGCAAGGCGGTAACCGAGGTGCTTGAGTTCGGCACAGCGATCAACGATGTCGTCGTTGATCTCGATCGTCTCCAGCAGCTCGAGGACGACCCGTTCGCGGGGGAGCCGCTCGATCCGGCGACTCATCAGCATCTCGGCATCGACGTTTACGAATCCCGCACTACCGCCGATCACGCTGCGCAGTCCAAGCCTGGTGAATGCGTGCGCAATCAGTTGCGCCGTGGCCTCCGCATCGTCCTTGACCTGCGCCGCACCCGAATCGTCGTCGCGAAAGAGCAACTCATAAGCGACCACCTTGCGCTGCCGGTCGAGGATCGGCTGACGCGCCAGGAATACATCGGTGTGTGTGCTCATGATGACCTCCTTCGGGCGACCGGAGATTTCCGTCCCCTGCAACCGATACGAGCATTTTTCATGCCCGAACACGGAAACAACGGAAGCCTACACAACTAACGCATCGGGCCGCGAGGTGGTTGACGCCCGCCCCCGAACAACGGGTGAACGGCCCCACTTTTCCCATAAATGGGGGTAAATATCCCCAAGAGGAAGACACGTTATGGCGCAAGTGTGCCATTCCGACACACGGCGCCGCGCCCTCCACGCGGAAATCGGATCGGCAAAGGAACAGGGCCTCGCCCTTCCGAGCGGCCGCCCGGCACCGCCGTTAGTGGTATCCGCAGGTGCGCCCCCCGGTTAAAGCTGCGTGATACCATCAACTTTTGTGCACGTGCGAAACGGCAGTGCACTCGAAAAACAGCCGTCGAAACACACAAGAATCAATCATGAACAACCCCCAGGAAGCGAACGTACAGACCCAATCCGCGGCCAGCCCGACCCAGATCAAGGTGTGGGACATCCTGGTTCGCGTGTTTCACTGGAGTCTGGTGATTTCGTTCACCACCGGTTACCTGATCACCGACAAGTTCCCGCTGCATGCCTACGCCGGCTACACGATCTTCGCGCTGGTGCTGACGCGGATCGTGTGGGGCTTCATCGGTACGCCATACGCCCGCTTTTCGGCCTTCACCTACAGCGTCCAGGAAACCGTTCAGTACACGCTTTCGGCCCTGCACATGGGCAAGGCACGCGAGTACCTGAGCCACAATCCGATGGGCGCGATCATGGTCTATCTGCTGCTGACGATGCTGCTATGCAACACCATCATCGGCACGATGCTGTACGGCGCACAACAGCTCGAAGGGCCGCTCGAAGGCATCGTCCCGACGCATTGGGACGAAGACCTGCTCACGGCACACGAAATCATGGCGAAGGCGCTGCTGACCACGGCGGCGTTCCACCTGAGCGGCGTGATCTGGGCCTCGTGGTGGCATCGCCAGAACTATATCCTGGCGATGTTCACCGGCTACAAATCGGCCTTCACGCGACGCTCGCACCGCGAAGGCTCGGGCGAAACATGGACTGCCGAAGAGCGCGCCCGGCACCAGCACCGCTGATACCCCGGCGCGACTCGCCGCGCTAGTCGGCCGGTTCGATATGCGTCGT
The DNA here is from genome assembly GCF_012910955.1 of Aromatoleum diolicum. Classification (GTDB taxonomy): domain Bacteria; phylum Pseudomonadota; class Gammaproteobacteria; order Burkholderiales; family Rhodocyclaceae; genus Aromatoleum; species Aromatoleum diolicum. The sequence continues at coordinate 10,017 of NZ_WTVQ01000059.1, forward strand.
CAGGCGGGCACCGGCCTGCGACTCGACGGCGTGTTCGATGACGTCGGCAAGCGCGTGGGCGCGGGCGACGCTCCAGTCTCCGGGCAGGCGCAGGTCGACATGCGCAAAATGCATTGATCCCGCGACACGCGTCTTGAGGTTCGCAAAGCGACAGCCCTGCGCAGAAAACGAGCGCAGCACCACCTCGATGCGCTCGATATCGTCGTCACCCAGCGCGCGGTCCATTAGCCCGTCGACCGAGCGATGCATCAGCCCCCAGCCTTCACGCAGGATGTTCAGCGCGACGGCCCCGGCGACCAGCGGGTCAAGCCAGACCCAGCCGCTGAAGCTCGCCAGACCCACACCGAGGACGACGCCGGCAGTGGTCCAGACGTCGGTCATCAGATGGCGGGCATCGGCTTCCAGCGCGAGCGAACGATTGGCGCGCCCGACCTGGAAGAGGATGCGCGCGACGACGAAATTCACCAGGCTCGCGCCGATCGACAGCGCGGTACCCAGTCCCAGTTCCCCGATCGGTTGAGGATGGATCAGGCGCTCGCCCGCAGTGGCGAGAATCGCCAGCGCCGCGAGGAAGATCATCACCCCTTCGAAAGCTGCCGAGAAATACTCCGCCTTGCCGTGCCCATAGGGGTGGCCGGGGTCTGCAGGCGCGTGAGCGAAGGACACCATCACCAGCGCAAAGGACGCCCCGGCGAGATTGACCAGCGACTCCAGCGCATCGGACAGATAACCGACCGATCCGGTCAGCCACCATGCTCCCGTCTTCATGCCGATCGTCGTGAGCGCGGCGAGAATCGAAAGCAACAGGGCCTGGTGCGGGGTGAGCGTACGCATGATGTCGGGGAATTGGGTATCGCCGACATGGTAAACCAGACCGGGTACGACCCACCGGCCGGATGCATATCCCGCGATTGGTACGGGAGAGCCTCCGGCCGGCAGGCCGCGGTGACGGCGGTCAGCGCTTGAAGCGTTCCTCGGCGATCGCGTCGGCGACTTCCCCGGTCGGACGCTCTTCCTTGCGCGCGCGCGCGAAGATTTCCATCAGGTTGTCGTAAATGCTCTCGATGTGGCGCTTCAGCTCGGCGCGGTCGAAGTTGCAGGTGCGCTCGTAATAGACGTCGATGATGCCGCCGGCGTTGATCACATAGTCGGGCGCGTACAGGATGCCCTTGTGCATCAGCGCAGCGCCGTGGCGCGGCTCGGCGAGCTGGTTGTTGGCGGCGCCGGCGACAACCTTCGCCTTCAGCAGCGGGATCGTCTGGTCGTTGAGGATCGCACCCAGTGCGCAGGGAGCGAAGACGTCGACGTCGAGACCGAAGATTTCATCCGGCGCCACGACCGTCGCGTCGATTTCCTTCGCCGCACGCACCAGCGGTTCGCGGTGGATGTCGGTGACCCACAGCTGGGCGCCGGCTTCCTTGAGCTGGCGGGCGAGGTCGAAGCCGACGTTGCCCAGGCCCTGCACCGCAACCTTGAGGCCGGCGAGCGAATCGCGGCCGAGGCGCTCCTTGACTGCGGCCTTGATGCCGACGAAGGTGCCGTAGGCGGTCGCGGGCGACGGGTCGCCGTTGCGGACGCCGCTTTCGGTCGGCTTGTCGATGATGCCGGCAACGTGGTCGGTGAATTGCGACATGTACTTCATGTCATCGACGCCGGTGCCGGAGTCCTCCGCCGCGATGTAGCGACCATTGACGCGCTCGACAGCCTGGGCGAAAGCCTTCAGCAGCTCGGGCGTCTTGTCGGTGCGCGGGTTGCCGATGATGACCGACTTGCCGCCGCCGAGCTTGAGGTTGGCCATCGCCGACTTGTAGGTCATGCCGCGCGACAGGCGCAGCACGTCGCGGATCGCCTCTTCCTCGCTGGCATACGGCCACATGCGGCAGCCGCCCAGCGCCGGGCCGAGGTTGGAGTTATGGACGGCGATGATGGCCTTCAGGCCGCTCTTTTCGTCGCTGCAGAACACGACCTGTTCGTGGTCGGCGAAATCGCTCAGGGAAAAAACGCTCATGATGTCTCCTTCTTTGGTCTGAAAGGGTGCAGGGCGCCCTCCGCGATCGCTCGTGGCGACCGCGGAAGGTTTGCTGCGGGGGGTGAAGCAGGGGTTTCGTGGAGCACCGCTCCGCGCCTGCTGAACGGCGGAGCGAAGCGGAGACTCCTGGGTTGGAGGAAACCGGGTTTAGCCGGGAATGACGGCGATGGTCTTGCGCAACTTGCCCGGCACTGCGGCGGTGAGCCCTTCCTTGCGGCGGAACGCTTCGAGCAGCGTGGCTTCACGCTTCTTCGCATTCGCGAGGTAACGCTCGCGGATGTGGCCGAAGCCGCGGATCTGCTCCGGCAGCGACGCGAGCTCGACGGCGGTCTCGAAGTTCGCCTTTTCCAATCCGACGAGAATCTCATCGACAAGCCGCTCGTAGTCGGCGATCAGCTGACGGTCGAGCTTGCGGTCATGCGTGCGCGCGAAGGGGTCGAGCAGCGAACCGCGCAGGCCCTTCATCTTCGCAAGCATGCGCATCGCTTTGAGCATCCACGGCCCGTACTTCTTCTTCTGCAGCTGGCCGGTCTCGGGGTCCTTGTCGGCGAGCGTCGGCGGTGCAAGGTGGAAGACGAGCTTGTAGTCGCCTTCGAACTGCTCCTCGACGCGCTTCAGGAAGTCGCTATCGGTGTACAGGCGCGCCACTTCGAACTCGTCCTTGTAGGCGAGCAGCTTGTAGTAGCCGCGCGCGACCGCGTCGGTGAGCAGCGTGATGCCGGGCTGGACCTTCGCTTCCGCGGCACGCACGCGCTCGACCAGGCGCGCATAGCGCTCGGCGTAGGCCGCATCCTGGTAGTCGGTGAGGAAGGCCTTGCGACGGGCGATGACCTCGTCGAGCGAGACGGACAGCTTGTGATGCGCGGGCGTGCCGTGCTGCGGCTTGGCGGCCAGCGCAACGGCATCCGGATCGACGGCGGCGCGGCGGCCCCACTGAAAGGCGGCCTTGTTGGCTTCGACCGCGGCGCCATTGATCTCGATCGCACGCAGGATCGCGTCGCGCGACAGCGGCACCAGCCCGCGCTGCCACGCAAGACCGAGCATGAACAGGTTGGTCGCGATCGAGTCGCCGAGAATCGCGGTGGCGAGGCGCGAGGCTTCGAGGAACTCGGCGTTCTGGCTGCCGACCGCCTCGACGATCTGGCTTTCCATCGAACCGGCCGGGAACTGCGGGTCCGGGTGCTTCGAGACGTTGCCGGTGCGCGCCTGGGCGGCGAAGCCGCGGACGAACTCGCTGGTGTTGGTCTGGTCGCGGTTGATGACGACGCGGGTGTGCCCGGCGCGCATCTTGGCGAGCGATTCGTCGCTCGCGGTGACGACGAGGTCGCAGCCGATCACGACGTTCGCTTCACCGGCGGCGACGCGTGCGGCGAAGATGTCATCGGGGCGATCGGCGATCTTGACGTGCGACCACACCGCCCCGCCCTTCTGTGCAAGACCGGCCATGTCGAGCACCGACACGCCCTTGCCTTCGAGGTGCGCGGCCATGCCGAGGAGCGCGCCGATCGTCACCACGCCGGTACCGCCGACGCCGGTGATGAGTATCCCCCATGGCGCGGTCGTCGCCGGCAGCGTCGGTTCGGGCAGCGACGCGAAGACGTCGGCCACCGCTGTCGCGGCTTTGCCCTTGCGCAGCTTGCCGCCTTCGATGGTGACGAAGCTCGGGCAGAAGCCCTTCACGCACGAGAAGTCCTTGTTGCACGAGGACTGGTCGATGGTGCGCTTGCGTCCGAACTCGGTCTCCACCGCAGCCACCGACATGCAGTTCGACTTCTCGCTGCAGTCGCCGCAGCCTTCGCAGACGAGGTCGTTGATGACGACGCGCATCGCCGGATCCGGGAACTTGCCGCGCTTCCTGCGGCGACGCTTTTCGGCCGCGCAGGTCTGGTCGTAGATGATCGCGGTGACGCCCGGCACTTCGCGCAGCTCGCGCTGCACCGCGTCGAGTTCGTCGCGGTGGCGGATCGGCACGCCGTGCGGCAAATCGGCCGGACCGTAAGCGCGCGGTCCGTCATTGACGACGATGATGTTGCCGACACCTTCGGCGGTGAGTTGGCGCGCGATGATCGGCACCGATAGCGTGCCGTCGTGCGGCTGACCGCCCGTCATGGCGACGGCGTCGTTGTAGAGGACCTTGTAGGTGATGTTGACGCGCGCTGCGACTGCCGCGCGGATCGCGAGGATGCCGGAGTGCATGTAGGTGCCGTCGCCGAGGTTCGCGAAGACGTGCGGGGTCTTCGTGAAAGGCGCCTGGCCAACCCAGGGCACGCCCTCGCCGCCCATCTGGCAGAAGGTCTGCGTCGTCTCCGGCGACAGCCACGTCGCCATGTAGTGGCAGCCGATGCCCGCGATCGCGCGCGAGCCTTCCGGCACCTTGGTCGAGGTGTTGTGCGGGCAGCCGGAACAGTAGTGCGGCACGCGCTGGATCGACAGGCGCGGCTTGGCGAGCGCGGCTTCCTTGGCGTCGAAGAAGGCGAGGCGCGCCTTGATGCGATCGGACGTGTAGAAGCGCGCGATGCGGGCGGCGATCACGCGGGCGATCATCGCCGGCGTCAGGTCGCCGGCCGCGGGCAGCATCCAGTCGCTGTGCGGCAGCGCCCATTCGCCCTTCTCGTCGAACTTGCCGATGACGCGCGGGCGGACGTTTTCCTTCCAGTTGTAGAGTTCTTCCTTCAGCTGGTATTCGAGGAACTGGCGCTTTTCCTCGATCACGAGGATCTCGTCGAGGCCGTCGGCAAATTCGCGCACGCCCTCGGCTTCGAGCGGCCACACCATGCCGACCTTGTACAAGCGGATGCCGATCTCGGCGGCGGTCGCGTCGTCGATGCCGAGGTCTTCGAAGGCCTGGCGTACGTCGAGGTAGCTCTTGCCGGAGGTGATGATGCCGAGCTTGGCGTTCGGGCTGTCGATCACCGTCTGGTTGAGCTTGTTGGCGCGGCAATACGCCAGCGCGGCGTACAGCTTGTGGTGCATCAGGCGCTTTTCCTGCACCAGCGGGGGATCGGGCCAGCGCAGGTTGAGGCCGTCGGCCGGGATCGGGAAGTCGGTCGGGATGATCGTCTCGACCGCGAAGGGGTCGATGTTCACCGACGCGGAAGTCTCGACCGTGTCGGTCAGCGCCTTGAACGCGACCCAGCAGCCTGAATAGCGCGACAGCGCGAAGCCGTGCAGGCCGTATTCGAGGTAGTCCTGGATGCCCGCGGGGGCGAGCACCGGCATCATCATCGCCTTGAAGACGTGCTCGGTCTGGTGCGGCAGCGTCGAGGACTTGGCGCCGTGGTCGTCGCCGGCAATTACCAGCACGCCACCGTGCTTCGAGGTGCCCGCGGCGTTGGCGTGGCGGAACACGTCGCCGGTGCGATCGACACCTGGGCCCTTGCCGTACCAGATCGAGAACACGCCGTCGTACAGCGCATTAGGATCGAGATTGACCTGCTGCGTGCCCCACACCGCGGTCGCCGCGAGGTCCTCATTCAGACCGGGCTGGAACCGGATGTGCTGCGGTTCGAGGTATTTTTTTGCTTTCCAGAATTCCTGGTCGACGTTGCCCAGCGGCGAACCGCGGTAACCGGTGACGAAGCCGGCGGTGTTCAGCCCGGACTTCTGGTCGCGCAGGCGCTGCATGATCGGCAGGCGCACCAGCGCCTGGATGCCGGTCATGTACGCACGACCGCTTTCGAGCGTGTATTTGTCGTCGAGCGAGACCGGCGCGAGGGGGGCAAGGGCCTGCGGGGATTGAGTTTTCGACATGGCGTGTGAACCGTCGCAGATCCTGGACGCGCAGCGCTCGTGACGCCCGTATCCGGCCTGCCGACGTTGTCTCCTGTATGGTTGCTGTTATGCGCGTTCGCGGCATCGAACGACGAGGAGGCATCGTACGGACAAGGCACGGCGGATAATTTCCTTCTTCGCGAACGAATCGGCCGCCCGGAGGAAAAATTTTTCGCAAATCGGCGGTTTCGGGAAATTTCGCGGAGGCGGCGAAAGATGCACCGCAACATCGGACGCCCAGACGTGCTACGCGCTCCCCTCATGATGGGATGCTTTTGATACCTGTTGACGCCGTGCCGGCATCCCCGTCCCCGCGCAAAGAGCGCGACGGTAGCCGGCCTGATAAGCGACGTTGCCACGCCTGCTGCATGCACCTGTTCCGAGCTGATCGTGACCGGCGATTCCAACAAACTGACCGGCCATTCGGCCGACCGCCCAAATCGGTCGCGATCCCGGAAACACCGGTCACACCGTTCTCGGAATCAGCGGTCACGTTGGGTCGGAATCCGCACCCGTTGCTCAAACATTGCTGCCGTGCGTCAGTTTGAACCTTGTTACATCAGGGGCTAGATTGAATCAGGTGGCGCGGGGGCGCGTCATCGGCACCCCCCCTTCAATTCCGTCGGCTTTCCGGGAGAGCACAAAGTGAGCAACGATCTCTTGTCGAAGACTTGTGTGCCGTGCCGCGGCGGAATGCCTCCCCTGACCAGGGCCGAGGCGGAAGACTATCTGGCGCAGACGCCCGACTGGGCGCTGATGGATGACGCGCAGCGCATCCAACGCAGTTTCAGCTTCAAGAACTTCAAGGAAGCGATGGATTTCGTCGCCAGCGTGGGCAAACTTGCCGAGGCGGCGGGCCACCATCCCGACATCGGATTCGGCTGGGGCTGGGCTACGGTTGCATGGCAAACGAAGAAGATTAAAGGGCTCCACGAGAACGATTTCATCATGGCGGCGGAGACGGACCGACTGTTCGGCGCTTGAATGGGAGCGGCAGGCGAGTTCTCTGCGGCGGGTCCCGACATCGAGATCAAGCACCACCGTCAGCTCGTGGAACCTGAGGTCTAGCTGCCAGACTCGCAGCCACCGTCCCCCAATTTTTCTTACGGATCAGCTCCTTTCGCATCCCCCCAAGCGCACACCCGACCGGCTGATTGTTGCACCGCGCCAGACGCTTTCGGAACAAACCCGCCGAAACGGGGCGAACAGGGGAAAAATTTTTCCCCGAGCCGGCAACAAGCACCGCAAAGCCGGAAAACAATTCCCCCCTCCTCTCCTTACCATTCCTCACCTCGCAACCGCCCCCACAAGCGGCTGCGAAAAAAATATAAGCAGGAGACAAACCATCGTGGATTCACCGGCTCCAACGCGAGCTGCCGGGATCCGTCTGTCTCCGCCGTGCTTATAGCAGTACCCGCGCACCGCCCATAAGGAGGAGACATCCATGAAACTGAACAAACTGATTTTCGCCCTCGCCGCCGCGAGCCTCGCCGCCGGCGCCGTCCATGCCAAGGAAGTCGTCGTGCGGATCGGCCATGCCGGCCCGCTGACCGGCCCGGCTGCAGCATTCGGCAAGGACGGCGAAAACGGCGCACGCCTTGCGATCGAGGACGCCAACGCCAAGGGTTTGAAAATCGGCGGCGACACGGTGAAGTTCGAACTGGTCAGCGAGGACGATCAGGCGGACCCTCGCACCGCGACGACCGTGGCGCAGCGCCTGGCCGATTCCGGCGTCAAGGGCGTGGTCGGTCACGTGACCTCGGGCGCGTCGATCCCCGCCTCGCGCATCTACGAGAACGCCGGCATTCCGGTGATCACACCGTCCTCGACCAGCCCGAAGCTGACCCAGCAGGGCTACAAGATGACCTTCCGCGTCATCGCCAATGACCTGCAACAGGGCAATGCGCTGGGCAAGTACGCGGTGGATCAGCTGAAGGCGAAGAAGATCGCGGTGATCGACGACCGCAGCGCCTACGGCCAAGGCCTGGCGGATGCGTTTGCGAATGCGGTGAAGGCCGCCGGCGGCCAGGTCGTCGGGCGTGAATTTACCAACGACAAGGCGACCGACTTCATGGCGATCCTCACCAAGATCAAGGCCACGACGCCGGATGCCGTGTTCTACGGCGGCATGGACGCGCAGGCAGGCCCGCTGGCACGCCAGATGAAGCAGCTCGGCATGACGGCAAAGTTCCTCACCGGCGACGGCGGCTGCACCGGCGAGATGATCAAGATGGCGGGCGACGCGCTGTCGGCGACGACCTTCTGCACCCAGGCCGGCATCCCGCTGGACAAGATGCCCGGCGGTACGGCCTTCCGCACGCAGTTCAAGCAGCGCTACGGCAACGACATCCATGTGTATGCGCCGTACGCCTACGACGCGATGATGTCCGTCATCGAAGCGATGAAGACGGCGAACTCGGTCGAGCCGGCGAAGTACCAGCCGAGCCTGAAGGCGCTCAGCTACCAGGGCGTCACCGGCCCGGTGGCGTTCGACCAGAACGGCGACATCAAGGGCGGTGCGATCACCGTCTATAACTTCAGCGGCGGCCAGTGGGCGCCGATCCAGACCCTCCAGTAAGCCCCTGAAAGCGCCGGCCCGCGACCTGCGGCCGGCGCCCCCTTCCCAAGCAATGCACGCCCTGCGTCCGCTTACCGGCGGGTGCGGCGGCGACACTCGTCCAGACATTCGACGGCGCACTCCGTCGGAATGTGCAAAACGACAAGGGTGAATCGATGGAAACCTTTCTGCAACAAATGCTCAACGGGCTGGTGTCGGGCAGCATTTATGCGCTCGTGGCCCTCGGCTATACGATGGTCTATGGCATTCTCGGCCTGATCAACTTCGCCCACGGCGAACTCCTGATGATCGGCGCGCTCGTCGCGCTGCAGACCATTTCCCTGCTTTCCTCCGCGGTGCCCGGACTGCATCCCGCGGTGCTACTTCTCGCCGGAGTCGCCACTGCGGTGCCGGTGTGCATGGCGGTCGGCTACCTCATCGAGCGCATCGGCTATCGGCGGCTACGCAATGCGCCGCGGCTGGCTCCCTTGATCACCGCGATCGGCGTGTCCTTCCTGCTGCAGACGCTGGCGATGATCATCTGGGGCCGCGAGTTCCACGTGTTCCCGCAACTCATCGACACCGCCCCGATGCAGCCGATGGCCGGCGTCGTCGTGTCGCCGCTGCAGATCTTCACGATCGTCGTCGCATTCACGCTGATGGGCGCGCTGATGCTGCTGGTGAACAAGACCCGCCTCGGCCGCGCGATGCGTGCGACCGCTGAGAACCACCGCGTCGCCGGCCTGATGGGCATCAACGCCAATGGCGTGATCGCCGCGACCTTCATCATCGGCTCGGGGCTCGCCGCGCTGGCCGGCGTGCTGTTCGCATCGAACTACGCGATCGCGCACTATGCCATGGGCTTCACGCCCGGCCTGAAGGCCTTCACCGCTGCAGTCCTAGGCGGCATCGGCAACCTGCCCGGCGCGATGGTCGGCGGCCTGGTGCTGGGCCTCGTCGAAAGCTTCGGCGCCGGCTACATCGAGCACCTCTCCTTCGGCTTCCTCAATTCGAGCTACCAGGACATCTTCGCCTTCATGATCCTCGGCGCCGTCCTGATCTTCCGCCCGTCCGGCCTGCTCGGCGAACGCGTCGCCGACCGCGCCTGATCCGCACAGGAAAGAGACCATGACCACGACTTCCTCGACCCTCCCGCTGCCGGTGAGCTTCTCGCTCGACCCGCGCCTGCAGCGCCCCCTCATCATCCTGCTGGCACTCGCGGCGCCGCTGCTGGCCCTGGCCTTCGGCAAGAGCTGGGTGCGCGTGCTCGACTTCGCGCTGCTGTATGTCCTGCTCGCCATCGGCCTGAACCTGGTGGTCGGCTTCGCCGGCCTGCTGGACTTGGGCTACATCGCGTTCTACGCCGTCGGCGCCTACACCTGGGCCTTCCTCGCATCGCCGCATTTCGGCATCCACCTGCCGTTCTGGATCGTGCTGCCGCTCGGTGCGGCCTTCGCGGGCCTGGCGGGTATCGCGCTCGGCTTTCCGACCTTGCGGCTGCGCGGTGATTACCTTGCGATCGTCACGCTCGGCTTCGGCGAGATCATCCGCATCTTCATGAACAACCTGAACCAGCCGATCAACATCACCAACGGTCCGCAGGGCATCGACCAGATCGACCCGCTGACCATCGCCGGCATCGACCTGTCGCGCGATCTGGATCTGTTCGGCGTGCAGGTGCCGTCGCTGCTGCTGTACTACTACGCCTTCTTCGGTTGCGTCGTATTCGCGCTGATCCTCGTGCGCCGCCTGCAGATCTCGCGCATCGGTCGCGCTTGGGCGGCGATCCGCGACGACGAACTCGCCGCCAAGGCAATCGGCATCGACACGCGCATGATGAAGCTGCTCGCGTTTGCGCTGGGCGCGACTTTCGGCGGCGTCTCGGGCGGCCTCTTCGCGGCCTTCCAGGGCTTTGTCAGCCCGGAGAGCTTCAGCCTGATGGAGTCGATCGTCGTGCTGACGATGGTCGTGCTGGGCGGCATGGGCAACCTCGCCGGTGTCGTCGTCGGCGCGATCATGCTGACGGCGCTGCCCGAGCTACTGCGCCACTTCGCGGTGCCGATGCAGATGGCACTGTTCGGCAAGACCCTGCTTGACCCCGAAGTGCTGCGCATGCTGCTACTGTCGCTGGCGATGATCGTGATGATGCTGGTCCGCCCTGCCGGCCTGTTGCCCGCCCGCACCCGCTACGCCCACCGTGAAGGAAGAAACGCATGATTACCCTGCTCGAATCCCGCGCCGTGAATAAGCGCTTCGGCGGTCTCAAGGCACTCACCGACGTGTCGCTGAAGATCCACCGCGGCGAGGTGTACGGCCTCATCGGCCCCAACGGCGCCGGCAAGACCACCTTCTTCAACGTGCTGACCGGCGCCTATGCGATCGACGGCGGCGAGTTCGTCATGAACGGCGCGGAACTGCCCGACGGCAAGCCGCACCTCGTGGTCGCCCACGGCATCGCCCGCACCTTCCAGAACATCCGCCTATTCCGCGAACTGACGGCACTGGAAAACGTGATGGCCGGCCACCACATCCGCTCGAGCGCCGGCGTATGGGGCATCCTGACGCAGAACCGCGCAACCCGCGAGGAGGAGCGTCTGATGACCGAGCGCGCACTGGAGATCCTCGACTACGTCGGCATCGCCCGCCACGCCGACACCGTCGCGCGCGCCCTCTCGTACGGCGACCAGCGCCGCCTGGAGATCGCCCGCGCATTGGCGACCGAACCGCAGTTGCTGGCACTCGACGAACCGGCCGCCGGCATGAACGCGACCGAAACCGCCGGCCTGCGCACGCTGGTCGAGACGATCCGCAAGGACGGCATCACCGTGCTGCTGATCGAGCACGACGTGAAACTGATCATGGGGCTGTGCGACCGTGTCGCCGTCCTCGACTTCGGCAAGAAGATCGCCGAAGGCACTCCGGCCGAGGTCCAGCGCGACCCCGACGTCATCCGCGCTTATCTGGGAGGCCACCGTGCGCACTGAAAACCCTGTCATCCTCGAAGTCCGCAACCTGAAGGTCGCCTACGGCGGCATCCAGGCCGTCAAGGGCATCAACCTGGAGCTGCGCAAGGGCGAACTGGTGTCGCTGATCGGCGCCAACGGCGCCGGCAAGACGACGACGCTCAACACGCTCGCCGGCGTGGTGCCGCATAACGGTGGCGAGATCCTGTACGCCGGGCAGAACGTCGGCAAGCTGCCCTCGCACCTGCGCCTGCGCCAGGGCCTCGCGCTGGTGCCGGAAGGCCGCGGCATCTTCACGCGCCTGACGGTCCAGGAGAACCTGATGACCGGCGCCTACACCCGGCGCGATGCAGACGGCGTCGCCGCCGACATGGAGAAGGTGTTCACGCTGTTGCCGCGCGTGAAGGAACGCCTGCACCAGACCGCCGGCACGCTGTCCGGCGGCGAACAGCAGATGGTCGCGATCGGCCGCGCGCTGCTGTCGCGCCCTCAGGTGCTGCTGCTCGACGAGCCGTCGATGGGTCTCGCGCCGCTGGTCGTCGAGAAGATCTTCGAGGTGATCCACTCGATCACCCGCGAAGGTATGGCGGTGCTGCTGGTCGAGCAGAACGCCAACCTCGCGCTCGAAGTCAGCGAACGTGCCTATGTGATGGAGAGCGGCCGCGTCACGCTCGAAGGCACGGGCCACGACTTGCTGAACGACCCGAAGGTACGCAGCGCATATCTGGGCGAAGACGTCGGAGCAGAGTTGGCCGTTGCGTGAGCGATGAAAACGGCGCTGCCCGCCTCACAGCGGCAGCGCCGTTTCGTTCTTGATCTCGCGCAACGCGACGCTGGAGTTCGTGACATCAACTTCCGGGATCTTCAGCAGGAAGTTGTGCATGAACGACGACAACGCTTCGAGGTTCGGCAGGTAGAGTTTGAGCAGGCAGTCGGTCTCGCCGAGCAGTTCGTAGCACTCGACAACCTCGTCGCAGCCCTTCACCGCCTGCTCGAAGCGGTCAAGCACTTCGGCGCTGTGCTTCTTGAGTTTCACGCGCACCCACACACAGGTCTCGAGGCCGACCTTCTTGCGGTCGAGCAGTGCAACATAGCCGCGGATCAGACCCGCCTCCTCGAGTTCGCGCACCCGCCGCCAGCATGGCGACGACGACAGGCCAACCTTCTCCGCGAGACTCTGGGTGCTGATCGACGAGTCCTTTTGCAGCAACGCGAGGATTCGCCGCTGGGTCGGGTCCAGTTTCATGTCTCCCCCTTGTTGTAATGTAGCGGGCACATCGCGCGCCCGCTCGACGCCGCGGAACGCGCGCTCCGCAGCGCCAGGCCCTTATTTTGGACCCTTGTCCGGGCCTGATCAGAGGACTTTCAGCAGCTCCACTTCGAACACCAGTGTTGCGTTCGGCGGAATCACGCCGCCCGCGCCGCGCGCGCCGTAACCCAGTTCCGGCGGAATCGTCAGCTTGCGCCGGCCGCCTTCCTGCATGCCCTGCACGCCTTCGTCCCAGCCACGGATGACGTGGCCGGCCCCCAGCGGGAAATCGAAGGGATCATTGCGATCCTTGCTCGAATCGAACTTGCGGCCGTCGGTCAGCCAGCCGGTGTAATGCACCGATACGCGATTGCCCTTGGCCGCGGTGGCACCGCTGCCGACTTCCAGCTCCTCGATGACGAGGCCGCTGGCGGTGGTGGTCTGGGACATTCAGAATCTCCTGCCGGGGTTAAAAGCAGGATTCTAACCGCCCTGCCTGCGCCGGCTGGCGAACTTCGCGCGGAATTTGGCAATCTTCGGCGCCACCACGTACTGGCAATACGGCTGGTCGGTATTGCGCGTGTAGTAATCGTGATGCTGCTCCTCGGCCGGCCAGAAAGTCTCCGCCCGGTCGACGCGCGTGACGATGGCGCTCGGGTACACGCGCGCCTCGCCCATGTGCTCGATCAGCGCCAGCGCAGTGTGCAGCTGCTCTTCGGTGGTCGCAAAGATTGCCGAACGGTACTGCGTGCCGATGTCGTTGCCCTGGCGATTGAGGCTGGTAGGGTCGTGAATCACGAAGAATATCTCGAGCAGGTCACTGTAGCTCACCACCGCCGGGTCGAACACGATCTGCACCGCCTCCGCATGGCCGGTGCCGCCCGCGCACACCTGCTGGTAGGTGGGCGCCTCGAACCGCCCGCCGATATAGCCGGAAGTCACCGACTCCACTCCCTCGACTTCCTTGAATACCGCTTCCAGGCACCAGAAACATCCGCCCGCCAGAATGGCCGTTTCGCGTGCTGCAAGCTTGTCGTTGTTGGTCATCCGTTTGCCTCCATGGGGTATCCCGGCAATGTGACAACATCGCCGCGCCGCGATTCCCTTTATTCGAAAGAGATCGTGTAATAGATATCAGCCGAGTTGTCGGTTCCGCTGCGCGCCACCACCGACACTTGGCGGGTGAGCTGATACGTAAGCTTGACGAGGCTTTCGGCGCCGCCAAGGCTCTGCTCGAAGGACAGGAACAGGTCCGACGACAGTCGCTTGCCCAGCATCAGCACCTGTCCGCCAACGCCGTCCCCACCACTGACGATGGTACCGTCGCCGACCACGCGACTGGTAGCGCGGCGCGTAGCACCACCGAGTTCGCCCTGGCCGATCGACAACTCGTCGAAGCCCAGGCTGCGCGACAGCTGCTCGGTCATGCCCCCGCCCGGCC